>JAYSXE010000268.1:0-14004 GCA_043717565.1 Burkholderiales bacterium | reverse complement strand
TGACCCACGTCCGCAGCAATCTGTTCTACCAATATTTTTTCGCCTGCAGCAACTTTGTATTGTTTGCCGCCGGTTTTTATGACCGCGTACATGATGATTTGTGACCTTTGCTAAAAACTGCGCTCACACTGCTGACCAGCGCTGCCGCGGAACACCGGGCTGTACGGCAGAAAACACTGTTGGGCACCCCGCAAGGGATGCTGGCAAGCTGGTTTTCCGGCCCTGCAGGACAGGATTCGCCGAATCGCTGGCAGCATCTCTACAGACGCTTCTTTGGCGCAGAGCCTTTGAGTATAGCACGCGCCGGCAGCGGATACCGGCCCGCTGCTGGGGCGGCGGGGTGCGGCTCTCTATAATGGCAAGGCAACACTGAACCCATTCGTGCTCGACACCGACACCTCCCCCGCCCTCGCTGCCGATCCCACCGAAGCCGCCCTGTTGCGGGTGAATGATGTGATCCGGCAGCGGTTGAGTTCGCGCGTGGCTCTGATCGACCAGATCGCCCAGTACATCATTGGCGCGGGCGGCAAGCGCATCCGGCCGCGGCTGGTGCTGCTGTTCGCCGAGGCCCTGGGCTTCGAGGGCAGCGAAACATACGAACTGGCGGCCATTGTTGAGTTCATCCACACCGCCACCCTGCTGCACGACGACGTGGTCGACGAATCGGCACTGCGCAGGGGCCGCGCCACGGCCAACGCCATGTTTGGCAACGCCGCCAGTGTGCTGGTGGGTGACTTTCTTTACTCGCGGGCCTTCCAGATGATGGTGTCCGTGAACCGCATGCGCGTGCTGGACGTGCTGGCCGACGCCACCAACGTCATCGCTGAAGGCGAAGTGCTGCAGCTGATGAACATGCACGACCCCGACTTGTCGGTGGAGGACTACCTGCAGGTCATCCGCTTCAAGACCGCGAAGCTGTTTGAAGCCAGCGCCCGCCTGGGTGCGGTGCTGGCCGGCGCGGCGCCCGCCGTGGAAGAAGCCTGCGCTGACTACGGCCGGTCACTGGGCACGGCCTTCCAGCTGGTGGACGACCTGCTGGACTACGAGGGCCACAGCGCCGAATTGGGCAAGAACGTGGGCGACGACCTGCGCGAAGGCAAGCCCACGCTGCCGCTGTTGCTGGCGATGGAACGGGGCACGCGCGCCGAACGCGCAATGATCCGGCACGCCATCGAACAGGGCGAACTGCACAAACTGCCGGAGATTCTGGTGGTGGTGGAACGCACCGGCGCGCTGCTGGCCACGCGGGCAGCGGCGCAGGACGAAGCCGAGCGCGCGCGCTCGGCGTTGGACGCGCTGCCCGAGTCACGGGCAAAGCAGGCTCTGATAGACTTGTGCTTTCGATCAGTCAACCGTTCATCATGATTTTCACCCGCACCAGATTCGGGCGAAACAGCATGTGAACGCGGCTTGGTGATGCAGCCTGCACCTCCGTGTGTGGTATGTCTCAGCCCACGACAGCGAAGTTCGGGATCGTTGCGCAGCAATGCCGTGTCCGAGACCCAAACGGGGTGTAGCTTAGCCTGGTAGAGCGCTACGTTCGGGACGTAGAGGCCGGAGGTTCGAATCCTCTCACCCCGACCATCCGTGGTCTTTCCGGCTGTCGACGATCCAGGCCTGGTGGTCATGCGCGGCTGAAAGCTGACTTATTGGTCGTTTACACCCGCCCTTCGATCAGCGATCATCCATCGGTTATGCACACGCAGATTCGAGTCGATGGCCACAGAAGCAACCGTTGAAGTTTCGCCTTCGTCACTGTCGGGCGTGGCCCGGGTGCTCGTCAACGCCGGCAAGATCAGTGCAAAGGCCGCTGAAGACCTGACCAGGGCCGCACGCGAACGCAAGGCCAGCTTCATAAGCGCCGTCATTGGTGCAGGGGCCGTGAAGCCCGATGACCTGGCACACACCCTGTCGGGCGCTCTGGCGCTGCCGGTGCTGGACCTGAACGCGGTGGACATGCAGCGGCTGCCGCGCAACCTGGTCGACTCCAAGATTTCCAGTCAGTACCAGCTGATGGTGCTGGGCAAGCGCGGCAACCGCCTGTTCATCGGCGCGGCAGACCCCACCGACCAGGAAGCCGCCGAGCGCATCAAGTTCGCCACGCAGCTCACACCCGAATGGGTGATCGTCGAATACGACAAGCTGATGCGGCATCTGGACGCGTCCACCGCCTCAGCCAACGAGGTGCTGGAAACGCTGGCCACTACCGACTTCGACTTCGACGTCACCGAAGAAGAAACGGCCGCACCGGAAAGCAACGAAGTCACCACCGACGTCGAAGACGCGCCCGTGGTGCGCTTCCTGCAGAAGATGCTGGTCGACGCCATCAACATGCGGGCGTCGGACCTGCACTTCGAGCCCTACGAATACAACTACCGGGTGCGCTTCCGCATCGACGGCGAGTTGCGCGAGATCACCCAGCCGCCGATTGCCATCAAGGACAAGCTGGCGTCGCGCATCAAGGTCATCTCGCGCATGGACATTGCCGAGAAGCGGGTGCCGCAAGACGGCCGCATGAAGTTGAAGTTCGGCAGCAAGGCCATCGACTTCCGCGTCAGCACGCTGCCCACGTTGTTTGGCGAGAAAGTGGTGATCCGGATCCTCGATTCATCAAGCGCCAAGCTGGGCATCGAGGCACTGGGCTACGAGAAGATCGAAAAGGACCGGCTGATCAACGCCATCGGACGGCCCTACGGCATGATCCTGGTGACCGGGCCCACCGGCAGCGGCAAGACCGTGTCGCTCTACACCTGCCTGAATATCCTGAACCAGCCGGGCGTGAACATCGCGACGGTGGAAGACCCGGCTGAAATCAACCTGCCGGGCGTGAACCAGGTCAACGTGAACGACCGCGCCGGCCTGACTTTCGCCGCCGCACTGCGGTCGTTCCTGCGGCAGGACCCGGACATCATCATGGTGGGCGAGATCCGCGACCTGGAAACGGCCGACATCGCCATCAAGGCGGCGCAGACTGGCCACCTGGTGATGAGCACGCTGCACACCAACGACGCCCCCACCACGCTGACACGGCTGCTGAACATGGGCGTGGCGCCGTTCAATATTGCTTCAAGTGTGCTGTTGATCACGGCCCAGCGCCTGGCGCGCAAGTTGTGCGAGAACTGCAAGAAGCCGGCCGAATACCCTCGCGAATCGCTGCTGAAGGCGGGTTTCAAGCCCGAAGAACTGGACGGCAACTGGCGGCTTTACCGCGCCGTGGGTTGTTCAGCCTGCACCAATGGGTACAAGGGCCGCGTGGGCGTGTACCAGGTGATGCCCATCACCGAGGCCATTCAACGCATCATCCTCACCGAAGGCACGGCCATGGACATCGCCAAGCAGGCCGAGATCGAAGGTGTGCGCGACCTTCGGCAGTCGGGACTGGTTAAGGTTCGAGCCGGAGTGACGACATTGGAAGAAGTGATCCTGGTCACCAACGAATAGCCGGCGACGCTTGCGCTGCCGGATTTCCCACTGACACCCCACCCGCTTCCCGAACGCCCCCACACGCATGGCTACCGCTGCAACCGCCAAATCGGCCAAGGAACTCATCTTCGAGTGGGAAGGCAAGGACAAGAACGGCAAGGTGGTGCGTGGCGAGATGCGCTCGGGCGGTGAAGCCGCGGTCACCGCCAGCCTGCGCCGGCAGGGCATTCTGGTCACGAAGCTGAAGAAGCGCCGCACTTCGGGCGGCCGCAGCATCAAGCAGAAGGACATCGCCATCTTCACGCGGCAACTGGCCACGATGATGAAGGCCGGCGTGCCGCTGCTGCAGTCTTTCGACATCGTGGCGCGCGGCAGCACGAACCCGCGCATGACGAAATTGCTGACCGACATCCGATCCGACGTCGAGACCGGCACCAGCCTGTCGGCTTCTTTCCGCAAGCACCCGCTGCACTTCGACGCGCTGTACTGCAACCTGGTGGAAGCCGGTGAAGCCGGCGGCATTCTGGAAGCCCTGCTCGACCGGCTGGCCATCTACCAGGAAAAGACGCTGGCCATCAAGGGCAAGATCAAGTCGGCGCTGATGTACCCGGTGGCGGTCATCGTGGTGGCCTTCGTCGTGCTGACGGTGATCATGATCTTCGTGATCCCCTCTTTCGAAGACGTGTTCAAGTCGTTTGGCGGTGAGTTGCCGGCGCCCACGCAGGCCGTCATCTGGATGTCAAAGTTCTTTGTGCAATGGTGGTGGGCCATCTTCGGCCTGGTGGGCGGTGGCCTGTACTTCTTCTTCGAGAGCTGGAAACGGTCAGAGAAGATGCAGATGACCATGGACCGCCTGCTGCTGAAGGCGCCGGTGTTTGGCGACCTGATCAACAAGTCGGTCATTGCACGCTGGACACGCACGTTGTCCACCATGTTCGCCGCCGGCGTGCCGCTGGTTGAAGCCCTCGACTCGGTGGGCGGCGCGTCGGGCAATGCGGTGTACCTGCAGGCCACCGAACAGATCCAGAAAGACGTGTCCACCGGCTCGGCACTGACCACCGCCATGACCACCACCGGTGTGTTTCCGAACATGGTGCTGCAAATGACCGCCATTGGTGAAGAGTCGGGCTCGCTCGACCACATGCTGGCCAAGGCGGCCGAGTTCTATGAAGAAGAAGTCGATGAGATGGTCAAGGGCCTGTCCAGCCTGATGGAACCTTTCATCATCGTGATCCTGGGCACGCTGATCGGCGGCATCGTGGTGGCGATGTACCTGCCCATCTTCAAGCTGGGTGCCGTGGTCTGATGCGGCGGTTGTGGTGATGGCCAACTGGCTGGCCTACTTTCCGCCCGAAGTCTTCCTGTCGCCCTGGGCCCTGGGCCTGCTGGGGCTGGCGGTGGGCAGTTTCCTGAACGTGGTGGTGCACCGCCTGCCGCTTATGCTGGAACGTCAGTGGTGGGGCGACGTGGCGGCCCAGCTGGCCGACAAAGAGTCCTTCGCCCGGCTGTTTCCGAAACTGGCCGCCGACGCGCGGCTGAAGCCCGATGCATTGGCACACGGGCTTGACAGCAGCCTGCAGGCCCTTCCGCCGCTGGACCTGGCCCGGCCTCGCTCACGCTGCCCGGCCTGCGGTCATGCCATCGGCTGGACGGAGAACATTCCCGTGTTCAGCTGGTTGATGCTGCGCGGCAAGTGCTCGGCCTGCGGCACACCCATTGCACGCCGCTACCCGCTGGTGGAACTGGCCACCGGCCTGTTGTTCGCCGGCCTGGCTTGGCGCATGGGTGCGCAGCCGCTGGCGCTGCTGTGGTGCGGCGCTGGCGCGGCGCTGCTGGCGCTGGCGCTGATCGACTGGGACACCACCCTGCTGCCCGACGCGCTGACCCAGCCGCTGCTGTGGGCCGGCCTGATGGCTGCGGCGCTGGGCTGGCTGCCCGGGCTGGCGCTGTCGCAGTCGCTGTGGGGCGCGGTAGTGGGTTATCTGTCGTTGTGGTCGGTGTACTGGCTGTTCAAGCTGGTTACCGGCAAGGAAGGCATGGGCTACGGCGACTTCAAGCTGCTGGCGGCCTTGGGCGCCTGGCTGGGCTGGCAGGCCATCCTGCCCATCGTGTTGATGGCCTCGGTGCTGGGCGCCATCGTGGGCCTGGGCATGAAAGCCACCGGCTCGCTGCGCGAAGGCCGCTACGTGCCCTTCGGGCCATTCCTGGCGGGTGGCGGCCTGGTGGTGATGCTGGTGGGCGTGAAGACGGCCACCGGCTGGATCGGCTGGTGACATGGCCGCCACGCCTTCTGGGCATGGCTTGCATCTGGGCCTGACCGGGGGCATCGGCAGCGGCAAAAGCACCGTGGCACAGGCTTTGGTGGCCTGCGGCGCGGTGCTGGTGGACACCGACGCAATCGCGCGCGCGCTGACCGAGCCGGGTGGTGCCGCAGTGCCCGTGCTGGCGGCCCAGTTCGGGCCGCAGATCATCGCGCCGGATGGCGCCATGGACCGTGCGCAGATGCGCGCGCTGGCCTTTGGCGACCTGGCGGTGAAGCGCCGCCTCGAAGCCATCCTGCACCCGCTGATCGGGCAGCAGGCGCGGCAGCAGGCGGAAGCTGCCGGCGCCCGCCCGGTGGTGTTTGACGTGCCCTTGCTGGCCGAGTCGCGCCACTGGCGCCAGCGTGTGCAGCGCGTGCTGGTGGTGGACTGCAGCGAGCAGACCCAGGTCAGCCGTGTGGCGCAGCGGCCGGGATGGACGCCGGCCATGGCGCTGCAGGTGGTGCAGCAGCAAGCTTCGCGATCGGCCCGGCGCAACGTGGCCGACGCGGTGATCTTCAACGACGGCATCAGCCTGGACGCGTTGAACGGCGAAGTGCGCGCACTCTGGCACCACTGGGCCGGCTTGCGTTGAATCACAAAAGCCCGCTGCTGAAGCGGGATCGCGCGCGGGTGGCTGTGAAACAATCCGCGTGTTTGTCATTCGGCAAGATATCTTTTAGCCCACGCGTCTAGGCCTGCCTTGGTTCTTTACGAATATCCGTTCAACGAAAGCATCCGCACGATGCTGCGCCTGGAGCATCTGTTTGAACGCCTGGTGCTGATGGTGGCGCGCGAGGCAGCTGTGGACCACCACTTTGCGCTGTCCACGCTGTTCGAGATCATGGACGTGGCCGCCCGCGCGGACCTGAAGAGCGACGTGCTGAAAGAACTGGACCGCCACCGCACGCAACTGCAGGGCTTTCGCGGCCACCCGGGCATTTCCGAACCGGCACTGGACGCCATCGTCAAGCGCATCGACGACAGCTTCAGCGGGCTGAACCAGTTGCAGGGCAAGGCCGGCCATTCGCTGGCGGCCAACGAATGGCTGATGAGCATCCGCAGCCGCATCAACATTCCTGGCGGCACCTGCGAATTCGACCTGCCCGGCTACTACGCCTGGCAGCAGTACCCGGCCGCGCGGCGTCGGGCCGACCTGCTGGGCTGGTTGCGCACACTGGCCCCGCTGCAAGACGCGCTGGTGCTGCTGCTGGGCCTGATCCGCGACAGCGGCACGCCGCAACGCATGATGGCCAGCTCGGGGCATTACCAGCAAAGCGTGCCCGCCGGGCGCACTTTCCAGCTGATGCGGGTGCGGGTGGAAGACGGCACCGACCTGGTGCCCGAGATCACCGGCCACCGTCTGATGGTGTCGGTGCGCTTCATGAAACCCGACGCTGACGGCCGGCTGCGAGTGGCCGGTGTGGACACGCCCTTCGAATTGGCGCTCTGCGCCTGACCGCCCACCGCAGCATGGCCGAGACCAGCACCGAACGCCGGGTGCCCTGCCCCACCTGCAAGCGCCCCGCCCTCTTCAGCCCGGCCAACGCCTGGCGGCCGTTCTGCAGCGAACGCTGCCGCAGCGCCGATCTGGGGGCCTGGGCCAGCGAGCAGTTCCGGGTGGCCGCACCCCCATCAGCCGACGAACTGGACGACGGCACGGGCGCGCCGCCGGGCAAGCCCGATTGAACGCGACAGCGGCCCCGCAGGCCCTGGCCGGCAACGTCCTGACGCCCGCCGGCTTTGTCTGTGGCCGGCTGCACCACGCCGGCGGCCGGGTCACCAGCGTGGACGGCAAAGCCGTCACTGAAGCAGAGGCGCGCAGCAACGGGCTGCCCTTGTTGCTGCCGGGCTTCATCGACCTGCATGTGCATGGCGGCGGCGGTTTCGACACCATGGGTGGCGGCGATGCCATCGCCCACATTGCCCGTGTGCACGCGCGGCACGGCACCACGGCGCTGCTGGCCACCACCATGACGGCCCCACGTGAGGAGATTGAAACCGCGTTGCGTGCGCTGGCGCCGCACGTGAAGCAACGGCCCAGCGGCGGTGCGCGCGTGCTGGGCGTGCACCTGGAAGGCCCGTACATCAACGCCAGCCGGCTGGGCGCGCAGCCCGACTTCGCCGTTACCGCCACGCTGGCCGAGGTGCTGGCGCTGCACGCGCTGGCGCCGCTGAAACTGGTCACGCTGGCGCCCGAACTGCCGGGCCACCTGGAACTGATCGTGCAATTGCGCCAGCACGGTTTTGTGGTGCAGGTGGGCCACAGCGCCGGCCGCTACGAAGACGGCGTGGCCGCGCTGGCCGCGGGCGCCACCGGCTTCACGCACCTGTTCAACGCCATGACCGGGCTGCACCACCGCGAGCCCGGCATGGCAGGGGCGGCGCTGGCCCATGCCCAGCGCGCTGAAATCATTCCCGACCTGCTGCACGTGCACCCGGGCGCCGTGCGCGTGGCGCTGCGCTGCATTCCGGGTCTGTACTGCGTGACCGACAGCACGTCGGCCGCGGGCATGCCCGACGGCGACTACACGCTGGGCCGCCACACCGTTACCAAGTGCCTGGGTGGCGTGCGTCTGCCCGACGGCACGCTGGCCGGCAGCGCCCTGACGATGGACCAGGCCCTGCGCAACCTGGTGGGCCTGGGCCTGACGCTGGCCGAAGCATCGCAGCGCACGGCCACCTTCGCGGCGCAGCACCTGGAACTGGCCGACCGGGGCGTGCTGGCCCCGGGCGCCTGGGCCGATGTGGTGACGCTGACGCCCGAACTGCGGGTAGGCGGCGTGCTGGTGGAAGGCCAGGCCGTGGACTTGAACGCCTGAACATGCGGTGGCGGCGAGGCCGCGCCGCGCTGGCCCTCAGCGGCTCAGGCTGCGCAGGAAGGCTTCCAGGTCGGCGCGCTGCCCAGCGTCCAGCTTCAGCGGCCGCAGGATGCGTTCGCCATCGGCGTGCAGCCGCTCTTCGTTCATGTTGTCGTAGTGGCGCACCACGTCCTGCAGCGTGGCCAGGCTGCCGTTGTGCATGTAGGGCCGGGTGTGCACCAGCCCGCGCAGGCCCGGCACCTTGAATTCGCCAAAGTGCCGCGGCTCCAGCACCACATGGCGCGTGCTGGCGGCGCGCGGGTCTTCAGCGCGCGCGTCGCTGTGCGGCCCCAGCCGCGTGAAGGGGCTGGCCTGCAGGTTCAGCAGGCCCTGGTGGCGGCCCGCGTCCACCCCGCCCGGCACGAAGAAGGGCACACCGACGTCGGCAAATTCGCCGTTGCTGAATGCCGGGCCGGCGTGGCAGAAGAAGCAGCGGCCTTCGCCCACAAACAGGCGCAGCCCCCGCTGAGCGGCCAGTGGGTAGCGCGCAGCGGCGCGCTGGTCGTCGCCGGCCAGCGCGTCGCGGAAGTCGTCGAACGGCGTGCGGGGCTGCGCCAGCGTGGCCTGCCAGGCGGCCAGCGCCTTGGCCACGTCCACCGCCAGTTGCACGTCGCTGGCGGGCAGGGGCTGCGCAAAGGCGCGGCGGTAGCCGCGGGCCAGCCTGGGCGTACTGCGCACGGTTGTGGCCAGCGCGGCAGGTGTCCAAGCCATCTCGGCGCTGTTCAGCAGCGGTGCCAGACTGGCGGCCCACAGCGAGTCGTGCGCGCCGTCCCAGCCCCACCAGCGCTGGTGCGCGGTGCCGCGAAGACTGGGCGTGTTGCGATGGTCGGGGCGCAGCGCCGCAGGCGCGTGTCCGTGGCTGGCCTCGGCCGCACTTTGGGTTGCTGACGGAGGCACTTCAACACCGTCCTGAAAGAACCGCGCAGGCTGGTGGCAGCTGGCACAGCTGAGCCGGCCGCTGGCCGACAGGCGGCGGTCGAAAAACAGTTCGCGCCCCCAGGCCACCGCTGCGGGCCGGCCTTCGGCGCGGTTGCTGGTGTCTCGCGGGGACTGGTGCGGCCAGGGGCCGTGGGCCAGGATGCGCGCGCGCTCTTCGGTGCTGAAGAACAGCGGGCCGGGCTGGGCGGCAGCAGCCGTTTCAGGCCCGACAGCCAGGCAGAGCGCTGCCACAGTCAATGCCCGCGCCAGCGTCGCGCTGGCGCTGATCGGAACCCGCCTGCGCAGGCGCATCAGCAGGGGCCGCTCACCGCAACACCACGCTGTGCACCAGGCGGTGCTTCCGCGCGGCCAGCTCGGTGTCGAGCACCAGTTCCCAGCGCCCAGGCATGTGCCACAGCAGCCCGTCCACCCGCCAGCGACCGTCGCCCAGCGGCTTCAGCGACGGCCGGTAGTTCATGCCGTGGCGGTGCTCGGGCATCTGTGCACCCACACGCAGCAGTTGCGCGTGGGCGGGACACAGGGTCACCGACAGCGCAAAAGGCTTGCCCACCTGCAGCGGCGCGGGGTCGGCCTGCCACCAGGCCTGCACCGCACCGCCGTCGACGGGCTGTGCGCCTGGAGGTGGGACTGCGCAGGCCGCTGAAGCAGCGGGGGTGGGCTGCGCTGGAGGCACGGGGTGCATGGACCGCCGGGGCTGCGCTGAGGGTTCACCAGCCTGCGCCTGCACCTGCGCCCAGCCCGCCTGCTGCGCCATTGCCGCGCACAGCGCCAGCGCGGCCGAACGCCAAGCATCCCGCCGGCACATCCGCGCCCCGGCCGGCGGGAGCGTCAAGGCGTGCCTTTCTTCAACGCCGAAGCCATCGCGCCAAACAAACGGTCGCCGTTGCCATGGGCGATGCGCTCGGCCACGTCGCGCGGCAGCTCGGCCAGCCACTGGCGGGCCAGCCGGGCGTGCTCGCCCACGTAGTACCAGCGCTCGGGCGTGAAGGTGTCGGTGCCCAGCAGAAAACGGTCGGGCAATTCCAGCATCACCGCGCGCCACGCAGGGTCCAGCCGACCGCCGGGTGCATGGTCGCTGCGGTAGGCCAGGTCCACGTTCAAGCGGGGGTGCTTGCGCAGCATGTCGCGCACCTTGTCGGGCGCGTCGAAGCCGGCGTGGGCCCACAGGATGCGCGCCTGCGGGTCTTGCCTGAACTGCCGCTCGATGGCGTCGGCATCGGAATGCGAATGCAGCGCCAGCCCGTGCTGGCGCGCCAACTGCACCACGCGGCGCATCACCGCGCCATCGGCATCGGCGCCGAACACGTGGTACTCGCCAATGGCGACATAGCGGTACTTCGCCAGCCGCTGTTCCAAGTGCGCTACCACCGTGCTGTCGTTCACCCAGGTGCCCGTTTCGCTGCGCGTGCGGTAGGGCCGCAGCACTGGCAGCACGAGGTCGGGCGCTTCTTCAAACAGCATCTGCGTGCCTTCGTCGCTGCTGCTGGACACCATGGCGCGCTTCAAGCCCGCCTGGCGCATCAGCGCCACCGCCTGCCGCGGCGGCAGGCGTTCCCAGGCGTCGTGGCTGTAGTGCAGGTGGGCGTCAAACAGCGGCAGCGGGGGCTCTGCAGCGGTGGCCGCCATCGGCACGCCGACACACAGAGCGGCCAGCAGAACCAGGCGGCGGACCGGGCTGGTAATAGTGCGGGGCAGCCGGCCGGGGGCGACGGTGAGGGCCATCGGTTCACCTGTGAAGTGGTGTCGAAAAGCCCATGCTACCGATTACCAGCAACCCCGGGGGCCAACGCGCCCTGCGCCGGCCCCGGCCCGCAGCGTGCGCGGACTGCGGGCCCGAACCGCATTCCCCTACACTGCTCTCTTATGGTCTTGATGACGCTGACTGCCAGCCCACCCTGCGGCGTGAAGCGCGTATTTGCGAACGCGGGGGCATCGCTGCTGCTGGCCCTGTTGGGGCTGGGGCTGCTGCCGGCAAGCACGGTGCGGGCGCAGGCGCCCGCTGCAGCCGCGGTGTCAGCCCCCGTGCCGCTGGAAGCCTTCTTCGGGCGCGTCAACATGGCGCGGCCGGTGCTGTCGCCTTCGGGCCGCTACCTCGCGTTCTTGCGCACCGAAGCCAGTGGCCGCAATGCGCTGATGGTGCTGGACCTGCAAGACCCCAAACAGTCGCGCGCACTGGTGGGCTACAACGACGCCGACATCTTTGGTGTTCGCTGGGTGGGCAAAGACCACTTGGTCTACAGCATCACCGACGGGCAGGCCGGCAGCGGGGAGCATGACTTCTCACCCGGCTTGTTCAGCATGCCGCGCACGGGCGGCCGCCCGAAGCAACTGGTCAAGACGCGCCACGTGTTCGTCTATGACGGCAACACCGTGGGCGCCGACTGGCGCCTGGACCAGAACCACCGGCTGCTCTTCGTGCCGCAGGACGGCAGCGACGAGGTGATCGTCGGCAACCTGCAATGGGGTGCCGGCAACCAGACAGTGGTCAACCCGCTGCGGCTGAACGTCAAGACGCTGCAAACCCGCGACATTGAAGGCCGTCTGCCGGCGGGCGTGAACCACTGGCTGTTCGACAACCAGGGGCAGCCGCGTGCCGCGGTGGCCCATCGCGATGGCCGCGTGCGCGTGCTCTGGCGCGGGCCCGACGGCACCGAATGGCGGCAGCTGCTGGACGCCAGCCGCACGCTGCTGCCATGGGAGCCCTACGGCCTGGACGCCGCTGGCAGCCTGTTCGTGATCCACCCCATCGGGCCTGAAGGCGTGGACGTGCTGTCGCGTTTCGACTTCGCCAAAGGCCGGCCGGCCGACCAGCCGCTGGTGTCGGTGCCGGGCTTTGACTTCCATGGCTCGCTGGTGGCCGACCCCGCCAGCGGCCGCACGCTGGGTGTTCGCGCCCTCACCGACGGTGAAGTCACGGTGTGGACCGACCCCGCCATGAAGGCCCTGCAGGAACGCATCGACCAGATGCTGCCCGGCCGCATCAACCGCCTGACCTGCCGCCCGTGCGACGCCGACGGCGGCGTCGACAACCGCACGGTGCTGGTCGAAAGCTGGGCCGACCGGGACCCTGGCAGCTTCTACATCTGGCAGGGCGCCAGCCAGAAGCTGATGCTGCTGGGCCGCGCGCGGCCTGCGATCGAGCCCGCGCGGATGGCCGCCTTGCAGCTTCACCACACGCGGGCGCGTGACGGGCGCGGGCTGCCGGTGTGGCTGACGCTGCCGCAGCGCGAAGCCGGCGCGCCCCCGCCTCCGGTGGTGGTGCTGGTGCACGGGGGCCCCATGGTGCGGGGCAGCACCTGGGCCTGGCACGACATGCCGCAGTTCCTGGCTTCGCGCGGGTACGCGGTGGTGGAGCCTGAATTCCGCGGCAGCACCGGTTACGGTTCAGCCCATACGATGGCGGGGTGGAAACAGTGGGGCCAGGCCATGCAGGACGACGTGGCCGACGCGTTGAACTGGGCTGCCGCCGAGGGCCATGTTGATAGCAAACGGGCCTGCATTGCCGGCGCCAGTTACGGCGGCTATGCCACGCTGATGGGCCTGGTGCGGCACCCCGGGCTGTACCGCTGCGGGATTGCGGAGATGGCCGTGACCGACCTGGTGCGCCTGGTGGAGGGCAGTTGGTGGTGGCGCGACGACATTTCCGAAGAAGGCCGCCGCTACGACCTGCCGTTGATGGTGGGTGACTCGAAGGCCGACCTCGAGATGCTGCGCCAGAACTCGCCCGTGCTGCAGGCCGCCCGCATCCGCGCGCCCGTGCTGCTGGTGCACGGCAGCCTGGACCAACGCGTGCCGGTGGTTCACGCGCGCGACATGCGCAAGGCACTGCGGGAAGCCGGCCAGGAGCCGGAATGGCTGCTGTTCGACGGAGAGGGCCACGGCTGGCGCAAGCCGGAAAACCAGCTGACCCGCGCGCGGCGGGTCGAGGCCTTCCTGGCGCGGCACCTACCGCCCACCGCCGCGGCAGCGGCTGCCGCGCCGGCCAGCCGCTAAAAGCAACCCCCAGGGCCCGAGGCCGCGCGCGCAGCAGCCTCTTGAACTGTCACAAACCGCCCCTATAATCATTTGCTAGCACTCACCAGTGTTGAGTGCTAACGGCCGGCAGGCGCCAGAGCGCGCCACCGAGTCGAAATATGTCAGCGGGGGCTAACTTCGTTGGCCGCCTTTATTTCAAGCCACCCCAAGGAACCGTCATGAAACTGCGTCCCCTGCACGACCGCGTGATCGTCAAGCGTCTGGAACAAGAAACCAAGACCGCCTCTGGCATCGTCATCCCCGACAACGCCGCCGAGAAGCCTGACCAAGGCGAAGTCCTGGCCGTGGGCCCGGGCAAGCGCAATGACAAGGGCGACTTCGTGGTGCTGAACACCAAGGTTGGCGACCGCGTGCTGTTCGGCAAGTACAGCGGCCAGACCGTCAAGGTGGACGGTGAAGAGTTGCTGGTGATGAAGGAAGAAGACCTCTTCGCCGTTGTTGAGAAG
>JAYSXE010000267.1:0-14018 GCA_043717565.1 Burkholderiales bacterium | reverse complement strand
GCCCATGCAAGTGGATGGGATGATTGGTCATGGTCAGGTTGCCGACGCGGATGCGAACCTTGTCGTTCTTGCGCACGTTCATCGAGTCGATGCCCGGGAAGATCCGGCTGTTGAAGCTGAAGATGTTGAAGTCCAGCATCGTCATGATCTTCGGCGTGTAGGCACCGGGATCGATGTCGTAGTTGTTCAGCAGGAAGACGAAGTCGCGGTCGACTTCATCGATCAGCGGATGCTTGCCTTTCGGGTGGGTGACCCACGAGCCCATCATCCCCATCGCCATCTGCACCATTTCGTCGGCGTGCGGGTGGTACATGAAGGTGCCGGGCCGGCGCGCCACGAATTCGTAGACGAAGGTCTTGCCCGGCGGGATGCCGGGCTGGTTCAGGCCGGTGACGCCGTCCATGCCGTTGGGCAGGCGCTGGCCGTGCCAGTGGATGCTGGTGAATTCGCCCAGCCGGTTGGTGACAAAGAGGCGCACGCGGTCGCCTTCCACCACCTCGATGGTGGGGCCGGGGCTCTGCCCGTTGTAGCCCCACAGGTGGGCCTTGAAGCCGGGCGCCATTTCGCGCACCACGGGTTCGGCCACGAGGTGGAATTCCTTGATGCCGTTGTTCATGCGCCAGGGCAGCGTCCAGCCGTTGAGCGTGACCACGGGGTTGTAGGGGCGGCCGCGGCTGGGCACCAGGGGCGGCATGGTGTCGGGCTTGGTCTGCTGCACGGCTTCGGGCAGGGCGGCCAGCGCCACCTTGCTGACGCTGGCCGCGGCCACGCCCGCGGTGATGGCGCCGGCAGCGGTGCCGGCGCGGGCCAGGAAGTTTCTTCGGTTGGTCATCGGGTGCTTTCGGTGTCAGTGGCCGGCTTCGGCAGCGGGGCCGGTGGTGGCAGCGGTCATCGGCAGCAGGCTGGGTTTGCCCACCAGGGCTGCTTCCAGGTCGGCCTGTGCCAGCCAGTAGTCGCGCAGCGCTTCGATGGCGGTGTTGACGGTGGTGATCTGCGCCCGTGCGTCGGCCAGCAGTTCGAACACGCCGATCAGCATGCCGTTGTAGCGCAGCAGGTTTTCTTCGGAGATGGCCTGGGCCAGGGGCACCAGTTCCTGCCGGTGGTGGCGCGCGATGTCCCAGGCCAGGCGGTAGGCGCCGTAGGCCTGGCGCACTTCGCTGCGCGCGTTGATGGCCGTGCGCGCGGCCTGGTGCACCGACTGCATGTACACACTTTCGGCACGCGCCACGCGGGCGCCGCCCCAGTCGAACAACGGCAACTCGAAGCCGATCTCCCAGCCGGTCTGGGTGGGCGCTTCGTTGCTGCTGTTGCGCACCAGGCCGAGTTCCAGCACGTTGATGAAACGCGTGGTGCGCGTCAGGCCCAGGTTGCGCGCGGTGGCTTCAGCGGCCAGCCGCGCACCCTGCACGTCCAGCCGTTGGCCCATGGCGTGGCGTTCGATGTCGGGGCGTTCAGCGGTTTGTTCGGGCAGATCGGGCAGGCGGTCGGGCAGGCGGTAGGCCCGGGCGCCGGTGGCCTGGTCGCCCCACAGCCCCAGCAGCCGCGTCAGCTGTTCGCGCGTGGCCTGGCGCTGGCCTTGTGCGCGGGCGTGGTTCAAGGCCGCTTCGGCATAGAAACTTTGCTCGCGCGCCTGTTGCAGGCGGTTGAAGTTGCCCGCCTGTGCCATGCGCCGCGCCAGTTCGGCACTGGCTTCGGCGGCTTCCATCACCTGCTGGCGGTAGCGTGCGGTTTCTTCGGCCGCAACCGCCTGCACCCAGGCGCGGCGAGTGTCGGCGCCCAGCATCAGCACCTGCGCCGCCACAGCGCCGCGGGTGCGGTCCAGCTGGCGCTGTTGCATCGGCTGCACCAGCGGCCAGGCCAGCAGCCGGGCCAGGTTGATGTGCAGGCCGCGTTCAATCTCGCGCTCGTCGCCTTTGCGTGTGCGGCCGAAGCTGAAACCCGGGTTGGGCAGCCTGCTGGCCTGCACCAGGTCGGCGTCGGCAATGCCCAACTCGGTGAACTGCGCTTGCAGGCCGCGGTTGTTCAGCAGCGCCACCTGCACGGCGCTGTCGGCGCTGAGTGGCTGCGCCAGCAAGGCGGCCACGCGGGCTTCGACGGCCCTGCGGTCGTCGTCGCTGCGCGGCCAGGCCAGGTCTTTGTTCAGGTGTTGACGGGCGGCTTGCTGCACGGGCGCGAAGCCGCTGTCGGGCGACAGGCTGGCGCAGCCCGACAAGGCGGCTGCCGCTGCCGCCAGCAGGCCGGCGCGGGCCCGCAGTGGCCAGCGCGCCGCGTGGCCGTGGCCTTGGGGCAGGAGGGGGTGTGGGGTGAGTTGCATGGTGCAGGGCCTTCAGTGCCGGTGCACCGGCGTGGCCGGAGCGGGCTTGGCTGCCGGGGCAGGGGCGGCTGCGGGGGTGCTGGCCCCGGCTGCGTCGGGGGCAACACCGCCTGCGGGTGCAGATGCCGCAGGCGTTGCCGCCTGCGCCTCACGCGCATAGGTGCGCCACCCGCCGATGCGGTTGACGGTGTCGTTGGCCGCGCGCCAGGCGCCGGGTTGCACTTCCACCGCGGTGTGGCGGCGGTAGTGAACGAAAGGCGACAGCGCAGTGGCCGCCGGTACCACAGCCTGGGGCTGCAGCGGGTCAGCCAAAGCGCGTGCCGTGGAAGGTGCAGCAGCAGCGGGGGCCGCGGGCTTGTCTGCGGCCACGGCCGTTGCGGCGGCGGCCATCAGGGGCAGCAGCGCCATCCAGTGCGCCCAGGCCCCTGGGGCGGTGCGCGCTGATGGGCCTGTTGCGGCTGATGCAGCAGGTGCGGGACTTTTCATCAAACGTTCCTTGGTTGAGCGGATGTCGGTCTGCAGGGGCGACCAGAAGTCAACGGGCTCGGCCCAGCGGCCAGGCGCATGGTTTTTTGTTTCGGATGCCCACCGCCGGTGTCGACCGAATGGCCGCTGTGCAGCGCAAGCCGAGACCAGCATCGAAAGTCAGCGGGGCCTTAGCGGCCCACAGCCGGGGGTGGTTCAGGCCGTGAACAGGGGCGGTTCGGCTCGGGGGGGCCGTTCCAGCAGCCGCAAGGGCGGCGACGGGCGCGTGTGCGCCGGCAGCAGCGCGGGGGTCTGCTGCGCGGCGCGGGCCTGCCAGCGCTGCGCGGCGCTGAACAACGCCGTGCCCAGGCAGCACAAACCGCAGCTGTGGCAATCGGCATCACTGCCCGGGTGAGATGGCGTGCGGGCTTCAGCAGCGTGGTGAGCGCAACCGCTGTCCGGGTCAGCCGCTGCGGCTTGAACCGCTGGTGCGGGGTGCTGCAGACGCTGCGCCCAAAACTGTGCCTCTGTGCGTTGCTGCAGGGCCACTGCATCTCTGGTGTCGGCGCTGGTGCCAGCACTGGTGCCAGCGCTCGTGCGCCCAGCGGCCGCTTGATGCAGGCAGCCACCACCGACAGCAGCCAGCGCCGCCTGCAGAGGCAGCGTGATGCACAGCAGGGCGAGCAGGAAGCTTCTGAACGCAGTCATGACCGGGCGGAGCTTACCAGTCTGGCATGAACCTCACTTAGAGTCAGGGCCGCCATGGACGAGCCCCCAGAACCCCTCCCAGAACCCACGCTCGCGCCAGCCCCCGCCGTGCGGCTGTTCGTGGGCGGTGAACTGCCGTTGGCGCCCGGCCTGGTGGCCGACCTGCCCGAACAGGCGGCGCGCCATGCGCAGGTGCGGCGCGTGCAGCCGGGCGATGCCATCAGCCTCTTTGACGGCCAGGGTTGCGATTGGGTGGCGCAGGTGCTGGACGTGGGTCGCAGGCACGTGCGCGTGCAGGTGGGCGTGGCGCGCCCGGTGGTGCTGGAACTGCAGACGGTGGTGACGCTGGCGCTGGTGGTGCCGGCCAACGAGCGCATGGACAGCCTGATCGAAAAAGCCACCGAACTGGGCGTGGCGCGCATCCAGCCGCTGATGGCTGAACGCTCGGTGCTGCGCCTGCAGGGTGAACGGGCCGTGCGTCGCCAAGCCCATTGGCAGGGCGTGGCGGTGGCCGCCTGCGAACAGTGCGGCCGGGCGCGGGTGCCCGAAGTGGCGCCGGTCATGGCGCTGGGCCCGTGGCTGCAAGGGCTGCCGCCCGCCGGGCTGGACGCAACGGACGCAGTCCACGCGCGCTGGTTGCTCAGCCTGCAACCGCACGCGCAACCGCTGGCGCAGCGCGCGGCCATCGGCCTGCACAGCGTGGTCACGCTCAGCGGCCCCGAAGGCGGGTTGACTGCAGATGAAGAACAGGCGGCCCGGGCCGCCGGCTTTGCTGCGGTCAACCTGGGCCCCCGCGTGCTGCGCGCCGACACCGCGCCGCTGGCGGTGTTGTGCTGGCTCAGCTTGCAGGGCGGGCCGGTTACAACTTGATGCCGGACCGCGCGCCTGCCACACCAAGGTCGGGCAAGCGTTGACCAGGGTGTGCCGCAGAATCTTGCGCAGGCGGCCGCGGTTATGCGGCGTCGCCTCTGTTCCTTTTCCTCATTCAAATTTCAGGAGGCAACCATGAGTTTGCTTGGATCCGTGATTGGTGCTGCGCTGGGTGGTGGTTCGCAAGGTGGCGGCGGCAACGCTGCGCTGCTGAACGCGGTCATCGGCATGCTGGGCCAGGGCGGTGGCTCCGGTGGCGCCGGTGGCCAAGGCGGCCTGGGGGGCTTGATCTCGAAGATGTCGCAGGCGGGCCTGGGCGATGTCATCGGTTCCTGGGTGGGCACGGGCCAGAACCTGCCGGTGCAACCCGACCAGCTGGGTGCTGCCCTGGGCAACGACACCATTTCCAGCATGGCCGGCCAGCTGGGCATGAACAGCAACGACCTGCTGGGTCAGTTGTCGCAGATGCTGCCGCAGGTGGTGGACAAGCTCACGCCGCAAGGGCAGGTGCCGCAGGGCGACCTGGCCAGCATCCTGGGCAGCCTGGTGGGCGGCGGCCAAGGTGGCGGCCAGGCCGCGCCGGGCATGGGCGACCTGGCGGGTATGCTGGGCGGCTTGCTGGGCAGGCGCTGAACCCGCGCGCGGTGCCGGCCCTGGCCCGGCGCCGTGCTGAAGAGAAGCCGGCCGTCGACCCTGTGGGGTGCGACGGCCTTTTTGTCGTCTGGGCCCGGTGACCCGTCAGTCGGTCTTCATGCCGAAGCCCGGGTCGATGCGGATGAAGGCCGCTGCCGCGAACGACGGCAGCGTGGCCACCACCGTCCAGACGAAAAAGGCGGTGTAGCCCAGTTGCTGCTGCAGCCAGCCGGCCCACATGCCGGGCAGCATCATGCCCAGGGCCATGAAGCCGGTGCACAGCGCGTAGTGCGCGGTCTTGTGCACGGCGCGGCCGTCGGCGCCGCCAGCCACCATCAGCATGAACACCATGTAGGCCGTGAAGCCCAGGCCGTAGCCGAACTGTTCGGTGGCAATGGCTGCGCTCACCCACCACAGGCTGCTGGGTTGCCAGGCGGCCAGTGCGATGTACACGGTGTTGGGCAGGTGCATGCACAGCACCAGCGGCCAGAGCACGGTCTTCAGGCCGCGGCGGGAAATGATCCAGCCGCCCAGCAAGCCACCCACGGTGAGGGCGGCGATGCCCACCGTGCCGTAGGCGATGCCCACGTCCTGGGTCTTCAGGCCCAGGCCACCGGCGCTGGTCGGGTCCAGCAGGAAAGGCGTCACCAGCTTCAGCAGCTGTGCTTCGGCGAAGCGGTACAGCAACAGGAAGGCCAGCACGCGCACGATGTCGGGCTTCCTGAAGAAGGCGGCAAACACGGCCGCGCCGTCGGCCACCAGCGTGGCGCTGCGCGGTACCGGCCCGTCGGTCGCCGGCCGTGGCAGCGCCCACAGGTGGTAGGCCGCAGCCAGCAAAAACAGGCCGCACAGCAGCCAGAACACCAGCATCCAGGCCTGCACGAAATTGCCGCTGCGTTCATGCAGCCAGCCGGCCAGCCAGACCAGCCCGCCCTGGCCGCCGATCATCGACAACCGGTAGAAGGTGCTGCGCACGCCCACAAAGGCCGCCTGTGACCGCTGCGGCAAGGCCAGCATGTAGAAACCGTCGGCCGCGATGTCATGCGTGGCCGAAGCAAAGGCCATCAGCCAGAACATGGCCAGTGACATCTGCAGCCATCCCGGCCCGGGCAGCGTCAGTGCCACGCAGGCAAAGGCCACGCCGATGCCGAACTGCAGCGCCACCACCCAGCGCCGCTTGCTGCCCACCAGGTCCACCAGCGGCGACCACAGCGGCTTGATCACCCAGGGCAGGTACAGCCAGCTCGTGTACAGCGCAATCTCGGTGTTGCCCACGCCAAGGTTCTTGTACATCACCACCGCCAGCGTCATCACCACCACATAGGGCAGCCCCTGGCCGAAGTACAGCGTGGGTATCCAGCGCCAGGGGTTGGTGGTGACTTGCATTGGGGCCGAAGGCTAACGCGATCAGCGCGCAAGGCAAAAGAAAACGGCGCCGAAGCGCCGTTTTTGGTTGGTCAGGCCCGACAGGGCGGGCTGGGCATCATCAGTTGGGCTTGACGCGGTTCACATCAATTGGGCTTCACGCCCAGGGCCTTCACCGTATCGAGGTTGATGTACGGGTCCACCGGCAGTTTCTTGGACGTCTGGAAGGCGTTGATGGCGGCCATGGTGCGGGTGCTGATCACGCCGTCCACGGGGCCCGGGTCGAAGCCTTCCTTCTTCAGCGCGGCCTGCAGTTCACGGATGCGGTCCTGCGTGGCGTTGGTTTCGCACAGGATGCTGCGCATCTCGGTGCCGCCGTCAGACACCTTCACGCGCTTGGTCAGCGTGGTGTATTCGGCCGCGGTGTCGACCATCTCGGTCTTCGCGGGCTCGATCACCTTGGTGGCCTTGACCATGCGGAACTCGGCCGGCACTTCGATCTCGCGCGCGCTGGCGGGCTTGTCCACGACCTGCTTGCTGATGGTCTGCATCACCGCAGGCACTTCCACCTCACGCGTCACGGCTTCCTTGTCGACAACGCGCTTTTTCACCATGGCGAACTGCTCGGGCACCGGCACCTCGCGGCGGCTGGCCGGCTGGTCCACCACCTTGCGCGTGACGGTTTCGAACACGGCCGGGATCTCGACTTCGCGGGTCGATGCCGGCTTGTCCACCGCCTGCTTGCTGACGGTCTTGAACTCGGCGGGGATCTCGACCTCCTTGGTCGCGGCTGGCGTGGCCACCACGCGCTTCTGGAGGGACTGCGTGACGGCCTTGATCTCGATTTCCCGGGTCGACTCGGGCTTGTCCACCACGCGCTTGCTCACGGTCTGGAATTCCGCCGGCACGGCGATTTCCTTCATGTAGCCGACGATGGTGGAGCCTTCGGCGCCGGCGTCAGCCACGCGGGTGGCGCCCGTGGCGTGTGTGCCCACGGCGCCCAGTGCCGCGCCCGCCACCGACTTGTCGTACACCGGCGTCAGCTTCTCGCCGCCAGGGGCGGTGAGCGTGTTGCCATCGGCAGACAGCTTGTAGCCACGGCCCAGCAACGCCTTC
Organism: Burkholderiales bacterium; assembly: GCA_043717565.1. GTDB lineage: Bacteria > Pseudomonadota > Gammaproteobacteria > Burkholderiales > Burkholderiaceae_C > Rubrivivax. Next base: position 6,547 of record JAYSXE010000267.1, on the reverse strand, counting down.
ATGTCCACCACCTTGCGCGCGAACGAGCCGAAGGTGCCGGGGATCTCGATTTCGCGCGTCGAGGCCGCCTTGTCGACCACCTGCTTCTTGATCACGGTGAACTGCGCCGGGATCTCCACTTCCTTGGTGCTGGCCGGGGTCTTCAGCACGCGCTTGGTGATGGTCTTGTACTGAGCGGGAACTTCCACCAGGCACATGATGTCGTCACCGGTCTTGCCAAAGGTGCCCGCTTCCACGGCGGCCTTGTCCACGCCCTTGGGGCTGGCACCGGCATCCACGGCGGCGCGGTAGGCGGCCGAGGTGGTCACTGCCTTGGCTTGTGACAGGTAGGCTCGGCCTTGTTTCCACTGCGTCGACGCTTCGGTGACGACGATCTTCTCGGTCACGTCTTCGTAAACGGCCGGCACCACTTCCAGGCGCTTGCTGGCGGCCACGGTCTCGATCTTCTCTTCCACCGTCTTGTAGGTGGCGGGCATCACCTCCAGCTTCTTGCTGGCGGCCGCGTTTTCAACGCGCACGGTCATCGTCTTCAGCGGCACTTCAAGCGCCACCTGACGCACCGATGCCGGGCGCACTTCGACCTTCTCGGTCACCGTCTTGTAGGTGGCGGGAATGATTTCGATGCGCTTGGAAGCCGGCGTCACCACCACGGTTTCGGTTTCTGTCTTGTACGTGGCCGGCACCACTTCCAGGCGCTTGCTGGCGGGCTTGACCTCAACCTTTTCAGTCACCGTCTTGTAGGTGGCGGGAATCACTTCCAGGCGCTTGGAGGCGGGCTTGACTTCAACCTTTTCAGTCACGGTCTTGAAGGTGGCCGCAATGGTTTCGGTGCGCGTCGACGCGGGGCGCGAAACCACTTTCTCTTCCACCATCTTGTAGGTGGCAGGGATGACTTCCACGCGCTTGTAGGCGGGCTTCACTTCCACCTGCTCGGTCACCGTCTTGTAGGTGGCGGGCACGGTCTCGGTGCGCTTGTAGGCTTCGCGCACCACCTGCTTCTCTTCGACGGTGCCCAGCTTGGCCGGAATGATGCGCGGCTGCTTCACAGCCGGGCGCACCAGCACCTTTTCTTCCTGGGTCTCGAACCGCGGCGGCGTGTACACGCGGGCGTAGCACTCACCCGCCTTCGCGCCAGCCACCACATTGGCAGCCGTTGCAGCAGCGGCTGCCGGCGCGTTTTGCGCGGTCACCGTGTTGAATGAAGCAACGCCCAGGGCCAGGGCGGTGAAGGCAAAACGTTTCCTCATGTCATTTCTCTCTCGGTGTGGGTGGGTAACCGCCTTTGGTGGCCAGCGTCGAAGGGCACCAAGCAGTTGAAGTTCACAGCGGCAAGGCTGAGCGTGTGAGTCTGCCGTGCAGGGCCTGAAATGGACCAGCCTTAGGGCGGGTCGCCAATGCCTCGATGCGTGCTGGGGTCTGCCGCGGCCCCGGTGTCTGCTGCAGGCAACACAATGGGTGGGGCTGGTCCCTGGCACTGGCGCCGTGTGCGCCGTAGGCGAGACATGGCCTTGGTTAACCCGGATGGGCGCGCTTGGCGCTGCGGGGCAACACTCCCACACAAAGCGCGATGCAGGTGCCGCGCAAATTCCGAGGAGAAGAGATTGAAATTTGGAACACTGGTCGGCTGCCTTTCCCTGGTCGGCTTGGCGACCCATGCCCTGGCTCAGGGCCAGCCTCAGCGCATCACCATCACCGGCTCCAGCATCAAGCGCATCCAGAGTGAAGGTGCGTTGCCGGTGCGGACGATCACCCGCGCCGACCTCGATCGCGAAGGCATCACCAGCGCTGAACAGTTCATTGATCAGTTGTCAAGCAACGGCACGGGCCTGGACAACCTGGCCTCCAATGCCGATGTGGTGGGTGGCGCGCAACGCGGCAACAACGGCGCCACCAGCGCCAACCTGCGCGGCCAGGGCAGCAACGCCACGCTGGTGCTGGTCAATGGCCGCCGGGTGGCCAGCCATGGCCTGAATGGCGGGCAGGTGGACCTGAACCAGATTCCCATGGCGGCCGTCGAGCGCATTGAAGTGCTGAAAGACGGCGCCAGTGCCATTTACGGCACCGATGCCGTGGGCGGCGTGATCAACTTCATCCTGCGCACAGACTTTGCGGGGCTGCGCGCCCAGGCCATTGCCGACGTCACCCAGGCCGGCGGCGGCAACATCATGCGTGGCAGCATCGTGGGCGGTTTCGGCAACCTGGACACCGACCGATACAACCTGCTGGCGGTGTTTTCCTACCGCGACGCCAAGGCCCTGCGGGGCGACCAGCGCGATTTCGTCAACACCTTCCAGACCGATCGTGGGCTGAGCGTGGACACACGCGGCACACCGCACGCCACGATCTTCCCGCTCGCCAACGTTGCGGGTCAGCCCAATTCGCTGTTCCCGACCGCCGCGTCCACGCCATTTGTGCCGGGCAGCACCACGGTTCGCGCCTCGGGCGGCTTGAACGTGCTGGACCTGCCGGGCGCCGAGGGCTGCAACTCCATCGCCGGCATGGATGCCTATTCGCACCTGCTCTGGAACAACCCGAATGCCGCGCTGGCCTGCTCGTGGGACACCGGCAAGGCCGCTGTACTGCAGCAGCCGGTGACCAACCTCAACCTGGTCACGCGCGGAACGCTGCGTCTGGGTGAGCACCTGCTGGCCGCCGAGTTCATCGCTTCGCGCACCGAGTCGGCCAAGCGGTTTTCCAATGTGCAGGTGTCCAGCAACACCACCAACGCCCCGCTGCGCTTCACGCGCGACACCGCAGCACCGCAGGCTTATGACGCAGTGTTCAACCGGCTGCTGGCGGCATTCCCTGGGCAGATCACCGAAGGCCAGCGTGGCCAGAGTCTGGCTTACCGCTGGCGCTGCGTCGAGTGCGGCCCGCGCGAGATCGAGACCGAAGCCGACACGCAGCGTTTCCTGATCTCGGCCGAAGGCCCGTTCCTGGGCGGGTGGGACTATCGCGCTGGCGTGATGCAGTCCACCAGCCAGGCCAAGTCCACGCTGGGCGGTGGCTACTACTTCCGCGGCACCCTGGCCAATGGCACCGCAGACGGCGCCTACGGCCTTGTTCAGGCCTTGAACCAGGGTGGCGTCAACCCATTCCTGTTCCCGGGCCAAAGCCAGTCGGCCACGGCGCTGGCCAATCTGGAGCGCGCCACGGCGCGCGGCGTCGTGCTGTACAGCGGCAAATACACCACCGAGAGCGTGGACGCCGCCGTGTCAGGCCCGGTTTTCAAGCTGCCCGGCGGTGACGCCATGGCGGCTTTGGGGGTGGACTTCCGCACCGAAAAATACAAGTTCAACGGCGACGAACGCGCGGCCGCTGCGCGGCCGGTCATTTTCCTGGCGCCGTTCGACGACGCCAACGCACTGGCCGGTGTGAAGCGGGACATCAAAGCCGCCTACGCTGAATTGCTGTTGCCGCTGTTCAAGGGTTTCGAGACCACCTTGGCGGTTCGCCAGGACGACTACAGCGGTTTTGGCGCGACCACCAACCCCAAAGTTTCGGCGGTCTGGAAACCGCTCTCGCAGTTCTTGCTGCGGGGCTCGTACAGCACCGGCTTCCGCGTGCCCACCTTCAACCAGATCTACAACCCGCCCATCGTGTCACCGTCGGGTGTGGACCGTGTTGACCCGGCAACCTGCCCTACGCTGGTGCTGAACCCTGCCGACCCGGGTTGCCAGGCGATCCGCCCTGACACCGTGAACGGCGGGCGCGAAACCCTGGGGCCTGAAGAGGCCAAGATGAGGTCGGTGGGCTTCATCGTCGAGCCCGTGCCCGAAGTCAGCTTCGGCATGGACTGGTGGAGCATCAACCGCACCGGCACGATCCAGGTGCTGGGCGTGGACGCCCTGATGCGCAACTACGCACTGTTCCCCGAGCGGTTCATCCGCAACGGTGCAGGAACCGTCACGTTCATCGACAACACGCTGCTCAATGCGGGCGAAACAGAGACCTCCGGCATCGAGCTGAGCGTGAAAACCGGCTTCACGGCCGCGGGTATCCGTTTCTCGGGCAATCTGGAAGGCACCTACCTGCTGAAGAAGCGGGGCCGTGTGGTTTCCAGTGCATCCTGGGGTGCCAGTGAGGTGGGCCAATTCACCTTCGCCGGCGACCTGGGTCTGCGCTGGAAACACAGCCTGGTGTTCGGCGCACGCTTTGGCGACTGGGCCACCAGCGTGACGCAGCTGTATCGCCACGGCTACAACGACCAGGTGCTGCCGGGTGTGGCCACCGGAACCGTGACGCCGCCGAACTGGAAGGCCAAGGTGGATGCGTACACCACCTACAACTGGTCGCTCACCTACAACGGCATCAAGAACCTGTCGATCGTGGGCACGGTGAAGAACCTGTTCGACCAGGACCCGCCGTTTGCCGTCAGCTACTCCAGCGACTTCGGATCGGGCAGCAGTTGGGAGTCCCGCGTGGCCGATCCGCGCGGGCGTGCGTTTGTGTTGAATCTGCAATACAAATTCTTCTGAGCCGCTGGGCCGGGCCATTTCTGGGCTGCAGCAAGACAAAGGCCTCGTTCGCGAGGCCTTTTTTCTGGAGGGCCAGGCACTGCTGCGCGCGGCGGCAGCCTGCAGGCCGCGTGTTTTGAGGAACTGCAGTTGAACCGTTTGGATGGTGTGTTGCAGCAGGCGGTCTTGCAGCTCGACTTCCCCGCCACCGCCGACAACCTGCAAGGCGGCCAGCCGCTGGTGCTGATGCCCGCCATCGACCTGGCGGTGGTGGCCTTCGATCCCAACGGCGGCGCGCGCTGGGCCAACGTGTTGTTCTCGCGGGAACACCCGCAGGGGGTGGTGGGCGAGATCGGCGCCGACGCCGGTGCGCTTCGCAATATCCGCTTCGACGCTGACTTGCAGGACAGCCGGCGCCGATCGGTGGCCTGGCTGCCCGGCAGCAACTGGGGGCAGCTGCCGTGGCGCCACTTGCACGGCAACGGCGCGCACCGTTTTGTGGCGCCGTACCCGGCGTCGCTGCTGAAGCTGATGGTGGCGGTGGGTGTAGCGCTGGCGGTTGATGAAGGCCTGTGCGAATGGCCGGCTGCGCTGGCGCCGATGATCACGGTCAGCGACAACAACGCCACCGACACCTGCGTGGCGCTGCTGCACCGCGTGGGCTGGCTGCCAAGGCGTCTGAACGAGCGCTTCGCGGCGCTGGGCCTGCACACGCTGCAGTTGAACAACACCACCGCCAAGGGTGGCTGGCGCAATGGCGACGGCTCGGGCGTGGGCCACATCCACATGACCGCCTGGGACACCGTGCGCCTACTGTGGCTGCTGGACGCCGGCGCACCGCCGGCGCCTTGGCTGCCTGCGCAGCCGCCGCCCCTGTTGCTGCCGGCCACACGCGACCGTCTGCGCGCCACGCTGGCGGCGCAGACGCTGGACGAGATCTTGTCATCGGGTGCGCTGCGCGGTGTGCCGGGCTGGGTGCCGGGCCTGCCCGACGCGCCGGCCTTTGCCCACAAGACCGGCACCACCGAGAACTGCGGCAGCGACGCAGGAATCATCAAAACCCCGCAGGCGCACTGCATCGTGGCGCTGCTCAGCAGCCTGGGCAGCCGCTACGCGCCGCATGAACGCTGCGCCAGCACCTGGCGGTTGCCGGCGCTGGGTGCGGCGGTGCACCGCGCCGTTCTGGCGGCCGACGCTGCTGCGCCGCCTGCAATGCCGGCGCCGGGTTCAGCACGCTCCTGACCGGGTATCGGCCGGCGCGCCAGGCCAGTGCGTTCCACCGCTGCCCAGTGCTCAGTGCTTTGTGCCCAGTGCCCAGTGCCCAGTGCCCAGTGCCTAAGGCCCAAGGCCCAGTGCCCAGCGCCCTGACGGCGCCGCGGTCCAGCGCAGCGTTGACAATCGCGGTTTTGTACCCACCACCGCATCTCCATGGCCACCACCCTCGCCGAACTCGGCCCCGCCGTCACCCGCACCACGTTGCATTCGCTGCCCCTGATCGCCCGCGGCAAGGTGCGCGACCTCTACGCCGTGGGCAGCGACCGCATGCTGATGGTGGCCAGCGACCGGCTGAGCGCCTTTGACGTGGTGATGAAACAGCCCGTGCCGGGCAAGGGCCGGCTGCTGACGCAGATGGCGCTGTTCTGGTTCGAGCAGCTGAAGGGCGTGGTGCCCAACCACCTGAGCGGCGAAGCGCCCGAAAGCGTGGTGGCGCCTGACGAGGTGGCGCAGGTGCAGGGCCGCAGCATGCTGGTCAAGCGCCTGCAGCCATTGCCGTGTGAAGCGGTGGTGCGCGGCTACGTGGCCGGCAGCGGCTGGAAGGAATACAGCGCCCGCGGCACCGTGTGTGCGCAGCCCTTGCCGCCGGGCATGACGATGACCACGCCACTTGCCGAGCCCATTTTCACCCCCGCCACCAAGGCCGCGGTGGGCGACCATGACGAGAACATCTCATTCATGGAACTGGAACACCTGCTGGGTGCCCAGCGCGCTGCCGAGGTGCGCAGCACCGCCATCCGCATCTACCAGGCGGCCAGCACCTACGCGCTGCAGCGCGGCATCGTCATTGCCGACACCAAGTTCGAATTCGGCCT
>JAYSXE010000266.1:0-14056 GCA_043717565.1 Burkholderiales bacterium | reverse complement strand
GAGCCAGCCGCGATAGCGGAAATACACCATCGGCACGATGGCGCTGGACGCCATCAACGCCAATGCGAAGGGATACCCCATCGACCATTCCAGCTCGGGCATGAAGCGGAAGTTCATGCCATAAAGGCTGGCAATCAACGTGGGTGGCAGCAGCGCCACGCTGGCCACCGAAAAGATCTTGATGATCTTGTTCTGGTTGATATTGATGAAGCCGACCGTGGCGTCCATCAGGAAGTTGATCTTGTCGAACAGGAAGGCGGTGTGGCTGTCCAGGCTGTCGATGTCGCGCAGGATCTGCCGCGCCTCTTCAAACTGCTCTGCGCCCAGCATGCGGCTGCGCATCATGAAGCTCAGCGCCCGCCGCGTGTCCATCACGTTGCGGCGGATGCGGCCGTTCAAGTCTTCCTCGCGTGCGATGGCGGTCAGCGCCTCGCCAGCGGCCTTGTCGTCCACGCCGTGGCGCAGCACGCGGGCGCTGACCCTTTCCAGGTTGTCGTAGATGCCTTCCAGCGCGTCGGCGCTGTATTCGGCATCGGCGTCGTACAGCTTCAGCAGCACGTCCTTGGCGTCTTCGATCAGCGCCGGAATGCGCCGCGCGCGCAGCCGCAGCAGCCTGAACACCGGCAGGTCGGCCGCGTGGATGGAAAACAGCACCTTGTCACGAAGAATGAATGCGACTCGCACGTTCTGCGCCGTTTTGGCCTCGACGCCGTCCTTTGCGTTTTCGGCTTCGATCAGGAAGTCGGACCGGATGTGCAGCTCGCCGTTGTCTTCTTCATAGAAGCGCGCCGACTCTTCCAGGTCGTCGTCCACCGCGTCCTTCGGGATGCTCAGTCCGAAGCGCGATTCGACCCAGGTCTTTTCGTCTTCGCTCGGGTTTTCCAGGTCGACCCAGACCGGTTGCACATGGGCCAGCGCTTCCAGGCTGTCGATCTCTTCCTGGAACAGGCGGCCGTTGGCCAGCGTGAAGACATTGAGCATGGGGAAAATCTTTCGGGGCAGGCGGTGCGCAGTGCCGGGGGCGGTGCGCAACACAGTGGGCTCGGCCCATGGCCGTGGCCGGTTTGCGGTGGCGGGTGCGAAGCAGACCGTCTCCAACCAGCGCCATGCGGGGCCCCGGAAGGGACGGTCACCGAGGGTGACTCTGGTCCAAGCTGACTCTCCGAAGTCGGGATGGGAAATTATGCCTTGCAGCAGGCCGCCGGTGGGCGGCAAACGCAGGACCGGGACTGCTGGCGTGCAGCGTTTGTAGGCAAACGTTCAGGCGCTGTCTGCGACGCCCGACGCCGGCAGCTGGATGTGGAACGAAGCACCGCCCTGGGCATTGTTTTCGGCGCGTATCTCGCCGCCGTGCGCGTGCACGATCTTGCGGCTGATGGCCAGGCCCAGGCCCGTGCCGCCCGAGCCGTCCTTGGTCAACGACGACTGCACGAAGGCTTCAAAGATCTTCTCCAGTTCGGCCGGTGGAATGCCGGGCCCGCTGTCGGTCACGGACAACCTGACGGGCTGGTCATGCCCGCCGCTGCCGGCCAGCAGCACGGTGCTGCCGGGCGGTGAAAAGCGAATGGCGTTGGCCAACACGTTGCGCACCACCTGCTGCAACCGGGGGGGGTCCACCCGCGCCACCAGCGGCGTGTCGCCCAGTTGTTGCTGCAGGTGCAGCCGGGCGGCCGCCATCTGGGGCGCCAGTTCCGCCGCCACCGCCCGCACCAAGGGCCGCAAGTCGGTGCGCTGCAACTGGATGCTGCCCACGGTGCTCTCGATCTTCGCCACGTCCAGCAGGTCGTTCACCAGCGACAGCATGCGTTGGCCGGCGGCGTGGATGTCGCCAAACATCATGTTCAGCCGCGCGTGTTCCGTACTGCGTTCCAGGCCCAGTTCGGAAAAACCCAGTATCGATTGCAGCGGCGTGCGCAGTTCATGGCTGATGTTGGCGACAAACTCGTTTTTCGAGCGTGACGCTTCTTCGGCTGCATCACGGGCCACGCGTGTGGCGCGTTCGGCTTCGCGGAACTCCGTCACATCCATCGAGACGGCCAGGATGCGCGAGGGCTTGCCGTCCGGCCCTGGCACGGCGGCCTTGGTGGTGGACAGGTCGCGGCGCTGCCCGTCGCGGCGCATGTTGCCGCTTTCGTAGTTCACGCGGCCGCCGCTTGACCATACCAGTCTGTCCTGCGCCTCGTGCACACGCGCGTCGGCCTCGGGCTGGAACTGTCCGGCCGGGCGGCCGATCACGTCGATGCGCTGGCGGCCGGTGAATTCCAGCCACGCCTGGTTCACGGACACGTAGCGCGTCTCGTTGTCCAGTATCGACAGCGGCAGTGGCAACACCTCCAGCAACAGCTCGGTGAATTCCAGCTGCGACCGCAACTGGGCTTGCGCCTGGCGCTGTTCGGTCACGTCCACCGCGCTGCCGGCGAAGCCCGTCACGCGGTCGCCCTGGCGCAAGGGCGCCACCGCGACTTGGAAGTCACGTTCCTGGCCAGGGCTGCCCATCCTGACCAGCCCCGAGCGAATGCCGCTGCTGTCCCCGTCTGCAAACAGCGACAGCGCAATGGGCGCCGAACCGGCGTGCACCACCTGCGCCAGCATTTGCCCCAGGGCCTGCTGGCCGCCCAGGCCCGCCACGGCGTCCCAGCGCGCGTTGACGAACACCAGGCGTCCTTCGCGGTCGGTGCGGAACAGCAGTTCCTGCACGCTGGACGCGATGGTGCTCAGTTCGCTTTCCCGTCGCGCCACTTCGGCCTGTGCGGCGTCACGCTGCGCGCGCACGGTTTCGCGCGCCAGCAGGCTGCGCGACGTCAGGCTCGTCATCACAGCCAGTGCGGCCACCACCAGCAGCATGATGGCTGCCATGCTGATCGACTCGCGGCGCCATTCGGCCAGCGCATACCAGACAGGGGTTTCCACCACCACCAGCACCGGGCGTGTTCTGGACGCCCGGAACGCCAGCACCTGTTCGCCAGACCATGTACCCGCCCCCACGTACGAACCGTGTTCCACCGCGGGCAGATAGCGTTTGAAGACGGGCAGCACGGGAGCTGATTCACCGGGCTGCAGTGCAGCCGAAGCGGTGGCTGCCAGCACTTGCGCGTCCAGTGACAGCAGCATGGCCGAGACGCCGGCGTCAGACAGCACCTGCTGCTGGTGGTTGGCAATCGCGTCGGGGTTGATCAACCCGACCAGCAGGATTTGCGCCCCCCGGGTGGAGCGCACGCTGCGCAGCAGCGGCACAAAGCCCACACCCGGGGGCACCGCGCTTTCACCAGTGCCCACCAGCGCAGCGATGCCGCGGCCCGGGACAAAGCGCCCCAGGCTGTCGGTGCCTTCCTTGGGCAGCGGCCCCAGCCGCGCCCGGTCCACCACCTGGTTGGCCAACCCCAGTTCGGTGCTGACCAGGACGCGGCCTTCGCTGTCGATCACGGTCAATGACCGCAGCACCGGCAGGCCTGCCAGTGTCTGGTTGAGCACCCAAACCAACGGGCCGTCGGGTTCGAAGCGGCTGCTGCCGACCAGCTCGGCCAGCGCCGACAGGGCCAGCGCCGCGGTTTCGATGGAGCGGGTGGCATGGTCTTCCAGCACACGGGCCAGCAGTTCGGTGCGCCCCTGTTCGGTGCGGATGCGGTCCACGCGCCCATAGCTCACGAAGGCCAGTAGCAGCAACACCAACAGCGCGGCCACAGCCGAACCGGCCCACAGGACATGGCGCGCCTCCATACCGCGCAGCGCAGGGATGCCGGGGGTGGCAGACCGGGCCTCTTCGCGCACCGGCAGGCTGCCGGCGGCGGCCGGCAAGGAGACGGTCACCGCGCTACCTCACCACCAGTTCGGTCAAGCCGTACTGTCGGGCCGCCTTTTCCAGCCGGCCGTCTTTCTGAATGCGTTGCACAAAGCTGTCCAGGACCCGCAGCCAGTTGTCGTCGCCGGGCTTCGTGGCATAGGCATAGGGCAGCACATGAAAAGGCGCCGGTGGTGATATCAAGGTGGCCCAATCGGCGTTGTCCAGCAGCCTGCGGCTGTAGGGAAAGTCGGTCATGAAGACGTCGACCCGGCCCGCCTCGAGCTCGCGCTCGCGGGTGGCGGGCGGGCGCACGCTGACCATCCGGGCCTTCTTCAATTCGGCGGCCATCACCGGTTCCATAAAAGTGCCCGCCTGCACTGCCACCACCACGCCAGGCTGGTCGATGTCGGCCCAGCTGCGAACGGCCCGGTTGCTTTTGGTGGTGACGGCAAAGATGCCGCTTTGCATGTAGGGCCGCGTGAACTTCAGGTGCTGCATGCGCTGTGGCAGCATGCCCACGGCAAACATGGCCACGTCACAGCGGTCTGTTTTCAGGTCATCGATGAGCGTCACGAATGACGAGTCGACATGCTGCAGCTTCACGCCCAAGTCCCGGGCCAGTTCGGCCGACAGCTCGATGTCCAGCCCCGTGAGCTGTTGCGTGCGCGGGCTTCGATAGGTGATGCCGTAGTAGTCGGGCCAGATGCACACGCGCACGACAGCCTGCTCACGAACGCGTTGCTGAACCGCGCCCACGGCCTCCGATGCCCAGGACACGGGCGTTGCCAAGGCCGATGACAGCACCAGCACCGCGCCGCAGACCCGCGCAGCGTGGCGCAGCGGCACAACCGCAGTGGCGTTGGCAAACGAAGTCATCACGGCGTCGACAGGCGCAACTTGCATCGGTTGGGGGCACGCGGTTGCAGATTCAAGGGGTTCGACGCTGGCGACTGAAGATGGCTGTGCGGGCCTGATCGAAGCCCCGCGGGATGTACACCAACTTTGAATGATAGGGCCTCCCGAAGCGGTAGACCGCACAGGGCGGGTGGTCGGGGCCTGCAGGCCTTCAAGGGTCGGCAAGGGCCTGGGGCAGCCATTGCGCGGTCCGCAGCGACGTGGATGCAGGCGCGGCGCTGCGTGCCGCGGCCCGGCGCTGCCGGTGTGCACCGGTGCTGAACGTCGTTCATGCCCATCCTGGATTCGCCGCAGCTCGCCTCTTTGACAGAATAACGCGGCGTTCCCGCGTTCCAACCCTCCACCGTGCCTGCCTCCGTGTCCTTCACCCTTGTCGCCCGGGAATTCTTCCGCTCGCCGGGCAAGGCCACCCGGGTGTTGCCGATCATCCTGTATTCGCGCGCCTTCGGAGCGTGGATAAATGCGGTGAGAACCCGTCGCATTTCCGGGCGCCGTGCGGGCCGCGCGGGCTGCCCACCGGCCAGTCAGGCGGTTTCATCGTGAGCCTGCCGCGGGTGCTGGTCGTGGAAGACGACGCGTCGATCCGGCGTTTCGTGGCCATGGCGCTGGAAGACGAGCCCATTCGCCTGCTGCAGGCGGCAACGCTGGCCGAGGCCACCCATGCCTTGGCGGGCGCGCCCTTGGCCCTGGTCATCTGCGACCTGATGCTGCCCGACGGCAGCGGCCTGGACTTTCTGCGCGACCTGGCCCAGCCGGGTTCAAGGCAGTCGTCGGCGGTGCGCGTGGTCTTCAGTGCAGGCCTCTCGGCCGACGTGCGCCGTCAACTGCTGGAGCAGGCCGGTGTGTTCGAGGTGCTCGGCAAACCGGTGGCTTTGGCCGAGTTGCAGCGGTGCACGCGAGAGGCGCTGCAACGCTTTGCCGCGCAGACGGCGACGGCCCCCGATTCGCCCAGTGCGGCGCGGCCGCAGCCGCCCGGTGACCCGGGGCTGCTGTACCGGGCGCCAGCGCCAGCCACTGTGCCCGGGGTGGCAGACGACGTGGCCGATGCCGTGGCACGGTATTTCGGTGGCGACCACCAGCGCTACGCCGCATTCAACGCGCGCTGCTGCGTGCAGTTCAGCACCGATCTGATGCAGGGCGAGCAGGCGCTTTGCGAAGGCGACCTGGCCACCCTGCACCGGCTGACACACAGCCTCAAGAGCGTGATGCAGAACCTGGGCCATGGCGCCGCCAGCGGTCTGGCCGCCCGTCTGGAGCTGGCTGCGCAGCGGGGCCAGCGGGCTGAATCAGAGCAACTTTGGCAGCCACTGGCCCAATGGCTGCGGGCGCGGGCCACGGGGTGACAGGTTGGTTGGGGCCTTCGGGCCCGCGCATTCAGGGCTCATGGTTCGCCCAGGTCCGGCCGGCCTTGGCCCCCTTTATCGCCCCGCCAGGGGTTTGGCGGCTGCGTCACACTTGCTGGTGATGAACTTGCTTCCTGGCTTTGCCCGCCGTCTGTGGTTCTGGTCGCTGCTGCTGCCCGCTGCCGGCGTGGTGGCGCTGTTGTCGGTGCTGCTGCAGGGTCAGCCCACCGTGGCATCACAACCCGCGCTGGACCCCGCCGACGTGCAACGCGCCTTGCAGTTGCTCAAGGCCCACGACCCGCGCCGCGTGCAGCCGGGCCAGATGCAGGCGGTCAGCCTGTCGGCCCGTGAACTGGAATTGCTGATCAACCATGGCGGACGCCGCTGGGCCACGGGTGCTGCGCGTGTCGGTTTGCACCAGGCCGGCGCTGTGGTGCAGCTCAGCCTGCACACCAACCGCTGGTTGCCGGCGTGGGTGAACACGGTGTCGCCCTTCGGCCGCTGGCTGAATGCCGAGTTGCGGCTTGCGCAGACCGACAGCCTGCCGGTGCTGCAGGGCATGACGCTGGGCAGCCTGCCCTTGCCGGGCTGGGTGGCGCAGCCGCTGGTGTTGAAGGCATTGACCTGGCTGGGCCTGGCTGACGAACTGCCGCTGCTGGCCGAGGTGGTGCGGCATGTGCACCTGGTGCCCGACCGCGTGCACGTGGTCTACACGTGGCAAAACGGCATTGCCGAGCGCATGCTGTCAGCACTGCTGCCGGTGGACGACAAGCAGCGCATGCTGGCCTACACCGACCACTTGGCCGCCGTGCTGCAGCGCCAGAGCCCGGCGTGGCAGATGTCGTTTGCCGACCTGCTGGGGCCGATGTTTGAACTGGCACTGGAACGCAGCGCCGCGGGCGGCGACGCGGCGCGCGAGAACCGGGCTGCCATCGTGGTGCTGGCCATGTACATGAACGGCCGCAACCTGAACCGGGTGCTGCCCAGCGGCGCGCAGACCAGCCTGCGGCCGATGCGGGTGGTGCTGGGCGGGCGTGACGACTGGCCGCTGCACTTCATCGTCTCGGCCACGCTGGCCACCGAGAGTTCGGGCCCCTTGTCCTACGCCGTCGGCCTGTTCAAGGAAGTGGCCGACGCGCGCGGCGGCAGCGGCTTCAGCTTCAACGACATGGCGGCCAACCGGGCCGGCACGCGCTTTGGCGAACTGGCCGCCCAGCAGCCCGACCGCCTGCAGGCCGCTTTGCGCACCTTGGCAGTCGGCCGCTCTGCGCAGCCGCTGCTGGAAAGCGACTTCATGCCCCGGGCCGAAGACCTGCCGGAATTCATGGCCGAGCCCGAATTCCTGCGCCGCTTCGGGGGTGTCGGTGCCCCGGCCTACCTGCACCAGATGGCCGAGATCGAGCGCCGCGTCGGCGCACTACCCGTCCTGCGCGGCGGGTCCTGATTCCGGTGGCGGGTCGGCCGGCCGGCGGCGGGCCGCGCCGTCGCCCGGCCCTGCACCGGCAGTGATGTCGAACCTGAACAGGCGGCATTCGATGGGGCCGTTCCACAGCGGCACGCGGCGGCTTTCTTTCAGCCGCAGCTGTGACGGCAGCCGGGCATCGGGGCTCAGCAGCCAGGCGGTCCAGCCGGCGTAGTGGCGTTTCCACTGCGTGGCCAGGCCGCCGTAGAACTCGGCTGCACCGGCGCCGTCCTCGAAGGCTTGGCGCACGCCGCCGCGCGCTTCAGGGGCCTGCGGGCTGCCGGCACCGGCCTGGCCTGTGCCCTTGGGGGCGATGCGTTCGCCGTAGGGCGGGTTCATCATCAGCGTGCCGCGCGCCGCGGGTGGCGGTCGCTGCAGCGCGTCACCGGTCTTGAATTCGATGGCGTGGCGCACGCCGGCGCGCTCGGCGTTGCGGGTGGCGAAGTCGGTCATGCGAAAACTCACATCACCGGCGAACACCGGCGCGGCGGGCGCATGCACGCGGGCCTGCGCCGCACGCTGCAGGTCGCGCCACGCTGCGGCGTGGGGCTTGAAGGGCAGCATGCGTTCGAAGGCAAAACGGCGCAGGCCACCGGCGGCAATGCCGCAAGCCATTTGCGCGGCCTCGATGGCGATGGTGCCGGCGCCGCAGCACGGGTCCAGCAGCGGCCCGTCTTCGGCGCGGCCCTGCCAGCCGGCTGCGGCCAGCATGGCGGCCGCCAGCGTTTCCTTCAGCGGCGCTTCGCCCTTGTCTTCGCGCCAACCGCGCTTGAACAGGGCTTCGCCTGACGTGTCGATGTACAGCGCCGCTGTCTCCGGGCCCACGAACAAAAAGATGGGCAGGTCGGGGTGGCGCGTGTCGACGCTGGGCCGCGCGCCCAGGGTCTGGCGCAGCGTGTCGCACACGGCGTCCTTGATGCGCAGCGCGGCGAAGTTCAGGCTCTGCAGCGGCGAGCGTTGCGCGCTGACGTCCACGCGCAGCGTCTGCTCGGGCGTGATCCAGTGTTCCCACGGCACCGTGCAGGCCATGCGATACAGGTCGTGTTCGTCGCGGTAGGGCCCCTGCGCCACCGGCCACAGCACGCGCTGGGCCAGCCGGCTTTCCAGGTTCAGCAGCATGGCCGTGCGCTCGTCGCCGGCCACCCAAACACCGCCGCGCGCGGTCTCGGCCTTCACGCCGGTCAGGCGCAAGGTCTCGTCTGCCAGCAGGGCTTCGACGCCGGCTGCGCAGGGCAGAAACAGGGTCGGTTTGGGGGCGCGCGTCACAAGGCTTTGCGCAGGGTCGCCGGCGCAATCTTCAGGGCATCGCGGTACTTGGCCACCGTGCGCCGTGCCAC
Source organism: Burkholderiales bacterium (assembly GCA_043717565.1). Classification (GTDB taxonomy): domain Bacteria; phylum Pseudomonadota; class Gammaproteobacteria; order Burkholderiales; family Burkholderiaceae_C; genus Rubrivivax. The sequence goes on along the minus strand of JAYSXE010000266.1, from coordinate 5,218 downwards.
CTGGATGCCTTGTTCTTCGAGCATGTCGCTGATCTGGCTGTCGGACAGTGGTTTCTTCACGTTTTCTGCGGTCACGAACTGCTGGATCAATGCGCGCACCGCGGTGCTGGACGCGTTGCCGCCGGCCTCGGTGTTCAGCGACGAGCCGAAGAAGTACTTCAACTCGAAAGTGCCCTGCGGAGTGGCCATGTACTTGGCGGTGGTGACGCGCGAGATGGTGCTTTCGTGCAGCCCCAGTTCGTCTGCGATCTCGCGCAGCACCAGCGGCTTCATCGCGATGGCGCCGTGCGTGAAGAAGGCCTTCTGCCGTTCCACGATGGCGCGGCTGACACGCAGGATGGTGTCGAAGCGCTGCTGGATGTTCTTCACGAACCAGCGCGCTTCCTGCAGCCGTGCCGACAGCCCGGGCCCGCTGGCTTGGCCGCGCTGGCCGCGTGCGGCCTGTGCGAAGAGGTCGTTCACGCGCAGCTTGGGCATCACGTCGGGGTTGAGCTGCACGCTGAGCGACCGGCCGCTCTTTCGCACGATGACGTCGGGCACCACCAAGGTGCCTTCGCCGGGGGTGAAGGCGCGGCCCGGTTTGGGCTCGCAGGTCCTGATCAGGTCGTGTGCTGCGCGCACCACCGTTTCGTCGCTGCCGGTGAGCCCGGCAATGCGCCGCAGGTCGCGCCTGGCCAGCAGGTCCAGGTGCTTCTCGCACACCTGCAGCGCCACGCTGCGGGCCGGGCAGGGCGCGTGCGTCTTCAGCTGCAGCACCAGGCATTCCTGCAGGCTGGTGGCGCCCACGCCCGTGGGTTCCAGGCTCTGCAGCCACTTCAGTGCGCACTGCATGCGTTCGGCCAGCGATTCGCGCGAGTCGGCGTCCTGCAGCCCCAGCATGTCGGCCACCGCAGCGGCAATGTCGGCCAGCGGGTCGGCCAGGTAACCGTCTTCGTTCAGCGACTCGATCAGGATGTCCAGCGCCCCACGGTCATCGTCGTTCAGCCGCATGCCGGCAATCTGCTGGCGCAAGTGGTCTTGCAGGCTCGTGCCGGTGCCGCTGCGTTCGGGGCGGTCGTCACCGTCATCGCCAGCCGCACTGCTGCTGCCCGACGGCGTTTCGCGGATGCCGTCGAAGTCGTCGCCTTCGGTGCCGTTTTCCCAGTCGTCCTGGCCGGTGGTGCCAAATTCATCGGCCTTGAGTTCGCCCGCGCCTTCAGCGCTTTCGGGCACTTCGGCCCCGTCGGCGGCGGTCACGCGGTCGGCTTGGCTGTCCACCGGCCGGTCCATGGCCATCTGCTCCAGCGGCACCTCGTAGGGGTTCGCGGCAGTGTCTTCTTCGAGTTCCAGGAAGGGGTTCTGGTCCAGCATCTGGCCCACTTCCTGGTGCAGTTCCAGCGTGGACAGCTGCAGCAGCCGTATCGACTGCTGAAGCTGCGGCGTCAATGCCAGGTGTTGTGAAAGTCGAAGCTGTAACGAGGGTTTCATCAGGGGCAGTTACATGCGGAAGTTCTCGCCCAGGTAGACCCTGCGGACCTGGGCGTTGTCAACGATATTGGCCGGTGTGCCCTCGGCCAGTACCGTGCCTTCACTGATGATGTAAGCACGGTCACAAATACCCAGGGTTTCGCGCACGTTGTGGTCGGTGATGAGCACGCCGATGCCGCGCGAGCGCAGAAAACCAATGATGCGTTGGATCTCCATCACTGCGATGGGATCAACGCCTGCAAAAGGCTCGTCGAGCAAAATGAAGCGCGGTTGTGTGGCCAATGCACGGGCGATCTCGACGCGCCGGCGTTCGCCGCCCGACAAGGCGGGCGCTGGCGAGTCGCGCAGCTTCTCGATGGACAAGTCGACCAGCAGGCCCTGCAGCAGCTCTTCCAGCCGCGCCGGTTTCAGCGGTTGACCGTCGGGCCCGAGTTGCAGTTCCAGCACCGCGCGCACGTTTTCTTCCACCGTCAGCTTGCGGAAGATCGAAGCCTCTTGCGGCAGGTAGGAAAGCCCCAGCCTTGAACGGCGGTGGATGGGCAGGCCCTGCACTTCCTGGCCGTCGATCGAAATTTCGCCAGCATCGGCACGCACCAGCCCCACCACCATGTAGAAGGTGGTGGTCTTGCCGGCGCCGTTGGGCCCGAGCAGGCCCACCACTTCGCCGGCCGACACTGCCAGGTGCACGTCTTTCACCACCGTGCGTGACCCGTAGCTCTTGCGCAGGTGGGCGGCCTGCAGCCGGCTGCGGGGGGCTTCGTCGGGCGGGGCTTCGCCAGCCTGTGGGCTGCTGCGGTCGCTGGACGCCTCGGCGGCCGGGGCCGTCATCAGCGTTTCTCGCTCAGGCCGCGGCTGGGTGCCAAGCCCGGGGTGGGCACTGGCGCGGCAGAGGATGACGGGGCTGCCGGCGCATCCACCCGCGGGCTCAGCACCGCGCGCACCCGGCCGCTGGGGTTGCTGGCCGTGGCGCCGCCACCTTCCACCCTGAACAGTTCGGCGCCGTTTTCCCACAGGATGTTGCTGCCGCTGATTTCGTCGGCCACCGTGGAGCCCCGCAGTCGGCGCACCACGCCTTTGCCCAGCAGGCGCAGCGTGTCGGCCTTGCCGTCGAATTCGATGCGATCGGCGCTGCCTTCCACGGTTTCGTCCACACCGTCGCGCTTCTGGCGCCAGCTGGCCTGCTTGCCGGCTTGGCCGGTGGCGATGGCCAGCCGGTGGCCGTCGGGGGTCTGCCGCATCTCGATGCGGTCGGCCCGCAGCTGCATGGTGCCCTGCACCACCACCACGTTGCCGGTGTACACCAGCACTTGGCGCTGCAGGTCGATGCTGCCGCCCTGGTCGGCCTCTACCACCACCGGCTTGGTTCGGTCGGCCTTTTCAGCCCAGGCTGGCCTGCCGCATGCCAGGGCCAGCAGCAGGCCTGAAGCCAGTGCACACCCCAAACCGCTGGGTCGCTTCAAGGCGCGTCCCTGCATACACCCGGTCGGGCTTTGCGCACGGGCGGTGGTGGGTGAAGGGGACATGGGCATTGGGCGGCACGGAAATTGCAGTTCAGTATAGCCACATGCTTGCCGGGCAGCGGCACCGGCGTCGTGAAATCGAGCCATGACGGCAGGCCGGTGTGGTCACCGGATGTTGCAGTGCCGCACAGGGCCAACACCTGTGGGGCAGCCGGCGCTGCGCGAGGGCAGCGCCGCGCCCGGGCAGGGATTTCGGCCCGCGGCGGGCGTCGGCCCGGGTTCAGGCCTTCTGGCGGGCGCGCTGGATCAGGAAATCGGCCACGGCCACGGCCTTGTCCGGACCGCCGGCGGTTGAAACCGACGTGTAGAACCGGCCGTGTACGCCCAAGGTCGGCACGCCGTCGATCTTGTAGCCCTCGGACAGCTGCTTGGCGCGGTTCACCTTGGTGTTGACGCCGAACGATTTCATGGCCGCCCCAAACTTGGCCTCGTCGATGCCCACCGAAGCCAGGTGCGCGGTGACCTCAGCCTCGGAATTCAGGCGCTTGTTCTGTACGTGGATGGCATTGAACAGCTTGCTGTGCGTGGCTTCCAGCTGGCCGATTTCCTCCAGCGCATAGAACACCCGCTGGTGCAGCTGGTAGGTGGCCGTGAAGCCGGCGGGCACGCGGCGAAACGACACGTCGGCCGGCAGCTTCTTCACCCAGTTGTCCAGCGTCGGCTCGAAGGCGAAGCAGGCCGGGCAGCCGTACCAGAAGAATTCCACCACCTCAATCGCCTTGCCGGGCGGCAGCGTCACGGCCAATGGCGTGCCCAGGCGAACGTAGTGCTGGCCTTCCACGGGGGCGCCGGCCTGTGCCAGGGCCGACAGCGGCAGGGCCAGGCCGGCTGAGGCGGCGGTCAGGGCCAGGTGGTGGGTAAATTCGCGACGTTGCATGGAAACGGTCCTTTGCGGAGAGGGCTGGGATTTCAAAAAGGGTTTGTGCGACAGCACCGGCGCCGCTCAGGGGCGTTCGACACGAACGATCTGGGCCTCGATGGCCTGTTCCTGCAGCCGCACCACCAGCGCGTCGGCCTCGCCGCGCGCAGGGAACGGGCCCACGCGCACGCGGTAGACGGTGCGGCCGGCCTGTTCTCGTTCGGTGATCCTGGCGGTCAAGCCCAGCAAGGACAGCCTCGCTCGCTGTTGTTCTGCATCGTCACTGCGGGTGTAGGCGCCGGTTTGCACAAAGTAGACAAACGCTTCAAGTGGCGCAGCGGTGGACCGCGGTGCCGCAGAAGATGCTGCTGGCGCAGCAGCCGGCGCTGCGGACACCGGCGCGCCAGACAGGATGGCCGCCGGGTTGCGCGCGCTGGCCCCACCCGCGGAGGCGGGCGCCGGTGCCGGGCTGGGGGCTGGTGGGGCGGCGGGCGGGTTGGCGGCTGACGCGGGGGCACTGGGGTCGGGCAGCGCAGCACCCTGGGGCCCGGACTTGCTGCCCAGCGGCGCGTTCGGGTTCCACTGCTTGTTGCGCTCGGCTTCGGCGCGGTCATGTTCTGCGGTGCGCTGGGGCACCTTGTTGATGAAGGGCACCGGCGCCTTGGTGATGTACAGCGCCACGCCCAGCGCCAGCGCCAGGCCGACGAGCAGACCCACCACCATGCCCAGCACAAAACCGCCGCTCTGGCTGAACTTCATGCGCTGTGCTCCGGGCTCGGGGTTTCAGATGCTTCGGTGACGGCGTCGCGCCCCATCGTTTCGGGTGCCGACACCCCCAGTACCGCCAGTGCGTTGCGCAGCACCTGCGCGGTGGCGCACAACAGGGCGCGGCGGGCGCGCGACAGTGCGGCGTCATCAACCAGCACGCGTTCAGCGGCGTAGAAGGCGTGAAAGTTGGCGGCCAATTCGCGCAGGTAGAAAGCCACCTCGTGCGGCGCCCGTTCCAGGGCCGCCCGCTGCAGCATCTCGGGGTATTCGGCCAGCTTCAGCATCAGTGCGGCTTCTGTCGGTGCCACCAGCAGGGCCAGGTCGGCCTGCGCCATGTCGGCCGTGCCGCCAGCCTTGGCCAGCACCGAGCAGATGCGCGCGTGGGCGTACTGCACATAGAACACCGGGTTCTCGTCGTTGGCCTTCAGCGCCAGGTCGACGTCGAACACGAACTCGGTGTCGGCCTTGCGGCTGATGAGGAAAAAGCGCACCGCGTCGCGGCTGGTCCATTCGATCAGGTCGCGCACCGACACCGAGGTGCCCGAGCGCTTGGACAGCTTCACTTCCTGCCCGCCCTTCATCACCGTGATCATCTTGTACAGCA
>JAYSXE010000265.1:0-42384 GCA_043717565.1 Burkholderiales bacterium | reverse complement strand
GAAACGGACGCCAACGGTTTCTTGGTGTATGACGGCGGCCGCGCCAAAGATGCCGTGGTGGTTCTGCCCGAGGTGGGCCGGGCTGGCCTGAGTGTGGCCCCGGCAAACTTCCTGGAGCGGCGCTTCTTGGTCGCTGCTGCCGGGTCCAAGTCTGTGGCTTGTGCCAATGAAGGCCAGACCTGCCAACTGCCGATCGGCAAGACAGCGACAGTCTGGTACGGCGCCGGTAATGCCTGGATTCAGCTGGAAGGGCAAACCGGTACTCTGATCTGCAACGGCAGCACTTTTGCGGGCGACCCGAAAGTGGGCACGGCCAAGACCTGCCGTCATCAGTAAGCTGAACCCGCTCTCAGCAGCCAGTCTGCTGAGAGCCGTCTCGTTATCACCCTGAGATAAAAAACCATGTATCTGTCGTCCAGGGCTGAGGGCCGCCCTTTGCAGGCTGCCGAACAGGCCCGCCACAACCGGTTGGAAATCGTGCAGGCCCTGTCGCAGGGCCAGGTCGAGCGGCGTGACCTCTTTAAGTGGGGCCTGTTTACAGTCACCGGCGGACTGTTGCTCAAACACGGGCTGCATCCTTTTGTGGGCAGTGCCCGTGCTGAAGTGCCCACCGGCGTGCCGCGCAGCCCGCTGTTTGGTGCCCTGCCGTTTACCCAACCCATGCCGCGTGCCGACCTGTTTCCGCGATTGCTGGAGCCGGCCAAGACCCTGGTACCGACGCCTCGGGCCGAGGCGAACCAGACCCTGCAGACCCTGAACCCGGCCCTGGTAGCGGCGTATCCCGGAGGCAACACCGGGCCGGTGGAAGGCCGGCCCCCCGGCCCTTTGTGGGCACACCAACGCTGGCAGCAGTTTTTGCCCCGCGTGGCAGTGCAGGTCACCCAGGAAGGCGCCAAGGAAAACCGCGCCTACAACCCCGGCGTGCTGCCGCAGCTCAATTCCGGCATCGATCCCCAGCAGGCCATTCCCGTGCGGTTTCATCCGCAGATGCCCATTCAGGCACCCAACAGCGTGTGGACCTTCAATGGCACGGTGCCACCCAAACTGCTGCAGGCGCGTTATGGCGAGCCGGTGCTGTTTCGTCACCACAACCGTCTGCCCTTTGATCCCAGGCAGAACAACGGCTTTGGTCGGCACACCCTCAGCACGCACAACCACAACGGCCACCACGGCGCTGAAAACGACGGCTTCGCTGGCGCCTATTTTTTCCCCGGGCAGTTCTACGACTACCACTGGCCCATCGTGCATGCCGGTTTCACGACCATCAACACGGCGGCCACCGACATTCGTTGTGGCGCGCCCAACGGCAGTGGCGGCATTGTCAAACTGCCGGGCGACTGGCAGGAAACCATGAGTTCGCACTGGTTTCACGACCACATGTTCGAGTTCACCGCGCAAAACGTCTACAAGGGCAACGCTGCGATGATGAACCTGTACAGCGCGGTCGACCGCGGCAATGAGGCGATCAACGACGGCGTCAACCTGCGGCTGCCCAGTGGCACTGCAAAAGACTGGGGCAACCTCGAGTACGACGTCAACCTGGTGATCCAGGACAAGGCCACCAATGCCCAGGGCCAACTGATCTACGACATCTTCGATACCGACGGCTTTCTGGGTGACCTGGTCATGGTCAACCTGGCCTACAAGCCCTATTTCGAAGTTGAGCGGCGCAAGTACCGTTTCCGTATCTGCAATGGTTCCACGGCGCGCATGTACAAATTGGGGTTGAGCGACGCCAAACCGTTTTACCTGATCGCCAACGATGGCAACCTGCTGCCGCAGCGCGTGATCATGACCTCGACCGACCTGGTGGCCGTGGGTGAGCGGCTGGACATCGTGATCGACTTCACCCACTGGTCAGTCGGCAGCCGGGTCACGATGGTGAACATGGCCGAGCACAACGATGGCCGCGAAGTGAACGAGACCTTGTCATTGGCAGAGGCGCTGGCAGGGTCGGACCGGGACCCCGGCGTGGGCCGCATTCTGGAATTCCGCGTCGTGCGCGAGCCGTCGCAGCCCGACCGGAGCCAGGTGCCGATGACGCTGATCCCGAACCCGTCGCTTGCAGCACCCGTGGCGCGCAGACGCACCTTCCGTTTCGGCCGCGGCGCGAATCAGAACCTGCTCAACGACGCTTCAACAGGCGTTGCGACGGCCAGCGAAGGCCCTTGGGGCATTGCCACCGACGGCGGTGCGATGCTGGCCGCAGCCACCAGCCGCTCGACCGCGCAGCCGAAGTGGAACTCGCGCGAAGTCTGGACCTTCGAGAACTCCAGCGGTGGCTGGGACCACCCCATCCATGTCCACTTCGAAGAGGGCCAGATTCTTTCGCGCAACGGCACCGCATCGCAAGTCATGCCGTGGGAGCGGGGGCGCAAAGACGTCTACCGGCTGCAGCCCGGAGGCTCGATGCAGATCACCTTGCAGTTCCGGGACTGGGGTGGCATGTACATGCAGCACTGCCACACCTCGACCCACGAAGACAAAGCCATGCTGATGCGATGGGACCTGGTGGGCACCGGCGCGCCGTCTCTGGTGCCCATGCCCACGCCACTGCCACGTCCACAAGGCGTGAAGTTCGCGGCCGTGGCCGAGACCTTGGCCTGAAGGGGTGACTGCCATGGCCCTCCACCTGCTTTCACTGCTGCGCCTGCGTCGTCTTGCAACGCCGGCCCTGACCCTGCTCGGACTCGCACCTGCTGTGCAGGCGCAGATCAAGACCGCATCGACACCGGTGAAGAGCGCCGGCCAGTTGTTCACGCTGGAAATACCCTGGAGCAGCGTGGCCCAATCCCGCACAGGCGGCGAACCCGTGCGGTTCACAGGCTCCAGCCGCATCGTCAGCCGCTTGGTGCTGTCACCCGAGACCGGCCGCCATCGGCTGCTGGCGAACTTCGACTTCAACGGCGTCATCGGCGAAGGCACGCAGAGCCGCACCCGTTACGAGTTCAGGACGCAGGAAGCCATCGTGCTGCCGCACACGGGCACGCAGACGGTGGGGCTGTCCTTTCCGATGGAGCCGCGCCCCGGCAGCCCGGCGCCCCTGCCGCGCGCGGGCCTGGCCAGCTTCGTCTTCACTGTGAACCTGTCCACAGGTGAGATCACGAACATGAAATTCAGCGGCCTGTCGTTGTCATGAGCACCGATCGCGCAAGATCGGCGAGCGGCGCTGCCGCGCCGTGGTGGCGCCGGGCAACGCTTTCGCTGGTGCTGATGGGCTTCTTTGCTGCGGGCTCCTTGACATGGGATCGGTTGAGACACCTGGCCGATGCACGACCGGCACCCACCGCAGACACGCCAGCAGCCGGCGATGGTGCGGCATCGCCCTGGAATGCGTCCTACTTCCCGAACCCGGTACTCACTGACCAGCACGGCCGCAAGCATCGCTTCTACGACGATCTGCTGGCGGGCAAGAGCGTGGCCATCAACACCTTCTTCACGGTGTGCTCTGACATCTGCCCGCTCGGTACGGCAAAGATGCTCGAACTGCAGCGGCTGATGGGCCCGCGCATGGGCCGGGAGATCCACTTCTATTCGCTCAGCGTGGACCCGCTCGGTGACAGCCCTGAAGCCATGGCCGCGTACGCGCGGCGTTATGGCGTCGGGCCGGGCTGGCTGTTCTTGACAGGTTCGGAAGCCGACATCCGCTTGATTGCACGCAAGTTGGGCTTGGGCGCCTTGCAACAAACCGACGCGCGCGAATCCCACAGCTCCACGATGAGCGTGGGTCACGTGCCATCGGGCCGATGGATGAAGAGCACGTCCACCGACAACCCGCAATTTCTTGCCTCGCACATGGCCACATTCCTGGGTTGGGACACACAGACGGCGTCGGCCGGTCAAGCGCAGGCCCGAACGTTGGCCATTGGCGATGGCGAGTTCCTGTTTCGCAACGGCTGCGCCGCCTGCCACGAGATTGGTGGCGGCAACAAGCTCGGGCCCGACTTGCTGGGCGTGAGCCAACGGCGCGACCCGCAGTGGCTGCGCCGTTTCATACGCGAGCCCGACCGCATGTTCACCGAAGGCGACGCGCAAGCGCTGAAATTGCTGCACGATTACCAGGGCCTGCGCATGCCCAACCTGGGCCTCAGCACTGCTGAAGTTGCCGCCATCGTTGGCTACATAGACGCCCGCAGCGAGCGCGTGCGCTTCATGGCGACGGGCGCTGCGGCGCGCTGAGCGGGTGTGAGGGGGGCGGCGGCAACGCCGCCCGGGGGCGCCAGGCGCTGTCAGGCCCAGGTCTCGAACACGCCCAGCTTCTGGTGCAGCGGTGTCTCGTCGGCGATGAAGATGAAAGCCGGCTGGCGGGCCGATGCGTTGCGCAGCGTCACCGGCGTGTAGCCAGGTGTGCAGCAGGTGTCGGCCTCGGTGAGCGTGAAGGTCTGGTCGTCCACCGCCACCGTCGCCCCGCCTTCGATGACGTGGAACACCATCGCCGGTGACCGCACCGGCATCACCAGCGTTTGCCCAGGCCGCAGCATCAGCGCATAAAAGCCGAGGATGTTCTCGGCATGGCCACCGGTCTCGGGGTTGGCGTAGGTGATCTGCACCGCCTGCGGCTCGGGCCGGTCTTCGGCAAGCGCCAGCAGCGCGGCGCGCGCCTCCACCCACGGGTAGCGCAGCATCGGGTAGGCCTTCCCGCGGCGCGCCGGGCCCCTTTCAGACCCGCGCTCGAACACCGGCGTGGGCAGCAGGCCGCCGCGCGTGTAGGCGCGGTCGCCGCGGCCGGGCAGTTCCGCTTGGCGGTCGCCGTTGATGTGGTAACTGGCTTCCATGTAGTACACCAGCGGCAGGTCCAGCACGTCCAGCCACACCACCGGCTGGTCGCCGTCGTGGCCGTGTTCATGCCACAAGCCGGTGGGCGTGAGGATCAGGTCACCGCGGCTCATGGGGCATTTCTCGCCGTCCACGTTGGTCCAGGCGCCTTCACCCTGCACCACCATGCGCACGGCATTGGGCGTGTGGCGGTGGCTGGGCGCCCATTCGCCGGGCAGCAGCAACTGCATGCCCAGGTACATGGCGGCGCTGGCCTGCATCTTGTCCAGCCCGTGACCGGGGTTGGCCAGCACCAGCACGCGGCGTTCGGCCTTCTCGATGGGCGTCAACTCACCCGCTTGAAGCAGCAGCGGCAGGATGTCCTGGTAAGCCCAGGCCGTGGCACGCGTGTTCAGGCGCGGCTTGTTCGGCGGCAGCACACCGCGCAGGCTGGGCCACAACGGCACCAGATTCAGCTGGCGCAGGCTTTCCACATAGCTGGGCGGCAGGTCCGACAGCTTGCCCAGTTCGGCGTCTTCGCTCATGGTGTCTCCTTGGGGTCTTGCTCCAGCGCGGGTTCAGGCGGCGAGGCAGTTTTCAACCGTCCAGCCATACAACCATTCCATCGCATCGTAAAAGCGTTCGGGTGTGCGGCCTTTCCACAGATCGTTGCGCACCAGGCGCTCCACACCGTGGGCGTGGAAGATGCGGCCCATCTCGCGCGCCGACAGCACGATGCGCGCGGTGCGCGCCACGCGCGACTTTTCATACAGCGCAAAGGCGGGCTCGAAACGGCCGGCGTGAACGCGCATCGCTTCGCCCAGCGTCACGGCATCTTCCAGCGCCATGCAGGCCCCCTGCGCAAGGTATTGCAAGGTGGGGTGTGCGGCGTCGCCCAGCAGCGTGGCGCGGCCGTAGGTCCACTGCGAAATGGGGTCGCGGTCGGCGGTGGCCCAGCGCTTCCAACTCCTGGGCAGGTCGATGAGCTGCCGCGCCTTCGGGCAGATGCCCTCGAAGTAGCTTTGCACCTCTTCACGGCTGCCTTCGGTCACGCTCCACTGTTCCACCTGCCGGCTGTGAAAGGTGACGACCACGTTGTACTGTTCGCCGCCCCGCAGCGGGTAGTGCACCAGATGGCAGTTCGGGCCCACCCAGATGCTGGCGGCGTTCCACTGCAGGTCTTGCGGAAAGTCGGCGCGGTCGACCACCGCGCGGTACACCACGTGGCCCGAGACGCGGGCTTCGTCGCCCACGTACTGGCGGCGCACGGCGCTTTTTACGCCGTCGGCGCCGATCAGCGCCACACCGTGGTGTTGCCCGCCCTGGGTGTCGACCACCGTGACCCCGCCGGCGTGCTGTTCCACACGCTGCACGGTGGTGCTGGTGGCCACCTGAATGCGGCTGCTGGCCCGCGCGCCTTCCAGCAGCGAGCGGTGAACGTCGGCGCGGTGGATGACGGCGTAGGGGTTGCCAAAGCGAAGCCTGAACGCCGGGCCCGTGGGGATGCGGCCGACCAGGGTTTCGTCCAGCGCGTCGTGCATCACCATCTCGTCGGTGTAGACCGCGCGGCTGCGGGCCTGTTCGCCGATGCCCAGCGCGTCGAAGGCCGAAAAGGCATTCGGCCCCAGCTGGATGCCGGCGCCGATTTCACCCAGCTCGGCAGCCTGTTCCAGCACCTTCACGGCCAGGCCCTGGCGGGTCAAGGCCAGCGCGGCAGCCAGGCCGCCGATGCCGCCGCCACAAACGATCACCGGCTTGTCCGACGGGGTGGAGTTCATCGACTGGTTGCTCACACTTTGAAACGCACACTGATTGTCAGTACACTGATGATAAGTGTAGTGATAGCATCTTTTCAACCCACCCTCGTTAACCCCGATGCCCGAGCACAGACCCCCAAAAGCCGCGCCGCCGCAAGTGGCGCTGGAGTCCCTGCCGGGGCATCACATCCGACGCCTGCAGCAGATTGCGGTGGCCATCTTCCTGCAGGAAACTGAAACGCACGGTCTGACGCCGGTGCAGTTTGCGGTGCTGCAGACGGTGGCCAACGAACCCGGCATCGACCAGCGCACGCTGGCCGGCCGCGTGGCGCTGGACACGTCCACCGTGGCCGGCGTGGTGGACCGCCTGGAACTGCGCGCCCTGCTGCAGCGCAACGCCTCGCCCACCGACAAGCGGGTGCGCCTGCTCACGCTGACGGCCGAAGGCGCAGCGCTGCTGTCGGCTGTGGCGCCGGCCATGCGCCGCGCCCAACAGCGCATGCTGGCGCCATTGCCGAAGGCCGAAAGAGCCGAATTCATGCGCATGCTGGGTGTGCTGGTGCAGGCCAACAACGACAGGAGCCGGGCACCCGGCGCGTCACTCTGAAGGCAGCGGCCCCACCCGGCGTGAATTGACACTGCCTTCCCGAGCAGGGCGGGACACCAGGACAAGGCCGTTCCGCTCACACCTGGTCAGAACTCCACCACTGTGCGGATGGACTCGCCCCGCTTCATCAGGTCAAAGCCTTCGTTGATGCGTTCCAGCGGCAGCTTGTGCGTGATCAGGTCGTCGATGTTGAGCTTGCCGTCCATGTACCAGTCCACGATCTTCGGCACGTCGGTGCGGCCTCTGGCGCCGCCAAAGGCCGAGCCTTCCCACTTGCGCCCAGTGACCAGCTGGAACGGGCGCGTGCTGATCTCGGCACCCGCTTCGGCCACGCCGATGATGATGCTGCGGCCCCAGCCCTTGTGCGTGCATTCCAGCGCCTGGCGCATGACCTGCGTGTTGCCGATGCATTCAAAGCTGTAGTCGGCGCCGCCGTCGGTCAGCTGCACGATGCTGTCCACCACGTTGGCGTGTTCTTTCGGGTTGATGAAGTGCGTCATGCCGAACTTGCGCGCCATGGCTTCGCGCGCCGGGTTGATGTCGACGCCGATGATCTTGTCGGCGCCCACCATCTTCGCGCCCTGGATCACGTTCAGCCCGATGCCCCCCAGTCCGAACACCACCACGTTGGCGCCGGCTTCCACCTTGGCGGTGAACAGCACCGCACCCACGCCGGTGGTGACGCCGCAGCCGATGTAGCAAACCTTGTCGAAAGGCGCGTCGGGCCTGATCTTGGCCAGCGCAATGCCGGGCACCACGATGTGGTTGGCGAAGGTGCTGGTGCCCATGTAGTGCAGCACCGGCTTGCCACCGATGGAAAAGCGGCTGCTGCCGTCGGGCATCAGGCCCTTGCCTTGAGTGGCACGGATGCTCTGGCACAGGTTGGTCTTGCGCGACAGGCAGAACTTGCACTGCCGGCATTCCGGCGTGTACAGCGGAATCACATGGTCGCCCGGCTTCAGCCAGGGCACACCGGCACCCACTTCCAGCACCACGCCCGCGCCTTCGTGGCCCAGGATGGCGGGGAACAGGCCTTCGGGGTCGGCACCGCTCAGCGTGTAGTAGTCGGTGTGGCAGATGCCGGTGGCCTTCACCTCGACCAACACTTCGCCGTCGCGCGGGCCTTGCAGGTCCACCTCTTCGATGCTCAGGGGGGCACCGGCTTTCCAGGCGACGGCTGCACGGGTCTTCATGGCTGGGCTTTCTTCAGGGGATGGACGACCACCCGATCATAGACAGCACGCCTGTTTCCAGGCTGCGGCACCGCCGCCGCGCCATCAGGCCTGCCAGACCGCGTAGCCGGCTTCGCGCAGGCCGATGGCCAGTTCCACTTCCATGTCGCGTGCGGCGTCGTAAGGCATGGGGTTGTAGACCTCGTACAGCGCTGGCAGCAGCCGCAAACCGTAGGTGAAGACAAAGCGGTTGCTTTGAATGCCGGCCTTGTGTTTGTCCATCCGCCAGTCGGGTTCCAGGCCCGTCATGCCGACATAGACGCAAGGTTTGCCGCCGCTGTAGTGCGGGTTGGCGCGGCGAAAACGCGCTTCGGTCCAGACGCGGTCTGACAGTTCCACCACGTACACGTGGTGATGGTGGCGGCGACTGCGACTGCCGTTGGTGCCGCGGGTGCTGCTGCTGTTGCTGCTTTTTTCGGCCATGACAGCCCACAGTCTATGCAGGTCCGTGGCCACAATGTGCCTGGGCCCGAACCCAGGAGACCACCCGTGCTGGAAACCCAATGGCTGCGTGATTTGATGTTGGCCGGCCCTGGCCCCGGCGCCGCACCGCAGCCGCTCAGCGCGGCCAGCGGGCTGGTGCGCATCGGCCAGCGCCTGTACGTGGTGGCCGACGACGAAAACCACCTGGGCGTCTTCGACCTGGACGGCGGCATGCCCGGCCAGCGCTGGCGCATGCTGGCCCCGCCGGCCACGGCACCGGGCGCGGGCCCCGCTGTCAGCAAGACCAGCAGCAAAGCGAGCCGCAAGGCCCTGAAGCGCGACCTGGAGTCACTGACCCTGCTGCCCCCGCACCCCGGCTGCCCGCACGGCGCACTGCTGGCGCTGGGCTCGGGTTCCAGGCCCAACCGGCAGCTGGGGGCGCTGCTGCCGCTGAATGCGGCCGGCCAGGCCACAACCGCCGTGCAAGCCATCGACCTGAGCGTGTTGTATGCACCGCTGCACCAGCAGTTTGCGCAGACCAACATCGAAGGTGCTTTTGTTGACGCGGGCCACCTGTGCCTGCTGCAGCGCGGCCATCAAGCCAACGCGGTGAACGCCTGCGTGCGCCTGGACCTGGGCGCCGTGCTGCAGACGCTGGCCAGCGGCACCCCTGCAGCGCCGGTGATGGCCGTGCAGCGCTTCGAGCTGGGCCACCTGGCGGGCGTGCCACTGTGCTTCACCGATGGCGCCGCCTGCCCCGGCGGGGGCTGGGCGTTCAGCGCCGCGGCAGAAGCCACCGACAACAGCTACGACGACGGCGCCTGCGCAGGTTCGGCGGTGGGCCATGTCAACGCTGCGGGTGCGTTGACAACCATGCAGCCGCTGCATCGCCGCTGCAAGGCCGAAGGCATCAGCGTGGCCGCCACCCCTGGCGGCCTGACTTTTTTGCTGGTGACCGACGCCGACGACCGGGCAGTGCCGGCGCAGTTGCTGGCCGGCGTGCTGCCGCTGCCTTCAGTGACGGCGTGATCAGACCGGCAAGCGCGCCGCCACCACCACGTCCTGCGCGCCCTGGCCTTTGGCGATGCTGGCATCAAACAGCGCGGCCAGCGCCGGCATCAGCGCCAGCGCCACACCGCCGTGCTGCGCTTCTTCGATCATCAGCCGCACGTCCTTGCGCGCCATGGCCAGTTCGAATAACGGCGCGTTGACGTCGGCCGTGGCAATGCGCTCGGCACGCGCCGCCAGCGATGTGCCGGGGTTGAAGTGCTGGAACAGGGAAAACGATTCCTGCGCCGTCAGGCCCAGGCTGTGGCCCAGGCGGTTGACGTCGCCCAGCACGCCGATCAGCCCCAGGATGGTCAGGTTGCCCAGCAGCTTGAAGGCCGCAGCGCGTTCGGGCTGCGGGCCCAGGTTCACGACCTGCCCGGTCATGCCCTGCAGGGCCGGCAGCAGCGCCAGGCAGCGTTCGGGTGCGCCCGACACCAGCATGATGCCGGTGCCTTCGGCGGCATTGGCGGGGCCCATGAACACCGGCGCGTGCACGAAGGTGCGGCCGCGCGCGTCCCAGCGGGCCACGCGCGTTGCGGTGGCATGTGCTGCGGTGGTGGTGTGGTCGACGATCCAGGTGCCCGCAGGCAGCGTGCCGGCCAGCGGCTCCAGCACCGCGTCCACCGAAGCATCGTCGGCCAGCGACAGGTGCACGCGGTCGGCGCCGGCCACCGCCGCGGCGGCGTCAGCACAGGGCTGGGCACCATGGGCCTGCAACGCAGCAGCCTTGGCCGCGGTGCGGTTCCAGACACGCACTTCGTGCCCTTGGCTGAGCATGCGGCGGACAAAACCCGTGCCCATCAGGCCGGTTCCGAGAAAAGCGATCTTCATGGTGGGTGGTGCTCCAGGGTTCGGCAAAGCTCAACAAGGTGAGCCTCACGATACAGCGTGGCCGACCTAAACTCCGGCCATGAACGCGATCTGGGCATGGTTGACCCGCCGTCTGCGCAGGCCGCCGCAGCCGCTGGGCGAACGCCAACGGGCGCTGGACCTGGTGGCCGCTGTGGACGCCGGCGGCCTGCCCCTGAACCCCATGCGCGTGAACGCCATTGCACGCAGCCTGGGGCTGGACGTGTCACCGCGCGCACCGATGGAACAGACCATCGAACGAATCCGCCAGGCCCTGGCGCGAGACCGTGAAAAAGCCTGACCTGGGCGGCGGCAATCCCTCGCTGGCCGATGGTGCGCACCCAACCCATCTGAACCCCATGCAGCCCAACCACCCCCGCCCGCACTGTCCCGACCGAGCCTGGGTGCGCGAAGCGCTGCGCCGCATCGAAGCCGATTTCCAGCGCAGCAGCGACACGCACCTGATACCGCTGCCGCTGGCCGGCTTTCCCACCGTCGACCTGTACCTGAAAGACGAGAGCAGCCACCCCACGGGCAGCCTGAAGCACCGGCTGGCGCGCAGCCTGTTTCTGCACGCGCTGGTCAACGGCTGGCTGCACGCCAACAGCACGGTGGTGGAGTCTTCCAGCGGGTCCACCGCCAGCAGCGAAGCCTACTTCGCACGCCTGCTGGGCCTGCCCTTCATTGCCGTGATGCCGGCCAGCACCAGCCCGCAGAAGATTGCCGCCATCCAGTTCCAAGGCGGGCAGTGCCACCTGGTGCAGGACGCCAGCCACATCTACAGCGAAAGTGAACGGCTGGCACGCGAACGCGGCGGCCACTACATGGACCAGTTCACCTACGCCGAACGCGCCACCGACTGGCGCGCCAACAACAACATCGCGGAAAGCATCTACAGCCAGATGCAGCGCGAGCGCCACCCCTGCCCGGCCTGGATCGTGGCGGGCGCCGGCACCGGCGGCACGCTGGCCACCATGGGCCGCTTTGCGCGCTACAGCGGCCACGCCACGCAGGTCTGCGGCGCCGACCCCGAACGCTCGGTGTTCTTCGACGCCTATGTCAGCGGCGACCGCAGCCTGACGATGCAGCAGGGCTCGCGCATCGAAGGCATCGGCCGCCCCCGCGTGGAAGCGTCATTCGTGCCCGGCGTGCTGGACGCGATGGTGAAGGTGCCCGACCGCTGGAGCCTGGGCGCGATGCTGGCCCTGTCGGCCCGGCTGGGCCGCCCGGTGGGCCCGAGCACTGGCACCAACCTGGTGGCCGCGCTGGTGTGTGCCGATGCGCTGCAGCGCCAAGGCCTGGCCGGTTCAGTGGCCACCTTGTTGTGCGACGACGGGCGGCGCTACCAGCAGACCTGTTTCGATGCCGGCTGGCGTTTGCAGCACGGCCTGGCCTGCGACGAAGAGACCGAGGCCGTGGACCGCTGGATGCAGTCGGGCCTGTGGCCTGGGGCTCTGGCTGCCGACTGCAGAAGGGCCGGCGCGCTGGCGGTTTGACAGCGTCGTCCTGCGCCCAACCGTTCCTGCGCAGCGTGGCGTGTGGCTGGCGCTACAGGCGCAGCTTGGTCCGCGCCGGCAGTGCCGGCAACGGCGCACCAGCCAGCCAGGCCTGCACGGTGTCGCGCACGTCACGCTGCTGCGCCGCGTGCCACAGCCACTGCGCGGGCAGCACGCGCGTGGCCGGGGCCGTCATCGGCAACTGCAGCGCCAGCGCCGCAGCCACCTTGGCGACAGTGGCCGGCTGCACGGGCTGTTCACGCTGCGGCGCCATCCAGTGCATTTGCGACAGTATCCAGGCCGCCAGGCGCTGCGGTGCATTGGGCGGCGCCGCGCTGTCGTCAGTCCGTGCGTATCCGCCCTGCGCCATGCGCATGAACACCAGCTGTTCAAAACCCACCGCCGCCACCGCCGCTTCGTCCAGCGTGGCCAGGCCCTGCTGCAGGGCCATGGGCAGCATCGCGGCGCGGTGCGGCACCACCACCACCAGGCAGCGCACGCCAGCGGCGCGCAGGCGTGTGGCCCAGTGCGGCAGCGCAGCGGGTTCGGGCCGCACAAAGGCCACCTCGCGACGGTGGGTGTCACGGGCGCGGTCAAACACCACCAGCGCCGTGTCGGCGGCAAAACGCTGCAGCGCGTGGTCGTCGTCAGACAAGGACACCAGGCCCTTCACCGCCGCCTGCACCGGCTGGTTCACCAGCGCGGCCACACCGGCAAAACGGTGGCTGACCAGCAACTGTTCCAGCACGGCTGAACCCAGACCACCGCCGGCGCCCACCACCAGCACGCGGCGCGTTGAAGGGGCTGGGCGGGGCGCTGCGCGGGCGCCGGCGGCCAGCGCTTGTTGGGTGTCGAGCATGGCGCTGATCATGGCAGCCCCTGGGCCCGCCCTGCGGCCGCGGTCAGGCTGAAGGGGGCTTGAACGGGTCGGCCAGGGCCGACCAGCAGCCGGCGTAGGCAGTGTCCAACGCGCCGCCGGTCATGGCGAATTCGGTGGGCACAAAGCGCCAGCGGCTTTCGAACATGAAAGCCAGCGTGTCGGCCAGCTTGTGCGGCGCCAGCGGCGCGCTGCTGGCCTTGGAGAAGGCTTCGGCGTCGGGCCCGTGCGGCACCATGCAGTTGTGCAGGCTCATGCCGCCGGGCTTGAAGCCTTCAGGCTTGGCGTCGTACTGGCCCAGCACCAGACCCATGAATTCGCTCATCAGATTGCGGTGGTACCAGGGCGGGCGGAAGGTGTCTTCCATCACCATCCAGCGCGGCGGGAAGATCACGAAGTCGCAGTTGGCGGTGCCCGGTGTGTCGCTGGGGCTGGTCAGCACGGTGAAGATGGACGGGTCGGGGTGGTCAAAACTGATCGAGCCGATGGCCATGAAGTGCGCCGTGTCGTACTTCACCGGCGCCAGCGTGCCATGCCAGGCCACCACGTTGAAGGGGCTGCTGCGCGCCGTGGCCTGCCACAGCGCGCCGCCGTATTTCTTCACCATCTGGTGTTCGCCAGCGCCCTCTTCAAAGGCCGCCACCGGCGCCAGGAAGTCACGCGCATTGGCCAGGCCGTTGCTGCCGATGGGACCCAGTTCGGGCAGGCGAAACGGTGCGCCGTAGTTTTCACACACATAGCCGCGTGAAGGGCCCTGCACGCCCACTTTGAAGGCCATGCCGCGCGGCATCAGCGCAACCTCGCCCGGGGCCACGTCCAGCACGCCCAGTTCAGTGGTCAGCGTCAGCGCGCCCTGCTGCGGCACCAGCAGCATCTCGCCGTCGGCATTCACCAGCGCGCGCTGCGGCATCGAACGGTTGGCCAGGTACAGGTGTGCGGCCATGCCGCTTTGTGCATCTGCGTCGCCGTTGGCCGCCACCGTGCGCAGGCCGTCGATGAAGTCGGTGGGGGCCTCGGGAATGGGCACCGGGTGCCAGCGCAGCGGGTCGGGCGGCACCAGCACGCCACCGGCGGCACCGGTTTTCCACCAGGGGTGGGCCAGCGCGCTGTAGCCGCCCACCATCACTGACGGCTGGCGGCGGTAGAGCCAGCTGCGCAGGTTGCTGTGGCGCGGCGCGGTGAAAGCGCTGCCCGACAGCAACTCGGCATACAGGCCATGCGCTGGCCGCTGTGGGCTGTTGCGGCCCACGGGCAGCGCGCCGGGTACGGCTTCGCTGGCAAAGCTGTTGCCAAAACCACTTTGGTAGCGGCGCGGGGTGTGCTCAGCCATGGGGTTGTTTCTCCGGCTCTGTGCCTGCATCGCGCGCCGCCTGCAGGGCCTGGCGCAGCACCGGCAAGGCACCAATGTGATTGGCCAGCAGCAGCACCAGGCGCGCGTTCAGCGCGTGGCTCTGTTCGTTGCTGAGGTCCTTGTGGGCGTCGATCAACGCTTCGTAAAAATCGTCGGGCGCCGACAGGTTGGGGTGGGTGATCAGGTCCATCGTGCGGGGCCCCTTCAGGCCAGGGCCAGCGCCCGGCGCAGCGCCTGCTGCACCGCCGCCACCGTGGGCTGGCGCCAGCGCGCGCACACGTGCTGGTCGGGGCGCAGCAGCACGGCGGTGCCGGGCTGCAAGTGGTAGCGCTGGTTCACCAAGCCTTCGTGGTCGGACAGGTCGGCGGTGCACGCGCTGTTCAAGTTGCCGATGGTGACCACCTGAAGCGGCGCCGGCAGTGCGGGCAGTGCCGGCTGTGTGGCCAGGGCCGTGCGCAGCGCTTCGCTGCCGCCGCCTTCGGCCAGCAGCATCGTGAATCCCGGCCCGATGTGGCGCAGCAGCCAGCTGGCGCTGCCGTCAGCCTGCTGCACCGGCGCGTCCACGGCCGGCGCACCGGGCACCATGCGGCCTTCAAAGGTGTCGCAATCGGTCGTGTTCAACACCGACTGGTGCAGCGTGGCCGGCACCGACAGGCGCCCGCTGTTGACCAGCGTGCGCGCAAAGGCATGCTGCTTGGACAGCGTCAGCACAGCGTCGCGGAACAGGCGGCTGATCTCGCTCTTGGGCGTGATGAAGTCGGTGGCGCGGGTGGAATTCAGCAGGTTCTCGTCGGCCGCGGCCACACGTTCACTGTCGTAACTTTCCAGCAGCGCGTCGCCGGCCTGGCCCTGAAGCACGGCGGCCAGTTTCCAGGCCAGGTTCTCGGCATCTTGCACGCCGGAATTGGCGCCCCGCGCGCCAAAGGGCGACACACCGTGTGCCGAGTCACCCGCAAAGAACACGCGGCCATGGCGGAAACGGTCCATGCGCAGGCAGGCGAATGTGTAGACACTGGCCCATTCCAGTTGCCAGGCCACGTCGCGGCCCAGCGCCTGCCGCATCATCGCGTCCACCCGCGGCTTGATGCGTTCGGGCTTCTTCTCTTCTTCCGGGTCGGCGTCCCAGCCCAGCTGGAAGTCGATGCGCCACACACCGTCGGGCTGCCGGTGCAGCAGCACGCTCTGGTTGCGGTGGAACGGCGGGTCGAACCAGAACCAACGCTCGGCCGGGAAGTCGGCCTGCATGCGCACGTCGGCGATGAGGAACCGGTCGCGGAACACGCGGCCCTTGCTTTCATGCCCCATCAGCGCACGCAGCGGCGAGCGTGAACCGTCGCAGGCGGCCACGTAGTCGGCCTGCAGCGTGTAGCGGCCTTCTGGCGTGTCCACGCCCAGCAGCACGCCGTCTGCGGTTTGTTCCACCGCGGCCACCGTGTTGTGCCACCGGATGTCGATGCCCGGCAGCTCGGCCGCCTTCACCGCCAAAAAGGCTTCGGCGTAGTACTGCTGCAGGTTGATGAAGGCCGGACGCTGGTGGCCGGGTTCGGGCAGCAGGTTGAACTGGTACAGGCGCTCTTCACCGAAAAACACCTTGCCCACGTTCCATTCCACGCCCTTGTTGCACATGGGCTGGCCGACACCCAGGCGGTCCCAGATTTCCAGCGTGCGCTTGGCAAAACAGATGGCGCGCGAGCCCGTGGACAGCCGGTGGTCGTTGTCCAGCAGCACCACGCGCTGGCCGCGCTGCGCCAGGTCAATAGCCAGGCTCAAACCCACCGGGCCTGCACCCACCACCACCACAGGATGTCGCACCGGTTCAGGCGCGTCCTGGTCGGCGCTGCGGCGGTAGGGGTAGCTGTGGCTCTGGATCTGCGCGGCGCTGGCCTCGTAGCCCAGCACTGCAGACGGGGCTGAAACTGAAGCGGCAGCAGCCGCAACGGTGTTGACTGTTCCCACGTTCAAATGCCTTGCAATCCGGCTTGCCGGTTCAGCTTTCCAGGGCTTCCCACATCTGGCGGTCGCGCTCTGCGGTCCAGATGCGCGGGTGCGCGTACTGCGTGGCTTCGTCGAAAGCGCGCGTCACGTCAAAAGGCATGCAGTGGTCGAAGATGACCCAGTGGCCGTACTTGGGCTTCAACGCCGCATAGGTGTCGCGGTAGACAGCATTCAAGTCCTTGCCGGCGGCGGCACCGGCCTTCACGCTGGTGTACAGGTCGGCGATGAAGGAACGCGTGGCGTCCAGCCCCGCGGCCACCCGCTCTTCGCCCAGCAGCGCCGGGCCGCGGCCCGGCACCAGGGCCAGCGGCTTCAGCGCGGCCACGTTGGTCAGCGTCTGCGGCCAGTCCTGGAAATAGGCGTCGCCGGCATAGGGCGTGGCGTCGAATTCCACCAGGTCGCCCGACAGCAGCACCCGCTCTTGCGGCAGCCAAACGACAGTGTCGCCCTTCGTGTGGCCGCGGCCCAGCTGAAGCAGCTGCACTTCCAGTTTGCCCAGCCACAGCGTCATCTTGCCCTGGAAGGTGATGGTGGGCCAGGTCATGCCGGCGGGCCCGGTCTCGACGTTGCGGAACAGGCGCGGGAAGCGACCGATCTCGCTGGCCTTGTCGGCTTCGCCGCGCTCGACGATCAGGTCGTAGGTGTCCTGGCTGGCCAGGATCTGCTGCGGCTGGTAGGCGCTGGCGCCCAGCACGCGCACCGCGTGGTAATGCGTGAGCACCACGTATTTGATGGGCTTGTCGGTCACTTCGCGGATGCGGCGGATGACATCGGCCGCCATTGCCGGCGTGGCCTGCGTGTCGGCCACCAGCACGCAGTCGTCGCCAATGACGATGCCGGTGTTGGGGTCGCCTTCGGCGGTGTAGGCCCAGGCGTGGGGCGACAGCTGGGTGAAGCTGACCTTCTTCTCTTCCAGGTCGGCTTGCGAAGCGAACTTCTTCGGTGTGTTCATGCGCGTCACCCGGGCGGGTGTGGTTTTGGGTTTGACAAATCTATTTGCCATTGTGCGGCAGCCGGTGCCGCTTGGCAAGATTGGCAAATGCGTTTGCATCAGGCAAACTGTAGCGCTATGCCCCGTTCAAGTCGCCCCAAGAGCCTTGCCCCCAGCCCCACCGGGCGCCGCGCTCCGCGCGCGCCTCAACCCACCCTGGCAGGCCCTGAAGCGGCGCCCGACAACATGCCCAGCAGCGCTTCCCCCACCACGCCCAAACCCCAGCGCGCCGTGCAGTCCATTGAAGTGGGCGGCCAGTTGCTGCTGGCGCTGGCGGGCAGCCACGGCCCGTTGGGCCTGAAAGACCTGGCCGCCCTGGCAGGGCTGCCGTCGGCGCGCGCCCACCCTTACCTGGTCAGCTTCGGCAAGCTGGGTCTGGTGGAACAGCGCGCCGACACGGGGTATTACGCGCTGGGGCCGGCCGCGCTGCAACTGGGCCTGACCTGCCTGCACCAGCTGGACCCCATTCGCGTGGCCTGGCCCATCGTGCAGGAACTGGCCACGCGCACCGGTCACGCCGCGGCACTGGCGGTGTGGGGCAACTTCGGCCCCACCATCGTGCGCATGGTGGAAGCGCGGCAGCCGCTGCACGTGTCGATGCGCGCCGGCACGGTGATGTCCATCCTGGGCACCGCTACCGGCCGCGCCTTTGCCGCCGCACTGCCGGCCGAACGCGTGCACCGCGCGCTGCAGGTGTCTGGTGCGCAGCCACTGGGCGCTGACAACGCGGCGCTGGCACCAGCGCCGAAACCGACCGCACGCCAGACGCAGGCACTGCGCGAAGCCGTGGCCGAGGTGCGCGCGCGGGGCGTGGCTCGTGCACTGGGGCGGCCGATGCCGGGCGTCAATGCCTTCAGCGCGCCAGTGTTCGACCACGAAGGCGATGTTGCCCTGGTGATCACGCTGCTGGGCCACCAGGACCACGTGGCGGCCGACTGGGACGGGCCCGCCGCGAAGGCGGTGTGCCAGGCGGCGGCCCAGGTGTCGGCGCATCTGGGCTCGCGGGTGGCTGCTGCGCCGGCCGCATCAGACGCACCGGTGTCGCCCGCCGCGCCCCGCTCACGAGCCGTTAGGGCGGCACCGCGCGCTGCTTGAGGCCCGGGCGCTGCGCCATGCGGCGGGCCTGCAGGTCAACGCTGAGTCAACATTCAATCAGCGCGCCGCAGCCAGTGCCAGCGGCCCCCATTCGGCGGGCCCGATGCGGGCCACGATGACCCGCAGGTTCTTCGGGTCCAGCACCACGGCGTGCGCTTCCTGAATCGCAAAGCCCGTGGCTTCCCAGAAGATGCCGCCGTGCGCCATCAAGAAATGGTTGCGGCCCGCTGGCGGCACCTGCGACAGGAAAGCCAGCGTGCGGTCCAGGCGCAAGCCGCCTTCATCGTGGGACGGGCTTGTCGAACCGTGCGGAAGCTGTTCACAGTGCCCTTCGCGGCGTGGGTGGCTGACGATGAATGTCCAGGATCATCGCGGCATCGACATGACACACGCCAACCGGCGCTGACGCAGTTGGTTCGCCACCAACGCCGAGTCACCACGCTTGGAGCCGCACCACTTGCCCTTTATGCTTACAACCAAAGGAGGGCGTCGCTTGTTCACTGCTGGCCGACAGCTTGCTTACCCGGACCGCCGCGCATGCGTTCAACAACGCTGACCGGGTTGGTGCTTTGCGCTGCAACCCTGCAGACAGCAGCAGCCTGGGCGCAGGGCACCACCGGCCAATGGCAGCGGGCCGATACAACGCCTTCTTACGCTCCATCGCCATACGACCGGGACCAACTCTTCCCCAGCCCGATCGTCCTTTACGGCCGCATGAACGCCGGTCTTCGAAAACCCGACCCCGTACCCAGCAGGCTTGACATCGACCCCTGCAACAGCGGCGCCAGCAGCAACGCGGCCACTGTTGCGGCCTGGGGGTTGGACGGGGTAGAGCGCAACCGGCTGGGGCTGCAAGCCACCGAGGTGCTGGGCTCCGGCCTGCGCGCACACCTGCAACTGGAGCAATCGTTCAAACCCGACAGCGGCGACCTGCTGGGGCCCTGTGGTCTGGCGTTCGACGCACGGGCCACGGTGGGCTTCAGCGACCGCCGTTGGGGCCGCATCGACCTGGGCCGGAAGGACCAGGCCGCCTGGCTGCTGGCCCTGGAGGCCGACCCCTGGCGGGGCAGTGGAACGGCGTCGCCCGACTGGCGCAGCTACGTGGCACCCGAGCGCGGCGCCACACGGTCTTCGCACAGCGTTACGGTGCACACGCCTGACGAATGGCCCCTGCAGGCCACCCTGCAATTGGGCAAGCCCCAGCTGTCAGATGGCAGCCACCGCTGGGGCGGCAGCCTGGTCTGGAACCGCCTGCCGCTGCTGGTGGGCGTGGGCTGGCAGCGCTGGCCCGGGGGCGCGTGGGCCTTGCCGCTGGTGGCCGTGCACGACAGCGGGGAATTCAGGTTGGGTGGTGCGTGGACAACCGGGCGCGTGGCGGGTGTGGCCTACAGCAACTTGTTTGTGGGCGCGAGCGCCCCCTTCATGGCGGTGGGCGACCCGCAAAAACACGAAGCCCGCATCGGCATAAACCTTCATCGCGTGAAGAACCAGCCTGCAGGCGCAGACGCCGGCGCGTGGACACCCGAGATCAAGCTGGGCGCGGGCTGGCGTTATCGGCTCAGCCGTCGCACCTGGCTGGCCGCAGGCACGGGCTTGGTGAAACCTGAAGTGGGCGCGGCGCGCCAGGTGTTTGACATCAGCCTGACACACACATTCGAGCGCAATCTGCGCGCACCACAAGGCCCGCGATAAGGCCCACCCTGCGGGCCAACCCCCTTTGCGCCCGCAGAGGCCTCCCGCACAATGAATGCGCAGCAACCCCGAAAACCCCATGCTCCATGACTGTTGAACCGGCACCCCAGCCCCAACCCGCAGCCATCAGCTGGACCTGGCTGACGATGGTGTTTGTCGACGTCTGGGAGTCCGTGCGTCTGAACCAGCACTTCAGTGAAGACTTCGTCAGAAGGTGGGTTCAGTTTCTGGACGAAGTGCGGCGCGAGATGCTGCCCGCCCGTGGGGGCAGGTGGGTGAAGAGCACCGGTGACGGGTTCCTGCTGGCCTTTGAACACGCGCCCAGCGCTGCAGCAGCCGGTCTGGAGATACAAAACCGCATCCGGCGCTACAACCTGGACCGCACGCCGCACAGTTCCATCATGCTGCGCGTGGGCATCCATGCAGGCGAGGTCATGGTCGCTGCGTTCGACGACTTCGGCACCGTGGTCGACCTGTCGCAGCGACTGATGACGCTGGCGCAGCCCGGCGAGATCGTGGTGTCTGATGTGGTGCGCGCCCGCCTGGTGGCCGACATTGACGGTGACCTGGAAGACCTGGGCGAATGCTTTACCAAACACGTGGACGGTGGAATTCGCGCCTACCGCCTGGGCACCCCCGTCAGCCGTGCCAGCCTGGCTTCGGTAGACGAACGCAGGAACGCTGCGCTGAAGGCCACCATCGCCGTGCTGCCCTTTCAGTGCCGGCTGGGCTTCGACCCTGACGACATGCTGGGCGTGGCGTTGGCCGAAGAGGTGATCGTTCGGCTGTCACGCAGCGCCGAGTTGGAAGTGATATCGGGCTTGACCACCCGCCAGCTGCTGCGCCGCGAACTGCCGCTTGGTGAAGCCGCCCAAAGGCTGGACGCTGACCTGCTGCTGTCGGGCGGCTACCGGCTGACACCGGACAAGGTGGTGCTGACGGTGCAACTGCAAGACGTGCGCCGCGGCAAGGTGCTGATGGCCGAGCAGTACGAGACCAGCGTTCACGCCGCCTTCGACCCCGGCGACCCACTGGCGCACCGCATCGTGGTCGACTCGGGCAAGGCCATCTTCAAGCATGTGTTCGCCCTCACCAGCACGGCGCCGCTGCTGGCTGTGGAAAGCTATGCGCTGCTTTTCAGCGCCATCGGCCTGATGCACCGCGCCACAGCGCGTGACTTTCACCGTGCGCGCGAAATGCTGCAGCACCTGGTGGGCCGGCAAGGCCGCTATGGCATTGCTGAAGCCTGGCTGGCCAAATGGCACGTGCTTCGCGTGGTGCAAGGCCTGGCGCCCGACCCGGCCAGCGAACACCGCGAAGCCCTGGACCATGTCAAACGGTCGCTCGACCTGAACCCGAACAACGCGCTGGCGCTGGCCATTGGCGGGCTGGTGCACGGCTACCTGCTGAAAGACATGCACACCGCAGGCCGCATGTACCAACAGGCGCTGGAGGACAACCCGAGTGAACCGCTGGCCTGGCTGTTCAGCGCCACACGGCACGCCTACATGGGCGAAGGCAACCACGCCGAAGAAGCCAGCACCATGGCGCTTCGCCTGTCGCCGCTGGACCCTTTGCGTTACTTCTTCGAATCGCTGGCAGCCACCGCGGTGGCGGGCAACGGCAACTGGCAACGTTCGGTCGAACTGGCCCGGCGGTCCATCAAGAGCAACCGCACGCATTCGTCCACCTGGCGCACGCTGGTCTACGCGCTGGTGATGGACGGCCAGGTCGACGAAGCCCGTGTGGCGGCCCGCGAATTGATGAACATCGAACCGGGCCTGCGCGTGCAGCACTGGCTGCACGAACGCTTTCCGGGGCGCGACGGCCCGATGGGCGAGCCTTGGGCGCAGGCGCTGCGCGTGGCCGGCGTGCCTGACTGAGCGCATGTGCCTGTCATGACCCACTGCGCAATCACTTCAACAGCAACTCAAACGGGGGAATCGACATGAGCGGATGGGGGCCAATGGCGGCGGCGGCGGGCAGTGCCGGTAGCGCAGGCAGCGCTGGTTCAGCGGGGTCAGCGGGGTCAGCAGGAAGTGCTGGCAGTGCGGGATCGGCTGTGCCCATCGTGGGGCTGGATGGGGGCATGGGTTTCCCTGGGTATTCGGGGTTGTGGCCGAACCCGATGCTGGCTAATAGCTTGGTGTTGGTGCGGGACTTGCTGACTTCGGGGGGGGTGCAACTCAAACAGAACAGCACGGAGAT
Organism: Burkholderiales bacterium; assembly: GCA_043717565.1. GTDB lineage: Bacteria > Pseudomonadota > Gammaproteobacteria > Burkholderiales > Burkholderiaceae_C > Rubrivivax. The sequence goes on along the minus strand of JAYSXE010000265.1, from coordinate 20,006 downwards.
CGGTAAGTCGCCCCCAATTTGGGATCCAGGCTCGGACAACCAACTGCCAAAACCGCCAACAGCGAATAGGTCTGGAAGCTTGTTCCGGCTGCAGCCTAATGTGCGCGCCGTTCTGGCTGAAATGGAACTGCTGGAGAACGTGAAGATCAATTTGATTGATAGCCAGGCCAGTAGCGGCCGCCGCGCCGCCCAAGTGCTGTGCGGTGTGACACCCATCGTTAGCCTGCATTCGCCAAAGCGAAGCGACTTCGTCTGTCAACTCGACATGGTTTTTGCGTTCGCAGATCTGCGCGCTGAACGAACGGGAGAAGTGTTGTCGCAAGTGGTTCCGCAGACGGCCTACTGGAGTTCCATTGCCGCGCTGACGCCTGAACAACATCGATACACCTTGGAACTGCTGGGTATCGGGCTGCGCTTTGCGATGATGGTCGTGATGAAGTTAAAAATGTTGATGAATTGCCCCCGGCCGGCTGAATACAGCCCGCTGGTGCAGCCCATGATCCTGACGCCCGGCTACTCGGCCTTTCCCAGCGGACACGCCACCGAAGCGTACTTCGCTGCTGAGTTACTGAGTGCACTGCATGGCCAGAACATCACAACGGCTCTGACGGCTATTGCAAAAACCAATACCGACGCATCAAGCATCAGGGGGCAACTGCACCGACTGGCGTATCGAATTGCAGAGAATCGAGTTGTGGCGGGTCTGCACTTCCCGGTTGACAGTCTCGCAGGGCAGTTGCTTGGGATGGCGCTTGCACGACACTTCCTCTGGTGCTGTGCGCCAGGGCTCCCAGCATTGAAGCACGAACTCAGGTTCGGCTCAGAGCGCAGCATGTCGCTCGGTCAGAACGTTCAACCAAGGCTCGATACCAGCTTTGACACCGCGTGCATGGCACGGGACCCTGAGCCGGGTTCTCAGTCGACCGCCAAGAATGAAACTGCGTCACTTGATGCCATAAGACCCGTCCTCAAGTCACTGTGGTCCAAAGCAGCGCGTGAATGGGCGCCTGTATCGAGCCAAGATTTTCCGACCTCATGAACTTGTATGCATTCCAGAAAGGCCGGTTGACCGGGCACCCCTGGGACAAGCCCGGCGAAAGGATCGACCCCTACCTTGTCTGGTTCGACCGCACGTTCGTGAAGGAAGGCGACAAGCTCCAGAAGCTCCGTATAGACCTGTTGGTCGAATTGCCAGAACGGCCCGAAGAACGCCAGCCAGCGTTGAAATGGCTGAATAACGCCGTCGCGAGCCGTTGGTCTGGGCGATTGGCCGATGAAGAGGGCGAGAACCACACTGTCCTCAGCCGAGGCGGTATTCCACAGTTTGTAACGGGCACGATACCGGTCGATCAACTGCCTGCCTTGGTCAGTAAGTTCCAATCCAAGCAGGGCTTGGATACGCGCGTAGTGAGGTTCGAGCTGGCGGCTGCACGTTTTGTAGCAGAAGAGTCCGTTAACTCCATACCCTCAAAGAGAGTACTGTCGCTCTACAGAGCGCCGTTGCACAGTGTCGATGCGGTCGCGAAATTGGGGGCTACTGAAAAGCAGAAGCAAGAGTCCGACTACATGCGGCTGCCCAAAGAGACACCGCCGAAGAAACCCTTGCTGTTCGTGATCGACGACTTCTGCAATTTTGCTGCTTGGCAGTGCAGTCGACAGCTCCACACTCTGTGGCACCAAGGAATGGTCGTACCCGAAGCAACACAACCACGCACACCCACTTCCAGAGAAAAGAATCCCTGGGAAGGCCAGAGTGCTGGACCCGAACCAAGGCCCCAAGACGATCCCTCTGGGCCACCACCCACTCCTGCCGACGACGAATCAGGCGACGAACAGTACGGCGCAACGCTGAATCTCAACCCCAGACATGCGGGCGGAGAGCTTCCACATGAAAGGGAGATCGAAGCCTATCGCATCGCGGACTATGAGTACCCACCCAGGCAGTGGTCGCATGGAAGCGCGGTGATGTACGCCATCGCCAACAGACGCCCGTCACCTCGCTGCGCCGATCCTGACGACAGTCATCTCGCGCAAGCCTCATGCCACATCCACTTCGTACAGCTTCCAAGCCGCGCTGTACTTGACACGTCTGGCGGTTCGTTATCGGGGTTTGCACTGGACGGCATACACCGCGCTGTGCGCACAGCCGTCAGGCAAAAGCGTCCTGCCGTGGTGGTTAATCTGAGCTACGGCACCCACAGCGGCCCTCACGACGGGACGTCCATGTTCGAACGTGCATTGAAGGACTTGCTGACGGTGTACGACGGCCAGGATGGCCGCCCAGCGCTCCATGTCGTATTGCCTGCCGGCAACACCCATCTATTTCGCTGCCATGCCAACGGGACGCTGGCTGTGCGGTCTGAACAAGCCGCCAGCGGTCCCCGGCCTGTCGGTGTTTCCCAACAACACTGTAGGACGCTGTACTGGAAAGTACCGCCAGATGATGAAACCGACAGCTTCCTGGAAATCTGGTTCGGAGGTGACATCGGTCTGACCGACCCGGTGACCGTTACGCTGGTAGCGCCTGACGGAAATACAAAGAGAACCGTTCGCAGAGGCGAAGCCAGCGAATGGACAGAGGACGACGTCTTACGCGCGGCCCTTGTTTATCCCCAGTCACCTGCGCAGGGACTGAACGGAACGATGGTGCTGGTGGCGCTTGCACCCAACGTGCGCAGAGCAGACTTCGGCGAAGGCGATCGATACAAAGGCACCACCACCAGCAAGGATCCAAGAGATGGCCTGAAACGTGTCGCCATGGAATCGCCATCGGGTGTCTGGCAAGTCATCCTTGAAAACGAAGGTCCGACACCTATTCCCTTCCACGCCTGGGTCCAACGAGACGACGCAGCACCCGGCCGGCAGCGCAGCGCAAAAGGCTACCGGGGGCGCCAGTCGTATCTGTTGGACCCCGAAGCCGCAGGACCAGTCAACCCTTGTTTCACGCTCAGTGGCATTGCAACGGGATGGCACCCTTCCTGGCGCCTGTGGGTGGTGGGGGCCATGGACGAAACCGGGGCGTTGTCGCGCTACTCGGCGGCAGGGCCATCGCGCGATGGCTGCGGCCATACCGAAGGCCCCGACGTTGTCATGACTGTAGACATCAGCCGAAACCAGCCTGGGCGCCTTGTGGGAGGGGTGATGGCAGGCTCGCGCGTCAGGTTGTCAGGCACCAGCATCGGCGCCGCCATCTTCTCCCGTATGCTGAACCACGCTTTGACGGTCGGTGGTCCGCTCTGGCCTATCGAATGGTTCCCTGCGCCTCCGCCGCCGCCGCCAGCGCCACCCATTTCAGGTGAACCGCAGCTGGCCCCAGGCCTTCATCGGGGCGCGGCCAACGAGTTGAGGCTTACACACGTCCACAGCTTGGTGTTACGCAGCCAGAACCGGGACGCGTACCCACTCGTTTCCGAGGCGTGCCCCAGGGCAGTGCCTTGAGATGCGAAACAGGGCCGACCTGGGGGCCTCGATCAACAGAATGCACGAGCCATGCCCCACCTGCACTACACCATCGCCCCCGAAGTCTTCGCCCACCACCCCGGCTACCTGCGCGGGGTGCTGGTGTTCGACCAGCTGAACAACCACGCGGCCGCCGACAGCCTGCAACCCCTGCTGCGCCAGGCTGAAGCCAACGCGCGCACCGCAGTGCAGGGCAACGTTGCAGACTTTCCACCCGTGGCGGCGTGGCGCGAGGCCTACCGGCGCTTTGGCGCCAAGCCTTCTGAACACCGCAGCGCCATCGAAGCGCTGCTGCGCCGCGTGCTCAAGCCCGACCAGTTGCCGCAGGTGAACCCGCTGGTGGACATCGGCAACCTGGTTTCGGTGCAGCACCTGTTGCCTGCCGGCGTGCACCCCTTGGGCGCGCAGGGCGCGGCACTGGAGTTGCGTCAGGCGCGCGCAGGCGACGAATTCATGCCGACCGAAGGCGGTGCAGGCGAAGCGGTGCCGGCGGGTGAAATCGTGCTGGCGCGCGACAGCGTGGTGCTGACGCGCCGCTGGACCTGGCGCCAGGCCGCGGGCACGCGCATCGAAGCCGACACGCGCTGCGTGTTTGTCAACATCGACGGCCTGCCCCCCACAGGGCTTGATGCCGTGCAAGCTGCGATGCACACGGTGCAAGCCCTGGTGGCGCAACACTGCGGTGGACATCTGAGCGCCAGCGCCGTGCTCAGCATGCAGCAGGCCCAGCTGACTGCGGAGTACGCTGCATGACATCAACGCCCCTCACCGCCGTGCTGAAACACATCAACGCCGGCCCGCTGAACGTGGCCTATGCCGAGCTGGGCCCCGCCAACGGCCCGCCGGTGTTCCTGATGCACGGCTTCCCCTACGACATCCACACCTACGAAGCCGTCGCACCGCTGCTGGCCGCGCAGGGCTGCCGCGTCATCGTGCCTTACCTGCGCGGTTTCGGGCCCACGCGCTTTCTGTCGGCCGACACACCGCGCTCGGGCGAACAGGCCGCGCTGGGTGCGGACCTGCTGGCCTTGATGGACGCGCTGAACTTGCCGAGCGCGGTGCTGGCCGGCTACGACTGGGGCGGCCGCGCGGCCTGCGTGGTGGCCGCGCTGTGGCCCGGGCGCTGCGCCGGTTTGCTGTCATTCAACAGCTACAACATCCAGGACATCGCGCGGGCGATGCAGCCCGACACACCTGACAACGAGCGACGCCTGTGGTACCAGTATTACTTCCACAGCCCACGCGGCGAACAGGGCCTGCAGCAAGACCGCCGCGGCGTGTGCCGGCTGCTGTGGCAGCTGTGGTCGCCCACCTGGGCCTTCAGCGAAGGGCAGTTCGAACGTTCGGCGGCTGCCTTTGACAACCCCGACTTTGTGCCCGTGGTCATCCACAGCTACCGCCACCGCTTCGGGCTGGTGGCCGGTGACCCTGCACTGGCAGACGTCGAAGCGCGACTGGCGCAGCAGCCGGCCATCACCGTGCCCACCATCACTTTCGACGGCCTGGACGACGGCGTGCGCCCGCCCGCCGACGCCAGCCAGCACGCGCCGCGTTTCACCGGCCCGCGCCAGCACCGCCTGGTGCCGGGTGTGGGCCACAACATGCCGCAAGAAGTGCCGCAGGTGTTTGCTGACGCGGTGATGGAGCTGGTGCGCGGCGGCGTGTGAAGGCATCAGGCTGGCGTCACGGCCCGGGTCAACTGCGGGCCTGAGCCACCCGCGTTGGCGCCAGCATGTGGTTTCATCCGCGGGGCTGTTGGCCCCCGTCAGTCACCCAGGTCGATGAACCCGGCCAGTTGCGCCGGCGCCACCGCAGCCGGCCTTTCGTGGTCGGCCACCACCCAAGCGCGCTGCTGGTCTTGGGCAGCAGCCCGCAGCATCTGGTCCACCACGCGGCAAGAAGCAGCGTCCAGCGCGGCGAAAGGGCCGTCCAGCAGCGTCAGTTGGGCACCGCTGGCCGCAGCAGCCACCAGGCCGAATTTGCGCCGGCTGCCGGTGGACAGCATGTACAGCGGCTTGGCGCGGTGTTCCTGCAGCGCGAAGGCTTGCACCCACTGTTCAGCCGCGGCGTCGCTCCAGCCGGGCTGAAGCTGGCGCTGCGCGTGCAGCCAGTCCTGGGCCACCACCTCACCGCTGACGCTGGCCATCGAAGTGCTTTCAAAAAGCGTCGAAGCCTTGCGATCCACCACCCCCGTTTGTGGTGGCTGGTGGCCCGCGATGATGCGCAGCAGCGTGCTCTTGCCGCGCCCGTCGCCGCCCCGCACCAGCGTCAGGCCGGGTCCGATGTCGAAGCCGAGTTGGGCAAACAGTTCACGGCCCGGGTAGGCGAAACCAAGGTCGCGGGCCGTCAGCAGGTGGGGTGATTCAGGAAGCATGCGGGGTTGACCAAGCGGATGCGCCGACGGGTTCAGCGTCGACCCCCATCTCGCTCGCGGTCGGGTTGCGGTTGGCAGCGTTGCGAAGCCATGTTAATCAACGGAATGAGTGCCCGGCAGCGGCAAGCCTTGACCCGACCATTGGCGCAGCCGGCCCTTCCCAGCCGGTGCGGTGCGCCGATGCCGGGCCTTGTGCCAAGATCGTGCAGCGAGCCAGCCGCATCCTGCCAGCGCCAGCTTCCAGCCTCCCCCCTTGTTGTCCCCATCCATGTCCACAGTTGCCGACCCCCACCAAGACATCCGCGACGCCGTGCGCGCGCTGTGCGCGCAGTTCCCCGACGAATACCACCGCGAGGTGGACAGCCGCCGCGGCTACCCCGAAGCTTTTGTCGACGCGCTGACCAAGGCCGGCTGGCTGGCCGCGCTGATTCCGCAGGAATTCGGCGGCTCAGGGCTGGGCCTGGCCGAGGCCAGCGTCATCATGGAAGAGATCAACCGCAGCGGCGGCAACGCCGGTGCCTGCCACGGCCAGATGTACAACATGGGCACGCTGCTGCGCCACGGCAGCGCCGAGCAGCAGCGCCATTACCTGCCGAAGATTGCCAGCGGCCACTGGCGGCTGCAGAGCATGGCCGTCACCGAGCCCAGCACCGGCACCGACACCACCAAGATCAAGACCCAGGCCGTGCGCAAGGGTGACCGCTACGTGGTCAACGGTCAGAAGGTGTGGATCTCACGCGTGCAGCATTCCGACCTCATGATCCTGCTGGCGCGCACCACGCCGCTGGCCGACGTGAAAAAGAAGTCCGAAGGCATGTCGATCTTCATCGTCGACATCGCCGCAGCGCTGAAGAAGGGCATGGCCGTGCGGCCCATCGCGAACATGGTGAACCACGAGACCAACGAGCTGTTCTTCGAAGACCTGGAAGTGCCGGCTGAGAATTTGATCGGCGCCGAAGGCCAGGGTTTCAAGTACATCCTGGACGGCCTGAACGCCGAGCGCACGCTGATCGCGGCCGAATGCATTGGCGACGGCCACTGGTTCGTGGACCGCGCCACGCGCTACGCCAAGGACCGCGTGGTCTTCGGCCGCGCCATCGGCCAGAACCAGGGCGTGCAGTTCCCGATTGCCGAAGCGCACATCGAGGTGGAAGCCGCCAGTCTGATGCGCTGGGAGGCCTGCCGCCTGTTTGACGCCCACCTGCCCTGCGGCACACAGGCCAACATGGCCAAGTACCTGGCGGCCAAGGCCAGCTGGGAAGCGGCCAACGTGTGCCTGCAAACGCACGGCGGCTTCGGCTTTGCCTGCGAATACGACGTGGAACGCAAGTTCCGCGAAACGCGGCTGTACCAGGTGGCGCCCATTTCCACCAACCTGATCTTCAGCTACGTGGCAGAGCACGTGCTGGGGCTGCCACGCTCGTTCTGAACGGGCCTGGCACGGCCCGCAGCGCGGCCCGCTGCCCGGCCTGTCAGGCCTTGGGCATGCGGTACAGGGCGCAGAGTTTGTTGCCGTCCGCGTCGCGCAGGTAGGCCAGGTACAGCTTGCCCGCAGCGCCCTCGCGCACGCCAGGCGGGTCTTCGCAGGCGGTGCCGCCGTTGGCCAGCCCGGCGGCGTGCCAGGCGTTGGCCTGTTCTGCCGACGTGCAGGCAAAGCCGAACGTGCTGCCATTGCCCACCGAAGCCGGCTGGCCGTCGATGGGCTTGCTGACGGAGAACACCCCCGTGGGCGTGCGCCAGAAGATGCGGTGGCGGTCCACCATGCCGGCGGGCACGCCCAGGGTGCCCAGCACAGCGTCATAGAAGACCTTGGCCCGTTCGAGGTTGTTGGTGCCGATCATCACGTGGGAAAACATGGTCTCAGGTCCTTCAGGGCCAGCGCGCATGGCGCGGGCCGGGTTTTGAGAAATGGGAAATCAAACGAAACCGCGGCGTGCAGCGCGGCGCGGCGCGGCGCGATGTATTGTGACCCGGTGTCAAGGCGGGCAAGGACGCCGCCGCGGGGCAAACCGCGCTTCCTGGCCAAGGGAAAAAACTTTTTCTTCGGCGGTTTGATCCTCGAACGGCATCCGGGCTGCGCTATTGACCAAGGCAGCCACTGGCACACGCTGGCTGCGCCGACACGCCCCCCCATGCCCCCATGTTCTGACACAAGGATCTCTGCACCATGCCTACCGTTGAATTGGCCCTGAATCAATTCCGCCTGCGCGCACTCAGCGCCACGGTGGCCCTGGCCAGCCTCGCCGCTTGCGGCGGCGGTGAAGACAGCCCCGCGCCGGCACCTGCGCCAGCACCAGCCGTCGTCTCGCCGCCGGCAGCCGCCAGCACCACGGTGTCGGGTGCCGTGGTGAAGGGCCCTGTGAACGGGGCCCAGGTGTGTGCCTACACGGTGACGGGCGTCACGCGCGGCTTGGCGTTGGGCGCTTGCACCACCACCGACGCCAGCGGCAACTACAGCTTCGCCGTTCCGGCAGGAACCGGGCCGCTGTGGGTGGAAGCCACCGGCGGCACCTACACCGACGAAGCAACCGGCAGCACCGCGAGCTTGCCTGCGGGCTCGCCGCTGGTCGGCCTGGTCACGGCCAATGGCGTTGCGGTGAGCACCATGCTCACGCCCTTGACGACGCTGGCGTTGAACGCTGCGCGCAGCGCCGCGGGCGCCAGCGGCACGCTCGACGCCACGGCCTTTTCGACTGCAGCCACGCAGTTGCTGAGCACCCTCAACCTGCCCAGCAGCCTGAACATCAGCACCACCGTGCCCAGTTTTGGCACCGGCATCAACAGCTACGGCACGGCGCTGACGGCCATTTCGCAGATGGTGGCCAATGGCACCACGCTGGCAGCCATCTTGGCCAACAGCAACCCGTCAGCACTGGCGGCAGCGTATGCCGCAGCAGCTGCACCACCCCCTGCAGCGGGTGGTGGTGGTGGTGGCGGCGCAGTTGGCACCGGCGCACCCAGTGCCAGCGGTTCACTCGCCATCAGCGGCGCCACGGCCACCAACGCCGCCACCAGCCTGACACCGCGCGCCGACGGCTTCGAAGTCAGGATCGACCAGAGCGCCGTCACCAGCTACCGCTTCGCCAGCGCGCCCAATGGCTCGGCCAGCCAGGTCGACGTGACGGTCAACGTGGCCGTCAACGGAGCCATCACCGTGGCCTACTTCGACCTTGCCTCGCGCACCTCGGGCTTGTGCAGCGCCAACTGCGGCGTCACCGTCACGCCCGCCAGCGGCGCCACGCACCCGGTGACCGTGGCCTTCAGCAACACGCCCATGGGCGGCAACCTCAGGCTCAATGGCAGCCTGGTGGGTGATGCCCCGGGCGCGACCTGGGTGGCAGCCGACCTGGCCGGCGCCACCACCAGCAGCCTGACGCTGGCCGGCACCGCTGTGCGGGCGGTGAGTGGCGGCGACAGCACCGCCGACCTGGGTGGCGGCAACAGCGCCCGCGGGATCACTGTGCAGCTGTCTGACGGTTCGACGCTGGCGCTCAACAACCAGACCGGCGGCGCTGGTTTCACTGTCACCCGCGTGCTGCCGCCGGCCACCATCACGATGTGCACGTCGGCCTGCAACGTCACCGTCACCGACACCACCGGCAACACCCGCGTCACCTTTGCCAACACCACGCTGGGCACTGGCGGCCCTGTGCTGAACGGCACGGTGGACATCGCCCGCACCAGCGGCAGCCTGACCAGCAGCGACCTGGGCGGCTTCACGCCCGTGGGCAGCAACATCGAGTCTTTGAACAGCACCCGCACGCTGACTTTCAACGTGCTGGGCACGGCGGCGCAAGCGGGCCTGAGCCTGGTCACGGTTGAAGTCAATGGCGGTCGCGTCGTGCGCGCCCAAGCCACGGTGGGCATCGCCAGCCAGGTGCTGAGCTGCTTTGACAACGGCAGCGGCATCGGCATTCCGGCATGCACCGGCGTCACGCTGGCGGCTGACGGGCGCACGGTCAGCTTCAGCAACGCCGTGCTGCGCGGCGGCGGCGTGGGCGTAGCGGCTCGCAACGTCACCTTCAACGGCACGGTGGTGGCCAAGGGCCCTTGAAAACGCGCCGGGGCTGGGGGCCGACAAAGCCCTCGGCCCGTGCGGGCAGTCGCATGGGCCATTCACCTTCTCAGCATGGCCCATCCACCAGCGCCTAGGCTGGCCTGGGGGTGGCCACCACCAGCCGCCTGCGGGGGTTCAGCAACCCGGAGCTGACTTCGGGCGGCACCACGGCGTGCCTCAGCGATTCGCTGGAATACACCACCCACATCGACCGCGCCTCACAGGCTGCCTGCGGTTGATGGGCATACTCGCCCGCGACGCGGCTGCACCAGGGCCGAGCAACCGCACAGCCTGTTGAATGACGCCAACCCCCGCAGCCGCCCGCTGGACCGCCATCAAGGCCCTTTTTGACGCCACGGCCGACCTGCCGGCCGATGAACGCGAACCGCTGATCGCTGCGGCGGCATTGGGCGCAGACAGCCTGGCCGAACTGCGCAGCCTGCTGTCCAACCACGACAGCCTGATCGCCAGCAACCACTTCCTGGGCACCAGCGCCGCGCAGGCCCTGGTGGGCAGCGCAGCGCGCGTGGGCCAGCGCCTGGGCAGTTGGGAAATCGTGCGCGCCATCGGCAGCGGTGGCATGGGCGAGGTCTTTGAAGTGCGCCGCGCCGATGGCCAGTACGAGGGCCGCGCTGCCGTGAAGTTGCTGAAGCGCGGCATGGACAGCGGCGCCGTGCTGCAGCGTTTTGCGCTGGAACGGCAGGCGCTGGCGCGGCTGAACCACCCGCACATCGCCCGCCTGCTGGACGCTGGCGCCAGCGAAGAGGGCCTGCCCTACTTCGTGCTGGAATTTGTCAACGGCAAGCCCATTGACGAAGCCGCGCGCAGCATGACGCTGGACCAGCGCTTGCAGCTCTTCCTGCAACTGGCCGACGCGGTGGCCCACGCGCACCGCAACCTGCTGGTGCACCGCGACCTGAAACCCGGCAACGTGCTGGTGGACCAGGAGGGCAAGGTCAAGCTGCTGGACTTCGGCATCGCCAAGGCGCTGGACCCGCTGGACCACCCGCTGCAGGGTCCGCACGGCACAGCAGGCAACGCAGCCACCGTGGGCGGTGTGCGCCCCCTCACGCCCAGCCACGCCAGCCCCGAGCAGGTGCGCGGTGAACCCGTGGGCACGGCCACCGACATCTACAGCCTGGGCGTGCTGCTGTACCAGATGCTCACCGGCACGCGGCCCACCGGCCGCAACGCCACGTCGGCGGCCGAAGCCGCGCGCAGCGTGCTGGAAGACGAACCCACGCGGCCCAGCCGCCTGTCAGCTACCGAGGCCGTGGACCCGCAGTGGATGAGCACCCGCAAGCGGCTGGAAGGCGACCTGGACAACGTGCTGCTGAAGGCGCTTGAGAAGTCGGTTGAGCGCCGCTACACCACCGTGGACGCGCTGGCGGCCGACATCGTGGCCTACCTGCAGGGCCATCCGGTCAGCGCGCGGCCGGCGCACGCGGTGTACGTGCTGCGCAAGTTCATTCAACGCAACCGCTGGGTGGTGTTGGCGGCCGGCCTGGGCAGCTTCGGCCTGGCCACCGGCCTGGCCGCTGCACTGCTGCAGGGGCGGCAAGCCGCCGCGCTGGGGGTGCTGGGCCTGGGGGCGGGCCTGGTGCTGGCCCTGGTGAAGGGCCGCCAGGCGCAGCTGTCGCGCGACGAAGCCCGGCGGCAGTTGGCAGGCGTCAAGCACATCGCCACCGAACTGGTGTTTCGCTACGGCGACGCCATCCAGCAGATACCGGGCGGCGCGCAGACGCAGGAAGCGATGCTGAAACAGACCGTGGCTTCGCTGGACGTGACGCTGCAGTCGGCACCCGACGACGCAGAGCTGATTGCACTGATGACGGCGGCGCTGGGGCGGCTGGCGCAGATACAGGGCAACCCCACCTTTGCCGGCACCGAACGCGCCGCCGAGGCCGGCACCACCGTGGCGCGCGCGCTGGCGCTGGCCGCCAAGGTGTGGGACACGCAATTCGGCGACGCGCGCTTCGCCACCCAGCACCTGATCACGCTGCTGACCAGCGCCAACATGCAGCGCAACGCGGGCCAGCCGGGCGCCGGCCTGACCGCGCTGGCGCTGGCCGCTGAGCGCGCGGCGCAAACGCTTTCTGCGCGCCTGAGCGACGCCGACCGCGCGGCCATACTGGAACTGCGCGCCAACGTGCTGACCAACATGGCGCACTTCAACGACCACGTGGGCCGCCCCAGCCTGGGGCGGCCGCAAGAGGCGCTGCGCCACTACGGTGAAGCCGAGACCGCGTTCAAGGCGCTGTATGGCGACCCTACGCTGCTGGCGGCCATGAACGCCGCCACCGACCCCGGGTCACCCAGCGCCGAGGAATGGGCCAACCACAACATCGGCAACGTGCACGTGGGCCGGGCCCTCGTGTACCAGCGCCTGGACGACCACGAAGCCATGCAGCACGAACTGCAGGCATCACTGCGCATGCGCAGGGACAACCTGCAGCGCAACCCCACCAGCGCCATCTGGCGCCAGAGCCTGATGTTCGACAGCAACTACCACGCCGTGGCGCTGCTGCGCCTGGGGCAGGCCGAAGCCGCGCTGGCCGCTTCCACCTGCAGCTGGGACACCGTGGCCGAGCGCATGCGTGAAGAAAGCGGAAACAACTTGTGGGCCACGACGCAGGGCAACTTTGCGCCGCAGCAGGCGCGCGCGCTGGCTGCGCTGCAACGCCATGCTGAGGCACTGCCGGTGTTCGAACTGGCCTTGCAGCGCGCGGCGCAGGTGCGGGCCGAAGCCGACACCGCCAGCGCCCGGCAGCGCCAGGCCTGGCTGTGGGCACAGCAGGCGGGGTCGCTGGCCGCGCTGGGTGACCACACCAACGCGCGTGCGCAACTGCAGCAGGCCGTTGACGCGCTGACACCGCTCACCGCCGACCCGCTGGTGGGCCGCGAAGCAACGCTGGCCCTGGCCGAAGCACACGCGCTGTGGGTGCGCGCCGGTGGCGACACGCGCGACAACCAGGCCGTGGCCTTGCTGCAAACCGCGGCCGCACAGCGCCCGCTGTCGCCCGAGCACCAGGCCGTGCTGGCGGGCTGCCTGCAGCGGCTTGGGCCGCGTACGGCAAGCGCAGGGCCTGCCGCCGGCGTCTGAACCCCACTGCTGCAGGGACTTGGACTGCGACTGGCGGTGGGCGGTGGTGCTGCCGCCGCCCACCATGGCAGGTTGACCATGGATGGGCAGGCGACCCGATACAGCCGCCGTTAGCGTGCGACTGGCGCGAGAGGTCGCTGACACGAACTTGTCTTCTTGCTTCGATATGCTCGGCGGCCCAAATGAAAGATCCAAGCCACCGCGACGGCCCAGACGGCGTTGGCCCGGAAATCACGGCTACCCGTTTTCTGCGGCGGGGTGGAGCCAAGCCCTGAAGGCCCGAAGCCCGCCACGTTGTCGGCGCGGCTGGGCGCTTAAAAATCCACACTGTTTCCAGACCTGAAAAGCGACCTGTGCCACCCACCCACTTTCCAGACCCTGAACCGGTTGCTGGCGCCACCCACCCAACGCTGCAAGCGAGGGGGGGCGACACCTGCCATGTGTTGATCCTGTGCACGCACAACTCGGCGCGCAGCGTGCTGGCCGAGGGCATGCTGAACCACTGGGCCGCGCGGCTGGGCTGCGCCGTGAAAGCGCACAGCGCCGGCAGCGCGCCCAGCGGCCGCATCAACCCGCTGGCGCTGGAAGCCCTGCACCAAGCGGGCGTGGACACCCAGGGCTACCGCAGCAAGAGCTGGGACGAATTCAGCGCAGCAGGCGCGCCGCCGCTGGCCATCGTCATCACGGTCTGCGACAGCGCTGCAGCTGAAACCTGCCCGGTGTTTTTTGGCGGCACCGGTGGCACACCGTTGAAAGTGCACTGGGGCTACCCCGACCCTTCCAACGCCGAAGGGGGCGAGGGCGGCAAGCGCCGCGCTTTTGAGCTGACGCGCCAGGCCATCGGCTACCGCATGCTGCAGTTGCTGCAACTGCCGCTGCACACGCTGAACCGTGCGGCGTTGCAGGCCGAGCTGCTGGCCATTGCGCAGCGCTGACCCATGGTGACACTGCGGCACAAGCTGCTGGCCGAGGCGCTCGGCACCGCGCTGCTGCTGGCCGTGGTGGTGGGCTCGGGCGTCATGGCCCAGCGGCTTGCGGGCGGCAATGGCGCCGTGGCGCTGCTGGCCAACACGCTGGCCACGGTGGGCGGGCTGTACGTGCTGATTGAAGTGTTCGGCCCCGTCAGCGGCGCACATTTCAACCCCGCCGTCAGTGCCGTGATGGCCTGGCAGGGCGAACTGCGCACCCAGCACCTGCTGCCCTACATGGCCGCCCAACTGTGCGGCGCGGTGGCCGGCACGTGGCTGGCGCATGCCATGTTCGACATGGCCATCGTGCAGTTTTCAAGCCAGCTGCGCAGTGGCAGCGGCCAGTGGCTGGCAGAGGCGTTGGCCACGGCCGGGCTGGTGCTGGTGATCCTGCGCGCACCTGCAGGCCGCGCGGCGCCGATGGTGGCGGCGTACATTGGCGCGGCTTACTGGTTCACCTCGTCCACGTCGTTCGCCAACCCCGCAGCCGTGCTGGGCCGCATGTTCAGCGACAGTTTTGCCGGCATTGCGCCTGCCAGCGCACCGGCTTTTGTGCTGGCTCAGCTGGTGGGCGCTGCTGTGGGGCTGGCTCTGCACGGGGCCTTGGGGGCGGCTTCAATGACACGCAGGCCCTGAGGCCGCTGCTGGCTGCGGGCCGCCGGCTGCCGGCTGCAGGAACGCTCCGGTTCACACGCAGCGGCGCAGCACTGTTCAAGCGGCGGGGGAAAGTTCATCATCACGGCCCAGCCCAACGACGGAGAGCGTTCCATGCCCGCTGGCATCTTCATCAGTTACCGCCGTGACGAATCGCGTCACGCCGCGGCCCGGCTGGCCGACGACCTGGGCCGGCGGTTCGGCGAAGGCCGCATCTTTCGCGACATCGAAGGCATCGAACTGGGCGTTGAATTTGCCAAGGCGCTGGACACGGCGCTGAAGTCGTGTTCGGTGATGCTGGTGCTGATGGGCCCGCAGTGGCTGAACATGCCCGACACCAAACGCGGTGGCCGCCGGCTGGACCAGAGCGACGACTGGATCCGCCAGGAAGTGGCCACCGCGTTGAAGCGCAACGTGCGCGTGGTGCCGGTGCTGCTGGAAGGCACGGCGCTGCCCGAAGCCAATGAACTGCCCGAAGACCTGCGCCCGCTGGTGCTGCGCCAGGCGATGGAGCTGTCAGACGTGCGCTGGCGCGGTGACGTTCAACGGCTGGAAGACGCCATCGCCAAGCTTCCGGGCTTTGACAAGCCGGTCAAGCCCGAACCCATCAACCCCAGCCGCAAGAAGATGTGGTGGAGCGTGGGCGCTGCCGTGCTGCTGGTGGGTGGCGTGGCGTCATACCTGGAAGAACAGCGCCAGGGCGGCGGTGACAACCCGGGGCCTGCGCCGGTGCAGCGGCAGGGCTTCCCCACCGAGCACGGCATGGCCGTGTGCGCCTGCCTGGGCCCCAACCCGGTATTGTTTGCCAACGAACCCCGGTGCGCCAGCGGCCAGGTCAAGCGCAACACCTGCAACCAGCTCTGCGGGCCGGGTGTGCCGGCCTTTGCCTACGTCTGTTCGTAGCCCCCGCGCTACCGCTTCGGGGCTGGTGCACGCAGTGTGCATGGCCTTGCTCAGCGCGCTTCCCGAACGGCGCCCCATGACCACAGCCCGCGCCACCGGACCCCGACCGCCGGGCCCGAGGCGCAGTTCATGGGCAGAATACTCGCCATGAAAAAGACCTGCACAAACGACGCCGTGCAAAGCACTGCTGCGGCAACACCGTTCCTTGTTGTTCTGGCTGCCTTGGTGCTGATGTCCGCGTGCGGCGGCGGAGGCGGTGGGGGCGGCGGCGCGACTGCTCCGGTCGTGACGCCGCCAGCACCGGCGCCGGCCCCCGTCACCGTGGGGCCGCCCGGTGTGACCGCGGTGAATGCCACCGTGCTGCAGGGTCAGGCCTTGCAGCGCGTGGTCTTGCGGGGCGCGCTGACAGGCGGCGTTGAAAGCCTGGAAGGCCGCCCCGTTTACGTGCAGGTGGTGGACCCGGCCGAACTGTTCCAGCCCACCGCGCTGCTGGCCGTGGAGCGCCTGGTCAACGGTTGGCAGTACAGCCTGGACCTGAACGGGCGTGTGCTCACCGCCCTGGGCAGGCGCACCGGCACGCTTCAAGTGTTGGCCTGCCTTGACGCCGCCTGCACACAGCCGCTGGCGGGCAGCCCCGTGCGCGTGCCATTCGACGTGAACGTTGTCGCCGGGCTGGCCCTGTCGACAAACCTGATCGAACTGTCCGTACCCTTCGGCACCCAGCCGCCGGTGCAGACGGTGGACGTGACGCTGTCCGGCCTGAGTGACGGCTTTGTGGCGCGGAACGCCACCCCCTACGACCCCAACCGCGCACAGTCGGTGATCGTGGCTGCAGGCGGCGCCTTCAACGCCGCCGGCTTGCCCGTCAGCGGCGCCGAAAACAGCCTGCGGCAGGCCCTGGGGCCGTTGGCCATCACGCTGCTGCCTGCACCGCCGGGCCGTTTCGAAGAGACCATCACCGTCAGCAGCAACGTGGTGCAGGGCCCGGGCCTCGGGTCGACGCTGTTCGAACGCAACATCGCCGTGCGTTACACCGTCACACCCAACGCCGCGCTGGACCATGTGTTCTACCCGCCCCGCCTGGACATCACCCGCAGGGCCGGCGACACCACGGTGGCCTTTCACGGCTACACGCTGGTACCCAATACCGGCCGCGCGGCGGTGCTTGAAGGCGTGGACCTGCTGACAAGGCCTGCCGGTGCCAGCACCGGGCCGTTGGGAAGTTGGCTGCAGAACTTCTCCAGCCTCAGCAGCACGGTCTGCACCGGTTCGACGGACCCGGCCGGAGGGGGCGTGGTCTTCAGCTGCCTGCCACCCGGCCAGTACACCGCACAAGTGCGATGGCGCCTGCAAGGGGCCGACAGCAGCCGCGTGGTGGTGTTTCCCGTCACGATGACCGTGACGCCCTGACCGCGCCCAGTTTGGCAGGGTGGAAGGTAGAGGGTAGAGGGGGCTGGGGTCAGCGCCCGGCGCCGACCCCAGGGGCGGTTCAGCCCGCCGTCGTCACGGTGCCGGGCAGGCCGGCGTGGACGCCAGGATGCCCGGGCGCAGCGCACGGGTGGTGCCACTGTCGTCAGGCCCCAGGGTGTTGCGCGTGAAGGTGCAGCCGTAAGAGGTGGCGGCCACCGTGGCTGGCGTGACCACATCGTCGCCGGCAGGCTTGATGCCGTCGCGCTCCCACTTGATCATGGCGTCGAAGGCTTCCGCCTGCTCAACCACGGTGAAGTCGCAATGGCTAGCTCCGCGGATGGCGCGCTGCACCAGCCAGGCGCTGTTGCCCTTGGCCGCCACACGCTTCTGGTAAACCTGTTGCATGCTGAAGGGCACGAACAGGTCGCCCAAGGTGTGGATCGACACCACCGGGATCTTGAAGTCACCGGCGATGGTGGGAATCCAGCGCAGGCCGTCGCGCCGCAGGCGGTTCGCGTCGGGCGCGCTGGTGAGCTTTTGCACCGACGCGTTGAGCGCGGTGGTTCCGGCCGCATCGCCATCGATGGTGTAGGTGTAGGCGTTGGTGTCCAGAATGTTCTTGGTCAGGATGCCGGTGATCGTGCCATCGCCGCCAAAAGTGCCCCAGGCCGAGGGGAAGCTGCCACCGAAGGCGATGCCCTGGTCAAACAGGGGCCGCTGGCCGCCCGTGATGTTCTTCAGCACCGACAGGTACTTGACACCGGCGGCGGTGGGCGTGGTCGGGAAGCTGGTGAACAGCGTGTTGGTAACCAGGGTCTGCACCTCGGACCACTTGGTGGTCGGATAGCTGGGCACACCCGCCAGGGCCTGGGCCGTGACCTGCATGGCCGCGAACTGGTTGAACAATTCGGCATCGCCCATCACGCCGCACATGGGCACGGCGCCGTGGTACTTGACCTTGTTGACAGCGGTGTTCGCGGCTTCGGCCTCGATCGCCGCGCCGGTGATGTGGCCGCCCATCGAATGGCCGGTGATGTAGGTGCGCGTGGGTTCGGCCAGCGTGCGGCCGTTCTTGGTGGCGATCTTGGTGAATTCAAGCGCCAGCGCGTTGGTGTCTTCAACACCAGCCCGCACGTCGTAGTAGTTCTTGGCGTAGCTCGACGCCGCCCAGGCATAGCCGTTCTGGATGAAGTAGCGCCGGATCGACGGGTTCTGCACCGTCACCGCCGCGCCAGTGCCGGCAAAACCATGGGCATACATCACCAGTTTGCCGTTCCAATTGGCCGGCACTTCAACCCGGTAGCCAGCGCCATTCAGCACGCCAGCCCAGCGGCTGGTGGTGGACACGTCAACCACGTCGCCCGCGGCCGCGGCCATCGGCGTGAAGGTGGTGGCCGTGGCGTCGGCGGTGAAGACGCGGCTGTCGTGCGCACGCGCCTCTTCAGGTTCGGGCGGTGCGTCGGTGTCGCTGCCGCCGCAGGCAGCGACCAGCAGGCTGGCGGCCAGCGCCAAGCGTGTGCGCATCGGTGGGAATCGGGTCATCAGTTTCTCCTGGCTCAGGGATGGAAGCGTCGCTGCCATGGTCACAGTGGCAGCGCACGCCCGGGGGCGCAGGGTACTGCGCCGACAGGCCCGCGGCAAAGAGAGCTTTCCCCTGGTGCGCCGCGCCCCGCGCGGGCCGATGACGTCAAACCGCCGAGCCAGCCTGGCCAATGACCCAGACCACTTCGATCGACTTCGCTGCAGGCAAGGCCGACTGCTGCAGTCAACCCGCTGCGTCCACTTTTCTGCGATCCAAGCCCCCGTTGTAAGAGTCCGCCTACAAACGGCCGGGGACACGGCCACGACAATGCGGCGGTGGAAAATTCCCTGGTCCAGACGCTCACACCTGCCGCACACTTGAGCCGTGAGCACGGGCCCACCGCCGCATCGGCGGCCTTCGGGTTCGACCCCCGGTCGCAAGCGCTGCTGGAGGCAGCGGTCACTGCCGGCGCGACGGCCGCTTTCCACACCGATCTGCTGACGCGCGAGCGCTGGTGGTCGCCGGAAATGTTCTCGGTGCATGGCATCACCGTTGACGGGCCGCTGCCGCCCGACTACATGAGCCTCGTCCACCCCGAGGACAGGGCCTTGGTCGAATCGGCACGGCAGCAATCGCTGATCGGCGGCTCGCACCGTGTCCAGTACCGGGTGCTGTGGCCCGACGGCTCCACCCACTGGCTGGAAGGCGTGGGGCGCGCCGCGTACGACGCAGCGGGCCGCCCGGTCGCGATCAGCGGCATCTGCTCGTTGATCGACGCGCGCCGGCGTGACGAGGCCGACCTGCGCTTTCTCGCGCAGGCCAGTGTCGAATTCGCCCGCTCGACAGACTACGAAGAGACGCTGCGCCGCGTCGCGACCCTGGCCGTGCCCCACTTCGCCGACTGGTGTGCGGTGGACATGCTCGACGAACAGGCCGGCCTGAAGCGCGTGGCGGTGGCGCACGTCGACCCTGCGAAGGTCGGGTTGGCCGATGAACTGCACCGCCGCTACCCGCCGGACCCCGAGCTGCCAGTCGGCACGTGGAAGGTGCTGAGGACGGGTCAGCCGGAGCTGGTGCCCGAGATCACCCCCGAACTGCTGGCCAGCTCCACGCACGACGCGGAGCACCTGGAGATCGTGCGCGCGCTCGGCCTGCGTTCCTACATGGGCCTGCCGATCATCGGCGCCACCGGCGTGCTGGGCGCGATCACCTTCGTGTCTTCGGAATCCGCACGCATCTACGGGCAACAGGATCTGGCACTGGCCACCGACCTGGTCGCGCGGGCCGCGGTTTCGATCCAGAACGCCATCATGTTCCGGGCGCTGCGCCGTTCCGATGCGCGCCAGTCGTTCCTGCTGCGGCTCACCGACGTGCTGCGGCAGCCCGCAGTGCTGCAGCAGGTGCTCGCCGCCGTGTGCGAGATGCTGGGCCGCCACTTCGGCGTCGATCGCGTGGGCTACGGTCACGTCGACGAGCACCTCGACCGCATCGAGTACGACGTCTGCTGGACCGACGGCACCGTGCCGCCCCTGCTCGGCGTGTTCCCCGCCAGCGCC
>JAYSXE010000264.1:0-14210 GCA_043717565.1 Burkholderiales bacterium | reverse complement strand
CCCTTGTAGTCGATGCCGTACTCGGTGTTGTCGTAGCCGATGCGCTTGATGGTGTCGCGCGCGACCTGGATGTAGTCGACGTGCGCGTTGGTGGTGATTTCACCGGCCAGCACCACCAGCCCGGTGTTGCACAGTGTCTCGGCGGCCACCCGGCTGCGCGGGTCTTGCTTGAAGATCGCGTCAAGGATGGCGTCTGAAATCTGGTCAGCCACCTTGTCGGGGTGGCCTTCAGAAACGGATTCAGAGGTGAAGAGGAAGTCGTTCGCCACAGTGGGCTCCTAGCAGGTTGAAGTGACTGAATTGACACGCGTTGACATCGGCGTCGTCGCTGGTCAGTACTTGCCTGGGGCCGCGGCGAACGCTTTAGCGGATTTGTTGAGCCACCGGCCGGGGCTTGTGTTGCCGTGCTGCTTGCACACAACGCCCTGACTGGCCTGCCCGGCGGCGCTGGTTATGCTTCGCGCCGCGATCGCCCCGCAAGTTGTCCTTTAACTCGGCGATGCTTGAAGTATAGGAAACATGCACCCTGCGTTGAAATGGCTGGCCCGTCGACCGTTGCGGCATTTGCACGCCGCGGGGGGTTGGGTGGGGTGGTTGCCTTACATGCTGTCACCCAGCTACAGGCAACGGCTGCGCCAGAACACCGCACGGGCCGGGCTGGAAGCCGGCCAGCGCCGCGCCGCCGTGGCCGAAGCCGGCCGCATGGTGCTGGAACTGCCCCGGCTGTGGCTGCGCCCGCCCGGCCAGCCGATCGAAGACCCGCTGCAGTGGGACAACGCCGAACTGGTCAGCCGGCTGCTGGGGCAGGGCCGCGGCCTGGTGCTGCTGACGCCGCACCTGGGAAGCTTCGAGTTGGCGGCGCAGGCCTACGCACAGCGTTTTGGCGCTGAAAAACCCTTGACGGCGCTGTACCGCCCGGCGCGCCAGCCCTGGCTGCGCGAACTGGAAGAACAGGCCCGTGAGAGGCCCGGCCTGCTGACGGCACCGGCCAACCTGGCGGGTGTGCGCCAGTTGATTCGCGCGCTGCGCCGCGGCGAAACGCTGGGCATGCTGCCCGACCAGGTGCCGCCCGACGGGCAGGGCGTCTGGGCACCATTTTTTGGGCAATCGGCCTACACCATGACCCTGGTGTCGCGCCTGCTGCAGCAGACCGGCGCCGCGGTGTGCCTGATCTGGGTGGAACGCCTGCCCAGGGGCCTGGGCCATGTGGTGCGCCTGCGTGACCTGCCCACGCCGCTGCCCGCGCGGCCCGTTGCGCCCGATGCGCAGCAGGAAGAAGCCTGGTTGCTGGCGTCGGCCACGGTGCTGAACCAGGCCATGGAATGGACCATCCGCCAGCTGCCCACGCAGTATTTGTGGGGCTACCACCGCTTCAAGCAGCCGCGCCAGCAGGCCATGGCGGCATGAAGGCCCTGTTGCTGAACGGTGCCGCCCGGCTGCTGCTGGCGGTGGTGTGGCTGCTGCACCTGTTGCCGCTGGGCTTGCAGGCTGCGCTGGGCCGGCTGCTGGGCCGCGTGATGCATGCGCTGGCACACGAGCGCCGGCGCGTGGCCTTGCGCAATGTGCAGCTGTGCCTGCCCGAGCTGTCGCCGCAGCAGCAGCTGCTGCTGGTACGCGAGCACTTCCAGTGGCTGGCACGAAGCCTGCTGGAACGCGGCCTGCTGTGGTACGCCAGCGCGCAGCGGCTGCAGCGGCTGATTCAGGTGGAAGGTGACGTGCACCTGGCCGAAACCAGTGAACGGCCGGTGATGTGGCTGGTGCCGCACTTCCTGGCTGTGGACGTGGCAGGGGCGGCCACGCAGCTGTTCCAGAAGCAGCAGGTGTGCAACGTCTACACCGAGCAGAGCAACACGGTGCTGGATACCGCGCTAAAGCGCGGGCGGGGTCGATTCGGCCGTGCCGACATGTTCACGCGCCAGCAAAGCGCATTGCCGATGGTGCGCGCCATCAAGCGCGGCAGCGCTTTCTTCAACCCCAGCGACATGGACTTCGGCCTGCGCGACGCCGCATTCGTGCCCTTTTTTGGCCACCCCGCGGCCACGCTGCTGGCCCCGTCGCGGCTGGCGCGCAGCCTGAACATGGTGGTGCAGCCGGTGGTGGCTGAAATCCTGCCCGGCGGGCAGGGGTGGCGTGTGCGCTTTCTGCCGCCCTGGCAGGACTGGCCCACCGACGACGCCAAGGCCGACGCCGCACGCATGAACCGCTTCATCGAAGAAGAGATTCGCCGCAACCCGGCGCAGTACCTGTGGGTGCACAAGCGGTTCAAGACGCGGCCGCCTGGCGAGCCTTCGCTGTATTGACGCACTGCGCGCTGGCCACCGGTGCTTGGCTGCCGTGCAGCCTGCCTTTTGCCCCGACAATCCGCAGCCATGTGGCAGCGGTTCACGAAGATGCAGGGTGCGGGCAACGACTTTGTCGTGCTCGACGGCACGCGCGCGCCCATTTCGCTGACGCCGCAGCAGTTGCGGCACCTGGGTGACCGCCGCTTTGGCGTCGGTGCCGACCAGATCCTGGCCGTGGAGGCCAGCCGCACGCCCGGCATCGACTTCAGCTACCGCATCTTCAACGGCGCCAGCGGCGACGAGGTGGAGCACTGCGGCAACGGTGCACGCTGCTTCCTGCGCTATGTGCGTGACAAGGGGCTCACCACCCAGGACCGCGTGCGCGTGCAGACCGTCAACCGCGTGCTGGAACTGGTGCTGCGGCCCGACGGCCGGGTGACGGTGGACATGGGCGAGCCCGTTTTTGAACCGGCGCTGGTGCCCTTCGAAGCGCAGGGCCTGCAGCCGCGCGCCGTGGGCAACGGCCTGGCGCTGTGGCCTTTGCACGGCGTTGAAATGGCGGTGCTGTCGATGGGCAACCCGCATGCGGTGACGCGGGTTGCCGACACCGAAACGGCGCCGGTGGCCACGCTGGGCCCGGCCATCGAACGCGACCCGCATTTCCCGCAGGGTGTGAACGTCGGCTTCCTGCAGCCGCTGTCGCGCACCGAAGCCCGGCTGCGCGTGTTCGAACGCGACGCGGGCGAAACCCTGGCCTGCGGCACCGGCACCTGCGCCGCCGTCGTGGCCGGCATACGGCTGGGCTGGCTGGACCCGGCGGTGGAAGTGCACACCCGGGGCGGCGACCTGCTGATCGAATGGGGCGGCCTGGGCACACCCGTGCGCATGACCGGCCCTGCACAAACTGTTTTTGAAGGAGAGATCGAGCTGTGACCACACCCGCAGGCCCTGCCCAGGGCACCCCGCAAGACACGGCCGGGGTACAAGGCATCACCGAGAACGACATCGCGCAGTACCTGGCCAACAACCCGGGCTTCTTCGAGCGCCACGCCGAACTGCTGTCCACCGTGCAGCTGACCAGCCCGCACGGCAAGCGTGCCGTGTCGCTGCAGGAACGGCAGATGGAGATGCTGCGCGAACGCAACCGCGGCCTGGAACACCGCATCATGGACATGGTGCGCAACAGCCAGGACAACGTGGCGCTGTTCGACCGCCTGCACCGCTACACCCGCAGCGCGCTGGCGGTGGGTGTTGATGCCGAACTGCCGCAGCAGCTGCTGCGCTCGCTGCAGCATGAATTCCTGATTCCGCAGGTGGCCATGCGGCTGTGGGGGGTTCCCGCCGAACTGGCCGACCAGCCCTATGCGCAGGCCGTCACCGACGACGTGAAAAGCTTCACTGGCAGCCTGGCACTGCCTTACTGCGGCATGAATTCCGGCTTCGAAGCCGGTGAATGGCTGGACGAACCGGAAACCGTGCTGTCGCTGGCCATGATTCCGCTGCACCGTGGCGACCACAGCTTCGGCCTGCTGGTGCTGGGCTCGCCCGACGCTACGCGCTACACGTCCAGCATGGGGACGGAATTCCTGGTGCGCATCAGCGAAATCACCAGCGCAGCGCTGGCGCGCCTGCTGGCGCCCACCGCGGCGCGCGGTTGAGGCTGCGCCAGGCCGATGGCTGCTGAACCTGTGGCTTCAGCAGTCGGTGCCAGCCCTGCGCTGGCCGAACCGTTGCAGCAGTTTGTGCAGCACCTGCGGGTTGAACGGCGGCTGGCCAGCCGCACGCTGGCCATGTACAGCGAAGCGCTGCTGCGTCTGCAGACTTTTGCGCAGGCCAGCGCGGTCAGCCTGCCCACGGCGCAACCCCACCATCTGCGCGGCTGGGTGGCGCAATTGCGCACGCGCGGCCTGGCGCCGCGCAGCATCGCCATTGCACTGGCCGCCTGGCGCGGCTTGTACCGCTGGTGGGGCCGCCAGGGCCTGGTGCAGGCCAACCCGGTGGAAGGCATCCGCCCGCCCAAGGCCGCCAAGCCACTGCCCAAGGCCTTGTCGGTGGAACAGGCGGTGGCGCTGGCCGACGACGCCGGCCACAACGATACCGGCCGGCCCGAGCTGGCCGCGCGCGACCAGGCCATCACCGAGCTGTTGTACGGCAGCGGCCTGCGCATTGGCGAACTGCTGGGGCTGGACGTGGCGGCCTCGGGCACGGCCCGCGGCTGGGTGGATGTGGCCGACGCCACCGCCCACGTGCTGGGCAAGGGCAGCAAGCGCCGCAGTGTGCCGGTGGGCCGCGCCGCGCTGCTGGCGCTGCAGGCCTGGCTGGCGCTGCGCCCGTTGCTGGCTGGGGCCGGCGAGCCGGCCCTGTTTGTCAGCCAGCGCGGCACGCGCCTGACGCCCAACCAGCTGCGCAACCGGCTGCAGGCGCAGGCACAGCGCAGTGGCCTGCCCACCAAGGTGCACCCGCACATGCTGCGCCACAGCTTTGCCAGCCATGTGCTGCAAAGCAGCGGCGACCTGCGCGCCGTGCAGGAACTGCTGGGCCACGCCAGCATCAGCACCACGCAGGTGTACACCAAACTCGACTTCCAGCATCTGGCCAAGGTGTACGACGCGGCACACCCGCGGGCGCGCCGCAAGTGAGGGTTGCGATGAAGATTGTTTTGTTGCGGTTTGCGGCCTGGGTGCCGATGTTGTGCCTGGCGTTGTTCTGGCAGGCGGGGCATGCGCAGACGGCTGGCGCCCCTGCGGGTCAGGCCGGCAGTGCGCCACTGGCATCGCCCATGGTGGCTGCAACCCCACCCGCACCCGCACCCGCAGCCGCATCGGCATCGGTATCGGCAGCGACAGCGGGTGCCGTGGGGCCAGGTTCGGGCTTCCGCATCCGCCCGGTGGACGACGCCTGGCGCGCCGCGTTGCCGCCGGACGCCAAGGCCGCAACGCAGGCTTACCTGGACCGCCTGCCGACCGACGTGGTGGCGCGTTCGAACGCCTACTTTGAAGGCGGCTACTGGTTGCGGCTGTTCAACGGGCTGGCGGCTCTGGGCGTGGCGGCGCTGTTGCTGTTCACGCGGCCGTCAACGGCGCTGCGGGACTGGGCCGCGCGCCGCATCCGCTGGTTGCCGCTGCGCGACGCGCTGTACGGCGCGGCCTACAGCGCCGCGGTCTGGGCGCTGATGCTGCCCTTGTCGTTCTATCAGGGCTTTTGGCGCGAAAAGGCCTTTGGCATGTCGACCCAGACCGCGTCTGCGTGGCTGGGTGAAGCGCTCACCGGGTTGGTGGTGGCGGTGCTGGCGGGCGTGCTGCTGGTGGCGGTGCTGTACGCCGTGCTGCGCCGTGCCGGTGCGCAGTGGTGGCTGTGGGGCACGGGCGTGGTGATGGGGTTTTTGACGCTGATGATCGCGGTGGCGCCGATCTGGATCGAGCCATTGTTCAACACCTACAAGCCGGTGCCCGACGGCCCGCTGAAGACCGCCGTGCTGAGCATGGCCCATGCCAACGGCGTGCCGGTGGACAACGTGTACGTCTTCGACGCATCGCGCCAGACCACGCGCGTCAGCGCCAACGTGTCGGGGTTGTTTGGCACCGCTGCCGTGCGCCTGAACGACAACCTGCTGAACCGCTCCAGCCCGGAGGAGGTGCGCGCGGTGATGGGCCACGAGATCGGCCACTACGCAATGAACCACATCCCGAAGACGCTGGTGCAATTTGCCCTGGTGGTGATGGTGGGCTTCCTGCTTGCGCAGTGGGCCATGAAGCGCCTGCTGGCCCGCTGGGGCGCGCGGTGGCGCATCACCGGCGTGGCCGACGTGGCCAGCCTGCCGGTGCTGGCGGCCGTGTTCAGCACCTACCTGCTGGTGGCCACGCCCGTGACCAACACCATCACCCGCACGCAGGAGACCGAGGCCGACCTGTGGGGCCTGAACCTGGCCCGTGAACCGCACGGTGAAGCCGAGGTGCTGCTGAAGCTGACCGAGTACCGCAAGCCCGAGCCCAGCGCCTGGGAGGAATTCATCTTCTTCACGCACCCCAGCACCCGCACACGCATCTACAACGCCATGCGCTGGCGCGAGCAGATGCAGCCCGCCAGCGCGGCGCCGGCGCGGCCATGACGCAGCCGGCCTGCGGCTGGCGTTTGAAGGGCGCCACCGTCATCGCCGTCGCCAACGCCGCTGCGCTCGGGCAGGGCAGGGCATGAAGTCGTTTCGCCTGCGTGAAGGCAAAGAGCGTTCGCTGCAGCGGCGCCACCCCTGGGTGTTCGAAGGCAGCATCAAGAGCGGCAACGCCGACCCGGGCGAGACCGTGCGCATTGAAGCGGCCGACGGCCGCTTTCTGGCGTGGGGCGCCTGCAGCCCGGCTTCCAGCATCCGCGTGCGCGCGTGGAGCTTCGATGAAGCCGAGCGCATCGACGCCGCCTTTTTCCAGCGCCGCGTGGCCCAGGCGGTGGCGCTGCGCGCACGGCTGCCCATTGCCAGCACCGGCGTGCGCCTGGTGCATGGCGAGGCCGACGGGCTGCCCGGCCTGGTGGTGGACCGTTATGGCGACACCCTGTGCGCCCAGTTCGGTTCGGCTGGCGCCGAGCGCTGGAAGGGCGTGCTGGCCGACGCGCTGCTGGCCGCCACCGGCTGCACGCGCCTGTATGAACGCAGCGACGCCAGCGTGCGCGCGCTTGAAGGCCTGCCGCCCCAGACGGGCTGGCTGCGCCAGGGCGCGGGCGACGACGGCCACACCGACATCACCATCACCGAACACGGCTGGCAGTTGACCCTGGACGTGGCCAGCGGCCACAAGACCGGCTTCTACCTGGACCAGCGCGACAACCGCGCGCTGCTGGCGCGCTGGGTGCGGCAACTGGGCTGCCAGCGCGTGCTGAACACCTACTGCTACACCGGAGGCTTCACCGTGGCGGCGCTGGCCGGCGGTGCGCAACAGGTCACCAGCGTGGACTCTTCGGCGCCAGCGTTGCACAGGGTGCAGCAGCATGTGCAGTTGAACGGCTTTGATGTGGCGCGCAGCGAATGCCATGACAGCGACGTCAACCAGTTCCTGCGCCGCAGCCTGCAAGAGGGCCGGCGCTATGACGCCATCGTGCTGGACCCGCCGAAGTTCGCGCCCACGGCAGCGCATGCCGAGCGCGCCGCGCGCGCCTACAAGGACATCAACCGCCTGGCGCTGATGCTGCTGGCCCCGGGCGGCCTGCTGCTCACTTTCAGCTGCAGCGGCGGCGTGAACGCCGACCTGTTCCACAAGATCGTGGCCGGCGCGGCGATGGACGCGCAGGTGGACGGCGCCATCGTGCAGCGCCTGGAAGGGGCGTGCGACCACCCCACCACGCTGATGTTCCCCGAGGGTGAATACCTCAAGGGCCTGGCGGTGCTGCGGCAATCCTGAGCGGCCCGCGCTGCGGGTGCCGTGGTGAGCGCGGCCCCCCCCTGGGTTGCAGGGTCTCACGGTGGCGTGAACTTTGGGTGAGGACCGGGGGAGGCCTGCTTCCTACGATCGGCTGCACCCGTTCACAACCAGGAGATGAACATGTTTCGCAAGTCCTCTTCACTGTCCCGTCAGGCCGTCGCCGCACTGTGCCTGCTGGGCAGCATCGGCGCGGCGCAAGCTGCGCTCGTCAGCGTCAGAGTCAGTTTTGCCAACGTCGCGCCGGCCAACGGCATCGCTTTTGCGCCACTGCATGTCGGCTTTGGCCAGGGGCTGTTTGATTCCTTCAATATTGGCACCGTGGCCACCGCCCCGATCGTGTCGGTGGCCGAAGGGGGCTCGGGTTCGGCCTGGCAACCGGCTTTCATGGCCGCTGAGCCACTGGCCACGCGCGGCACTGTGGGTGCGGGTGGGCCGGTGCTGGCTGGCGTGACACGCACGCTCGACCTGGTGGTCGACACGGCGGTGAACCGCTTTTTCACCTTCGGCTCGATGGTGATTCCCAGCAACGACCACTTCATCGGCAACGACAGCGCGACCGAGTATCAGGTCTTCGACGCCGCGGGCAATCTGCTGATCTCGCAGATCTCGCAGGCCGCCAGCGAAATCTGGGACGCCGGGTCTGAAGCCACCGACCCTCTTGCCGCTGCCTTCGTGGGCACCAACAGCCTGCGCACACCGCAAAACGGTTTGGTGTCCTTCAACTTCTCGGAGCTCAGCGCCAACAACGGTCTGACCACGGGCGCCGGGTATGTCTTCACAAACAACGTCAGCGCGAACACCGAAATTGCCCGCATCGGCTTTCAAGTGCTCAATTCCAATGTCCCAGAGCCCGGCAGCGTGGCACTGGTAGCGATGGCCATGGGCGCGCTGGGCTTCACACGCCGCAGCCAGCGCAAGGCTTGAGCCACAGCCCCGCATTGGGGGCCTCGCGCGCTGTGCTGTAAGGGCGTGCCGCGCCCTTCCGACCCAGCCGGAAGGGCGCGCGCTGCCCCAATGGACTGGACTGCCAATGGGCTTGCACCGCTTGCTGCTGATTGAAGACGACGCCGCCGTGGCCGAGGTGGTGTCGCTGCACCTGCGCGGCGCCGGCTACAGCGTTGAACACGCGGCCGACGGCTACGCGGCGATGCGCTGCATCCAGGCCCAGACCTGGGACTTGGTGCTGCTGGACCTGATGCTGCCCGGCACCGACGGCTTTGAAATCTGCCGTCGCCTGCGCGAGCGCGAAGGCCATGTGCCCGTCATCATCCTCAGCGCCCGCGTGGCCGAAGCCGACCGCGTGCTGGGCTTGGAGCTGGGTGCTGACGACTACCTGGCCAAACCCTTCTCGATGCTGGAGCTGACCGCTCGCGTGCGCGCCCTGCTGCGGCGCGTGGAGCAGTTGCGCGCGCAGCCGCAGTCGCAAGGTCTGCAGATCGGCAGTTTGCGCATCGACCAAGCCAGCCGCAAGGTCAACCTGGCCGGCATGGAACTGACCCTGACGCTGCGCGAATTTGACCTGCTGCACTTTCTGGCTCGCCACCCGGGGCAGATCTTCAGCCGCAGTGAACTGCTGCAGCGGGTCTGGGGCGAAGGGTTCGACGGTTACGAACACACGGTGAACTCACACATCAACCGCCTGCGCGGCAAGATCGAAGGCGACGCCTCGGCGCCGCGCCTGATCGAAACCGTCTGGGGCCTGGGCTACCGCTTCAACGCGCCGGGCCCGCACAACGTGGCGCCGCGCGGCGCCGGCGCTGGGGCGGCGCTGCCCCGGGCGGTGGCGTGAAGGGGCATTTTTCGCCGCAGCGCTTGCTGCCCCGCCGCCTGCCCGCGCGGTTGGTGTTGGTGCTGGCCACGGTGCTGCTGGGCTGGGGCTTGTTTGTAGGCCTGCTGTCGTGGCGCGTGGCGGCAGAAAAAGAGCATGAGGCGCTGCAGCGCCTGTCTTACGGGCTGGCTGACCACATCGCCAAGCACTGGCCCGACCTGGGCGGTGGCACGCCCGACGACCCAGAGTCGCGGCAGGAATTGCTGCGCATGCTGATGACAGTGAACCCTGGCATCCAGGTGTATGTGCTGAACCCCGCAGGTCGGGTGCAGAACTACATCGGCGAGCCGGGCATGGTGCGCCAGCCGCAGGTGGACACCGCGGCTTTGCGAGCCTTCCTCAGCGGCGCCCCCTTGCCGCAGTACGGCACCGACCCCATGGGCAGCGGCGAGCAGCGATTGTTCAGCGCGGCGATGTTTGCGCCAGGTGCTGGCGGCAAGGCCGGTTACCTGTACATCGTGCTGGACGGCCCGGCCCGCAATGCGGTGGCCGCTCACCTGAGCCAGGGGCGCATCTGGCGCAGCATGGCCTGGGCCGCCATGGCCGGGCTGCTGGTGGCCTTGTCGGTGGGTGCGCTGGCGGTGCGTGCGCTGACGCGGCCACTGGAGAGTCTTGCGCGTGACATGGCTGAACTGGAATTGCCGCCACCCAGCAGCAGCGCAGGGCCGTCCGATACGGGTGTGGCCGCACCACAAACCGGGGTCTTGCCGCGGGCCGCCGCACCAGTGGGCAGTGGCGACGAGATTTCCGCGCTGACCCTCAGTTTCCATGGCATGGCCCAGCGACTGGCCATTCAGCATGAGCAGCAACAGCGCCAAGCCACGGCACACCGCGAAGTGATCGCCAACGTGGCGCACGACCTGCGCACACCACTGACGGCGCTGCACGGCCACCTGGAGGCCCTGCGTGCGGGCGTGCCTGCCGACGCCCCTCGGGCGGCGGGCCAGCACCTGTCGACCGCGCTGGCGCAAAGTGACAAGCTGCGCCACCTGACACAGCAGTTGTTTGAACTGGCCACGTTGCAGTCGATGGACCAGGTGTTGCACAGCGAACGCTTTCGCCTGGACGAACTGGTGGCCGACGCGGTGCAGAAGTTTGGCTTGCTGGCCACCCCCAGCCGCGTGGCGCTGGCCGGCGCGGCACCGGGTGCGGTGGAACTGCAGGGCGACCTGCACTTGATTGAACGTGCGCTCACCAACTTGATTGACAACGCCGTGCGCCACGCCCCGTCGGCCCAGGCGGTGCAGGTCAGCCTGCAGTGCAGCGAGCGCGAGGTGGCGGTGCTGGTGGAAGACAGCGGCCCCGGCCTGCCCGAAGCACTGCGGCTGCGGCTGGACGCCGGCACCTCGGTTCGCGACCCCGCCGTGCGCCGCCACGCCGGCGGCGGCATGGGCGGCCTGGGCCTGGCCATTGCGCAGCGCATTGCCACCCTGCACGGCGGGCGCCTGCACACCTTGCCCTCGCCCAGGGGCGGCACGCGCCTGTGCCTGGCGCTGCCGCGGCAGCCGCTGCCCACTTAAAAGAATGGTCGGCAGAAAGCCGCCGGCCGCAGCCCGCGCAGGAGCGGCGCTTTCCGATTTGGCTTCCAGGCCTCAGTGCCCCCCAACGCCTTGCGCGCACTTGCGGTAATTGCGGCACTGACGCGCTGCGTCAGATGGCGGGGACTGGAGCCGGTTCGTGCATCGCTCGATGGGTGCAGCGGTGGCGCCCGGAGAAAGGCGCTTGTCGAGCGGGTGTGACGCATTCCCGGCATCGCGTTTCGCTGCGACCTCAACGGCCAGAGCGCCTGCACTTTTGGGTCGGCCTTCACGCCGCCTTCCGGTCACCCAAGCACCGCTTGACCAAGTCCCGTGATGAAATGGCTGCCGATGTTGAAAAGTCAGCATGACAGGGCACCACGGAAAGCGCTAATGGTCAAAGTTGTTGTCATCGGAAACCTGGGTGTTGCTGTCGATGCCTTGACCGTCATGAAGGAATGCAACGGCTGCGAGATTGCTTTGGTGATCTCGCATCCAGGCCTGCGTGGCGTGGGTGACTTCGTGCGGCTGTGGTGTGAAAGGCATGGCGTGCCGTACGCTGGCGACGGTGACGTCAATTCGGAGGCAACCCTCAAGCGCATCGCCAAGATTGCCCCGGACTACCTGTTCAGCATCTACAACCCGACCATCATCCGCAAACCGCTGCTGGCGCTGCCCAGCCGGACCACCATCAACCTCCATGCGGGCCCGCTGCCCGGCTACCGCGGCATATTCACGTTCTCCTGGGCCATCATCAACGGCGAAAAGCGCTACGGCGTGGCGTGGCATGAAGTGGAAGAGCAGATCGACACGGGCCAGGTGCTGTTTCAGCGCATGTTCGATGTCGCGGCCGACGAGACCGCCCTGAGCCTGTCCAGGAAGTCGTTCGCAACGGGGGTCGATCTGCTCCGCGAACGCTTGCCTGAGTTGATGGCGGGAACTCTGAAGGCTCAGGGAACGCCCGATGGCGAGTCGCGCTACTTCGGCCGCAAGGACCTGCCCAACGCGGGCCGCGTCGACTTCAGCTGGCCGTTCGAAAAGATTGACCGCTTTGTGCGCGGCCTGAACTATTACCCCGCGCCGAATCCTTTCGTGCTGGCCACTGTGACCTGCGCAGATGGGTTGTTTCACCCGTTGCAGGTGGAGCGCGCGCCACCCGCAGTTTGGGACGGCGGCGCGAAGCATCAGCCTGGCACGGTGCTGGCCGTCCACAGTCACCAGATCGTGGTGCAGGCTGCCGACGGGCCTGTCAGCATTCAAAGCGCCCTGAACGCTCGGCTGCGCCGAGTCAGCCCCGGTGCATTGGCTGAGGAACTTTGCCTGGGGCCAGGCACCCAGCTGTCTTGAGCGCCACGCGTGGGTAGCGCCTGCCGATCGCCGTTCCCGCCCCCGTTTCAACAGGCTCGGTTGTCCGCCGGAACTCCAGGCCTGGGCTGCCTCAACCCGGTTGGCGCAACTCGATGCGCGGGTCGAATTTCGCCCGCTTCACACTGAAAAACGCCTTCACGTTGCGCACATTGGCGTCTTGCGTGAACAGGCGCTGCACCAGCGCGTGGTAGGCCGGCATGTCGGGCACGAACAGCACCAGCACGAAGTCGGGCCCGGGCGATACGCGCCATACCTGCTGCACGGAGATTTCGGCCACGGCCCGCGCCTCGAAAGCGTCCAGGTGCTCTGCGCCTTGCCGGTCGAGCGTGATTTCTACCAGTGCTGTCAGCCCCTGCGCCAGGCAATGGGGGTTCAGTAATGCCACCTGGCGTTCGATAAGACCGGCATCCACCATCCGGCGCACACGGCGCAATGCCGTTGCAGGCGATGTGAGTGCGCGCTCAGCCAGGTTCTGATTGGTCAGGGACGCGTCGGCTTGAAGCACGTCCAGCAGTCGCAAGTCGGTGGCATCGAGTTCCATGCTGAAATATTAGCGCTGTAAATACTATCTGGTTGCAATAAAAAGCTGGCGACGCAATGAAGAGAAACGTATTGTCTAAAAAAGCATATATTTTGCAATAAACAGGCAATGCAACCCGCCTAGCATTCGCCCCGGCATCCAACCGCAAAGGCAGCAAACATCATGTGTGGCATCGTCGGCGCCGTCAGCACGCGCAACATCGTTCCTATCCTCCTGGAAGGCCTGAAGCGTCTGGAATACCGCGGCTACGACAGCTGCGGCGTGGCCGTGCACCAGGGGGGCGAACTGCGCCGGGCGCGCAGCACCTCCCGGGTGGCCGAACTGGAAGCCAACGCCGCCACCGACTGCATCAGCTCGGGCACCGGCATTGCCCACACCCGCTGGGCCACGCACGGCGCGCCGGCGGTGCACAACGCTCACCCGCACTTCAGCGCCGGCCCCACCGCTGGCAAAGACGCCGCCGCCGCGGCCAGCGGCAAGATCGCCCTGGTGCACAACGGCATCATCGAAAACCACGACGAACTGCGGCGTGAACTGCAGGCCAAGGGCTACGTCTTTTCCAGCCAGACCGACACCGAAGTCATCTGCCACCTGGTGCACAGCCTGTACAACGGCGACCTGCTGGAAGCCGTGCAGCAGACCCTGCCGCGCCTGCGCGGTGCTTACGCCATAGCCGTGTTCTGCCGCGACGAACCACAGCGCGTGGTGGGTGCTCGCCACGGCAGCCCGCTGGTGCTGGGCGTGGGCGAAGGGGCCGCCGGTGCCGGCAGCAAGGGTGAAGGCGAACACTTCCTGGCCAGCGACGCCATGGCTCTGGCGGGCGTGACCAGCCAGATCGTCTACCTGGAAGAGGGCGACGTGGTCGACCTGCAACTGGGCAAGTACTGGATCAGCAGCGCGCAAGACAGCGGCAACGCCAGCCGCTACCAGCCCGTGCAGCGCACCGTGCGCACCGTGCACGCGCACAGCGGCGCGGCCGAACTGGGCCCCTACCGCCACTACATGCAGAAGGAAATCTTCGAGCAGCCGCGTGCGCTGGCCGACACGCTGGAAGGCGTGGAAGGCATCAGCCCTGAACTGTTCGGTGACGGTGCCTACCGCGTCTTCAAGGACATCGACCGCGTGCTGATACTGGCCTGCGGCACCAGCAGTTATTCAGGCATGACGGCCAAGTACTGGCTGGAAAGCATCGCCGGCATTCCCACCAGCGTGGAAATCGCCAGCGAATACCGCTACCGCGACAGCGTGCCCGACCCGCGCACGCTG
>JAYSXE010000263.1:0-2617 GCA_043717565.1 Burkholderiales bacterium | reverse complement strand
AACGGCCTGATGGCGCGCAAGGCCGATGCCGAAGCCGCGCGTGCAGCCCTGGCCGAGACCCTGCAGACACAGTGGCAGCAGGTGATGGCCGAGCTCACAGCCTGGGCCGGTGAACAGCCGCACGGCGGCGCCATGGTGCTGCACACCGAAGCCGCGGCGCCCAGCGCCGTGCTGCACAAGAAGCTGGGCGAAGGCCGCGCCGCGATGCTGGGCGGCGTGCTCACCGGCGCGTTGGCCGGCTTGAAGGCCGATGTGCTGAGCGGCGGGCTGACCATGGGCGCCGGCATGGTGGCCGGCGGCGTGATCGGCGCGCTGGGCGGTGCCGGCATGGCGCGCGGCCTGAACGTGGTGCGCGGCGCCGACAGCAATTTCGCGGCCTGGGACGACGGTGCGATGGACCAGATCACCCGCGCCTTGCTGCAGCAGCACCTGGCCATCGCCCATGGGCTGGACGACGCTGCAGCCCACGCTGCGCTGCAGCCGGCCGTGGCCGCCCTCCAGCCGGCATTCGTCGCCCTGTGGCGCGGCCGCCACCGAGGCAGCGCGCCGCCGGGCGAGCACGAGGCGCTGGTGCGGGAACTGCAGCCGCTGCTGGTGGCGACGATGAAGCGCGCGCTGGGCGGGCCGTAGCACCCCGCCCCAGACGCCGCCATTGCCACATGCCCGGGGTCGGGCCGGGCGCCGCCGCTTGCGCGTCGCCGTAGACTCCTGCCGCATGAAAATCGTCATCCTGGGCGCCGGCCGTGTGGGCGAGAGCGTCGCCGAGAGCCTGGTCTCGGAGAAGAACGACATCACCGTCATCGACAGCGACCCGCAGCGGCTGCGCCAGCTGCAAGACCGGCTGGACCTGCGCGGCGTGGTCGGCAACGGTATCCAGCCCAGCGTGCTGCGTGAAGCCGGCATCGAAGACACCGACATGCTGATCGCCTGCGCGCCGCTGGACGAAACCAATCTGGTCGCTTGCAAGGTGGCACACGATCTGTTCAACGTGCCCACCACCATCGCCCGCGTGCGCAGCCCCGAGTTCGAAAACGGCAGTGCGCTGATGGCCAAGAGCGGCTTTTCGGTGGACCAGGTGATTTGCCCCGAGAACAGCGTTACCACCTACATCCGCAAGCTGATCGAATACCCCGAAGCGCTGCAGGTGCTGGAATTTGCGCATGGCCTGGTCAGCCTGATCGCGGTGCGCGCGGTGGCCGGCGGCCCGCTGGTGCAGCACAGCCTGGCCGAAATTCCAAATCTGGTGCCGGGCGTCGACATGCGCATCGTGGCCATCTACCGCCAGGACAACGCCGTGCCGGTGCTGGAAGGCAGCACGCGCATCGAGCCGGGTGACGAGGTGTTTGTGCTGTCGGCCACCGAGCACATCCGCACCGTGCTGGGCGCGCTGCGCAAGATGGACCGCCCGGTCAAGCGCCTGATGATCGCCGGCGGTGGCAAGGTGGGCCTGCGCCTGGCACGCGAACTGGACGGCCAGTACCAGGTCAAGATCATCGAACCGGTGCAGACGCGCTGCGAGTACCTGTCCACCCAGCTGTCGTCCGACGTGCTGGTGCTGCACGGCGACAGCACCGACGAAGAACTGCTGACCGAAGAGAACGTGCACGACATGGACCTCTTCCTCGCGCTGACCAGCGACGACGAAGACAACATCATGAGCTGCCTGCTGGCCAAGCGGCTGGGGGCGCGGCGCGTGCTGGCGGTCATCAACCGCAAGGCCTACGCCGACCTGGTGCAGGGCACCACCATCGACATCGCCATCAGCCCCAGCCAGGCCGTCATCGGCGAGCTGCTGGCCTTCGTGCGCCGTGGCGACGTGGAGGCCGTGCACAGCCTGCGCCGCGGCGCGGCCGAGGCGCTGGAGGCCATCGTGCGCGGCGACCACAAGACCTGCAAGCTGGCGGGCCGCCGCATCGAAGAAGTGAAGCTGCCCAAGGGCGCGATGGTGGGCGCCATCGTGCGCGGGCTGCACCGCCTCGACGGCAGCGAGGCGGGTGAAGATGCCAAACCCGAGGTCATCATTGCGCACCACGACACGCTGGTGATGACCAACGACCACGTCATCATCTTCGTGCCGCGCAAGCGCATGGTGCGCGAGATCGAAAAGCTGTTCCAGGTCAGCGCGACCTTCATGTTCTGAAGGCGCAGAGCGGCATGGGTCCCTTCGTCGTCCTGGCCCTGGTGGGCCGCATGTTGGTGCTGTTTGCGTTGCTCATGGGCGTGCCGCTGGCCTTTGCGTTGTTCGAGCACGATGCGGCCGAGGCCCCGTTCCTGATGGCGATGGCCATCACCGCCGGTTCGGGCGTGCTGCTCAGCCTGTTGATGCGCCGCTTCAAGCGTGAACTCAAGCCACGCGACGGCTTTGTGCTGGTCACGCTGACCTGGCTGGTGCTGCCCGCCTTTGGCGCACTGCCGCTGTTGCTGGCCATTCCGGGCCTGAGCTTCACCGACGCTTACTTCGAGGCCATGAGCGGTCTCACCACCACCGGTGCCACGGTGCTGACCGGGCTGGACAAGTTGCCCACGTCGGTGAACGTGTGGCGCTGCTTCATGGTGCTGGTCGGCGGCATGGGCATCATCGTGCTGGTGGTGGCCATCCTGCCGCTGCTGGGCGTGG
>JAYSXE010000262.1:0-5810 GCA_043717565.1 Burkholderiales bacterium | reverse complement strand
GACTACATGGCCGGCAAGGGCAAGGAATGGACCAACCCCGGCCTGGACCTGAAGGACTTCATCGGCACCAGCTTCACCACCGGCCCCGACAAGAAGCTGTACCAGCTGCCCGACCAGCAGTTCGCCAACCTGTACTGGTTCCGTGCCGACCTGTTTGCACGCCAGGACCTGAAGGACAAGTTCAAGGCCAAGTTCGGCTATGACCTGGGCGTGCCGCTGAACTGGAGCGCCTACGAAGACATCGCCGAGTTCTTCACCAATGACGTGAAGCAGATCGACGGCAAGCCGATCTACGGCCACATGGACTACGGCAAGAAAGACCCGTCGCTGGGCTGGCGCTTCACCGACGCGTGGCTCAGCATGGCCGGCACCGCCGACATCGGCATCCCCAACGGCAAGCCGGTGGACGAATGGGGCATCCGCGCCAGCGCCGACGGCTGCACGCCGCAGGGCGCCAGCGTGTCGCGCGGCGGCGCCACCAACTCGCCGGCCGCCGTCTACGCGCTGACCAAATATGTCGACTGGATGAAGAAGTACTCGCCAAAGGAAGCCATCGGCATGACCTTCGGCGAAGCCGGCCCGGTGCCGGCCCAGGGCCAGATCGCGCAGCAGATCTTCTGGTACACCGCCTTCACCGCCGACATGACCAAGCCGGGCCTGCCGGTGGTGAATGCCGACGGCACGCCGAAGTGGCGCATGGCCCCCGGCCCCAACGGCCCGTACTGGAAGCAAGGCATGCAGAACGGCTACCAGGACGTGGGCAGCTGGACCTTCTTTGAGGCGCATGACGCCAACAAGACCGCTGCGGCCTGGCTGTACGCCCAGTTCGTCACCGCCAAGACGACGAGCCTGAAGAAGACCATCGTCGGCCTGACCCCCATCCGCGAAAGCGACATCCAGAGCAAGGCCATGACCGACCTGGCGCCCAAACTGGGTGGCCTGGTGGAGTTCTACCGCAGCCCGGCCCGTGTGGCCTGGACGCCCACCGGCACCAACGTGCCCGACTACCCCAAGCTGGCCCAGCTGTGGTGGAAGAACGTTGCGGTGGCCGTGACCGGCGAGAAGACCCCGCAGGCCGCGATGGACAACCTGGCCGAGGAGATGGACCAGGTGATGGCACGCCTGGAACGGGCCGGCATGGCCAAGTGCGCACCCAAGCTCAACAAGAAGGAAGACGCCAAGAAGTGGCTGAGCGACAAGGGCGCACCGTGGGCCAAGCTGGCCAACGAGAAACCCAAGGGCGAGACCATCGCCTATGAAACGCTGCTCAACGCCTGGAAGGCCGGCAAGGTCCGCTGAGGCCGGACCGAGCGGGCACCTGCGTGCCCGCGAAGGCCCAGCCAATAATTCTGCCGAAAGGTCTGCCAAAGGGTCTGCCAAGACCCTGAGGCCAGACTTCAAGGCCGCGCCACCGCCCCCACCCGGGCAGGCGCGGCCTTCTGCTTTCTGGGCGGTTCGTTGCCTAGAAGCCGGGCCGTGACGCCAGAAGTTCCCGCCCGCATAAGCAGGCCTCGCCCCGATGGCCGAGACCGGCTGCGCACGGTGGAATGGACTTGCCGCGACAGCCTTCAAGCCACCCCACGCGGCACGCCAGCCCACTCTTTCCACACCCCATGGAACGACCATGAGCACCAACAAGCGCGCCCCTGCACGCAAGGGCCTGCGCCACAGCACCACAGCCTCAAAACCCAGCCTGGCAGAGCGCCTGCACGCCTGCACCAGTTCAGTGGTTCACGACGTGATGAAAGACCTGGGGCTGCCCATTCGCGTGCTGCCGCGAACCATCATTGCGCTGTCGCCCGGCATGAAGGCCGCCGGCCCCGTGTTCACCGTACGCGGCCGGCCCTACCCAACGCTGGACAAGCACACCTCGCTGTACGAATGGGCCGGTGTTTGCGCGCTACGCCACGCCCATCGACATCGTGTGCGCATGGCGGGCCGAGGCCTACGGCGAAGCCATCGCCATGGGCAACGTTCAGGTGCTGCCAAGCGACTGCGTGCTGGCCGACCGCGACGGCATCGTGTTGATACCTGGCCCGGCCGCCGAAGCCGTGGTGGTGGCGGCCGAAAAGAAGCTCGCCACCGAAGGCGCGATGGTGAAGGCCATTCGCGCGGGCATGGACCCGCAGGAGGCGTATCTGAAGCACCGGGTTTTCTAGGCGCAGACGCAGGGCGTCAGATCAGTCGCTCTGGCGCGCGATTCCCTGATGCGCAGGTCATCGGCCGTCGCCCCGCAGGTCCATTGCGCTACAGCAGTAAGCACGACGGGCGGCCTGCCACTATTCAGGCAAACGTTGCTCGGTAGTTGGCCGCGTCCAGCATGCAGTGGTGTTCGATGGGCCCGTTCAGCTGGAACATGCGCGGTGCGACCCGGAAGTCGAACAGACGGTACAGATGGAACTGCGGTGCCTGTTCGCGCGCAAAACGCACTTCGTTGGCCGAGACGAAAAACGGCGTGCGGTCGCCGAAGCTGGTGGTCTTGACTTCGATGAATCGCGGCCGGCCGTCGTGTTCAAACGAACGGATGTCATAACCGAGCCCATCGCCTTCGACGAGCGAGGCGTGTACCACCTGGTCTGCCAATTGACCGGCGCCCAACTCTGCAAGGCGCCATCTTTCGAACTGCAGTGCGAACTGCTCCCCGGCCAGGCCCAAGGACCGGTTCAATGCTTCACGCTGCAGGTAGTCGCGCTGTATCGCCTTGCGAGCGTAGGCCGCGACTGGCTCGCGGGCCGCGAAGTCGCAAGCGGGTGCAGCGGCCTTCACGCGGCTGAAGTCCGGCAGGTCAGCCGCACTGGCCGGGCGTTGCACAGCGGCCAAGACCACATCGTCCAATTGTATGAACGTCGCCACCTGTGCCTGCACTTCGTCCACCAAAACATGGCGCTGAAAGTTGGAGCGCGGTTTGTAGCCGCGCACGTAGGGATAGCCCAGTTCCAGCATCACCGCGCTAATGTTGCAGTGCTTGAACTCGATGGAACCGTCTGACCGGTCCGGCAACCGCGTCAGCAAAGCTCGGCGGCGTGCAGATTTGTTGTATGTCTGGCCGTTCAGTTCAGCCGTCAACATCGACAGATAGTCGGCAACGATCAGGGCGACTTCCTCGACGCGCCATGGCTCGCCCGCGATCTGCCCGATGGCCTGCACCTCGAAGCCCAGTTGCCGCAGTTTGCGCACGACGGTGGCTTGGCCGCCCGAGAAGTCGTTTGAGCGAAGGCCGCCCGAGCTGGGGTATTGGTAGCCCAGAGCAACGCCCGCTATCGCCTTGGAATCGGCCCACTCGTCGGTGCGCGGGTGGCGAACCAGATAGCCGCTGGCGACGCCGTAGCCGTGGTCCGCCAGGTAGCGTTCTTGGCCTTTGAGGGCGAACTCGTCCAGCGCTGCGAGCACTGCGGCGCGCTGGGTGAGGTCGGACAACGTCATCATGGGTCAGCAGAGGATCCAATGTGCTGCGTCTTGATTTCCTGTCCTTCTGCTAACGCTGCATTGCAGTCATGCCTGGCAGTTCAAATCCATTGACCCACTCACGCGTCAATATTCGCCGCCCTCAACGCATTCGTCTCAATAAAGTCTCTGCGCGGCTCCACCTCGTCGCCCATCAGCATGGTGAACACCTTGTCGGCTTCGATGGCGTCGTCTATTTGCACCTTCAGCAGGCGGCGCACGGTGGGGTCCATGGTGGTTTCCCACAGCTGTGAGGGGTTCATCTCGCCCAGCCCCTTGTAGCGCTGGCGGCCGACGGCGCTTTCAGCCTGGCCCATCAACCAGGCCATGGCGGCGCGGAAATCGGCCACCTTGCTTTCCTTCATCTTCTCGCCTTCACCGCGGCGCACCACGGCCTCAGAACCCAGCAAGCCCAGGAAGCTGGTGCCAGCACCGGCCAGCGCGGCGTAGTCGGCACCATGCAGGAAGTCTTGCGTGATGACGCTGCTTTTCACGTTACCGTGGTGGCGGCGGCTGATGCGCAAGATGTGCTTGTCGCTGCGGGCGTCGAATTCGGCCGTCACCTGCGCGTCGTTGTGGGCTGCAGCCAGCTGGCTTTGCAGGGTGATGGCGCTTTGCTCGGCGGTGGCTGCCGTGTCCAGGTTCAGCGTCAGGCCGTTGCCCATGGCGCGCAGTGCGTCCAGGTCCATCCAGTTGC
Organism: Burkholderiales bacterium; assembly: GCA_043717565.1. Taxonomy (GTDB): domain Bacteria; phylum Pseudomonadota; class Gammaproteobacteria; order Burkholderiales; family Burkholderiaceae_C; genus Rubrivivax. The sequence continues at coordinate 1,669 of JAYSXE010000262.1, read as the reverse complement.
TCAGGCGGTTGATCACGCTGTTGGCTTGAAGGTAGCTGCGCGCCAGCTGTTCAAGCGCTTCGCCTTGAATGGCCGGGGCTGCGGCTTGTGTTGAGCCCACACTTGAAACATCAGCAGGCGCGCCTTGCGGCCACACCGCCGCGCCGTCCAGCGCCACCTTCAGCAGGTAGGCGTCCAGCTCGGGGCCGTCCTTGATGTACTGCTCGTGCTTGCCCAGCTTCACCTTGTACAGCGGCGGCTGCGCAATGTAGATGTGGCCGCGTTCCACCAGCACCGGCATCTGGCGGTAGAAGAAGGTGAGCAGCAGCGTGCGGATGTGCGCGCCGTCCACGTCGGCGTCGGTCATGATGATGATGCGGTGGTAGCGCAGCTTGTCGGCGTTGAATTCTTCAGGGCCGATGCTGGTGCCCAACGCCGTGATGAGGGTGACGATGCTGTCGCTTGAAAGCAGGCGTTCATAGCGCGCGCGTTCCACGTTCAGGATCTTGCCGCGCAGCGGCAGAATAGCCTGGAACTTGCGGTCGCGGCCCTGCTTGGCGCTGCCACCGGCGCTGTCGCCCTCCACGATGTAGATCTCGCACTGGCTGGGGTCCTTTTCCTGGCAGTCGGCCAGCTTGCCGGGCAGGCCCATGCCGTCCATCACACCTTTGCGGCGTGTCATTTCGCGGGCCTTGCGGGCCGCTTCGCGGGCGCGCGCGGCGTCCACAATCTTGCCGCAAATGATCTTGGCGTCCAGCGGGTTTTCAAGCAGCCAGTCGGTCAGCAGCTTGCTGACGATGTCTTCAACCGGGCCGCGCACTTCGCTGCTGACCAGCTTGTCTTTGGTCTGGCTGCTGAACTTGGGCTCGGGCACTTTCACGCTCACCACGCAAGCCAGGCCTTCGCGCATGTCGTCGCCGGCCACTTCAACCTTGGCCTTCTTCGCGATCTCGTTTTCGTCGATGTACTTGTTGATGACACGCGTCATGGCCGCGCGCAGGCCGGTCAGGTGCGTGCCGCCGTCACGCTGCGGAATGTTGTTGGTGAAACACAAGACGTTTTCGTTGTAGCCGTCGTTCCACTGCATGGCCACTTCGACACCAATGTTGGTGCCCTGATCGCTGGTCTTGTCGCCCATGGCGTGGAAGATGTTGGGGTGCAGCACCTTCTTGCCGGTATTGATGAAACCGACAAAACCTTTCACGCCGCCGGCAAACGCAAAGTTGTCTTCCTTGTTGTTGCGTTCGTCCACCAGGCGGATCTTCACGCCGTTGTTCAAAAAGCTCAGCTCGCGCAGGCGCTTGGCCAGCACGTCATAGTGAAAGTCGATGTTGCTGAAGATGGTGTCGTCGGGCAGGAAGTGCACTTCGGTGCCGCGCTTCTCAGTGTCGCCGGTGACCTTCATGGGGCTGGTTTCCACAAGCCCAAGACCCGCGTCGCGCAACTCGATCACGCGGTCTTGCGTCACGCCGCGCTTGAAGTCGATGCTGTGCACCTTGCCCTCTCGGCGCACCGTCAGGCGCAACCACACGCTCAGCGCATTTACGCAGCTCACGCCCACGCCGTGCAGGCCGCCCGACACCTTGTAGCTGTTCTGGTTGAACTTGCCGCCGGCGTGCAGTTCGGTCAGCGCAATTTCGGCTGCACTGCGCTTGGGCTCGTGCTTGTCGTCCATCTTCACGCCGGTGGG
>JAYSXE010000261.1:0-43148 GCA_043717565.1 Burkholderiales bacterium | reverse complement strand
GTACAAGGCGGCGTTCTCGGGCCGCGGCACTGGATAGTAGGGGTCGCCCTCCGCGCATGGATATTCGTAGACCAGCGAGGTGCTCGGGTGTTTCTGCCCGGTGATGTGCTTGAACTCGCTGATGCGCGTATAGCCGTAGTCGTTCGGGTAGTTCACGGTACCGACGGCCTGGAACTGTTCCTGCGGCACGTTGACGTGTTCGAAGCGCAGACTGCGGTAGGGCAGCTTGCCGTGCCGTTGGTCGAAGAAGGTGTCGATCGGCCCGGTGTAGACCATGCGCTTCCAGGGCAGCAGATGCACCACGTCGCGGTAGTCGGTGTTCAACATCACGTGGATGTTGGGGTGCTGCAGCATGGCCTGAAACATGCGCGTGTAGCCATGCAGCGGCATCGCCTGGAAGGTGTCGGTGAAGTAGCGGTCGTCGCGGTTGGTGCGCGTGGGCACGCGGGCCGTGACGCTGGCGTCCAGTTCCGACGGGTCCAGGCCCCACTGCTTGCGCGTGTAGCCGCGGAAGAACTTTTCGTACAGGTCACGGCCCACACGCGAGACCACCACGTCTTCAGAAGTGCGCACACCCGTCGACTTCTCGGCCACACCGGCGAAGAAGCCTTCCAGCTCAAAGGCCGACAGCTTCAGCCCATACAGGCGGTTCACGGTGTCCAGGTTGATCGGCATCGGCAGCAATTGCCCGTCCACGCTGGCCAGCACCCGGTGCTGGTAAGGCCGCCAGGCCGTGAACTTCGACAGGTACGAAAACACATCGGCCGAATTGGTGTGGAAGATGTGCGGGCCATAGGGGTGCACCAGCAGGCCGGCGTCGTCGTAGCGGTCGAACGCGTTGCCACCGATGTGCGGCCGCTTGTCGATGACCAGCACCCGCTGCCCCGCCTGGGAAGCCAGGCGTTCGGCCATCACGCTGCCAGCGAAGCCGGCGCCGACGATCAGCGTGTCGAAGGCGGCCGTCGAGCGGTCGGCCGCCGACAGCTGTTGGCGAAAGCTCAGCGGGGCCATCAGACGCGCTGCTCGTGCGGTGCACCGCAGCGAAAGGGTGTGGCAAGGGTGGCAGGGGTCGGCATCGCAGCGCTCCGGGGGTCGGGTTGGCACCGTTCGAGGCAAACGGGGTGCCCACGCAGGCCAACCGCGCTGGGCACACCGCTTGCCTTCGGTGGTGGGCCACTGCCCACCAGGAGCCCCACATGCCCATCACCACCTCGAACCGCGGCCAGGTGCCGCTGGACCTTCCCCAGCCCCGGCCCGACGTGGTGGACATTCCGCCAACCCCGCACCCCACGCCGTCTCCCGGTACGCCGCCCGATATTGAGCCGGGTGTGCCGCCCGAGATCAACGAAACGCCGTCACCCGGCGAGCACAGCCCCGTACGCGACCCCAAAGTGCTGCGCCTGAACGTGGACCTGAGCACGGTCCGGGTGGCTTAGGTCCAGGGTGGGGTCAGCACACCCGCGCTTCCAGCCCCCACCCTGCACGGCAGGGCGCCCCGCACACGCCGGGCGGTGCGCCGAAGCACCGTCGCTGGCGGGTTTCTGGATGGGGGGTTTTGAGGGCGCCGATCACATCAACGGCGATGGCCTGCCACTGGACATGGTGCAGGCCAGCGGGCACCTCGACCGGCTGGACGAAGACCACCGCCGCGCTGCGCAGGCCGGGCTGCGCTGTGTGCGCGAAAGCATCGGCTGGCGGTTGAGCGAAGGGCCAGCGGGTGGCGGCGGCCAGGGCGGGCCGATCAACCTGGACCGCGCGCTGCGCATCCAGGCCAGCGCGCGGCGCCATGGCCTGCAGGTGCTGTGGACGCTGATGCACTACGGCTTGCCCGGAGACCTGAGCCTGCACAACGACGCCCTGGTGCCGCGCCTGGCGCGGTTCGCGGCCGAGGTGGCGCGCGTGCTGGGCTCGGGCGAGTGGCGGCCGCCGGTGTACACGCCCATCAACGAGATCGGATTTCTGGCCTGGGCAGCTTCACAGCCCGGCTGGTTTCACCCGCCCAACAACGTGCCCGACGACGGCAGCGAACAGGCGCGGGCGCTTTCGCACGCCAGCGGTTGGCTGGTCAAGCAGCGCCTGGCACGCGCAGCGCTGGCGGCCATGCAGGCGCTGCGCGCCGGCGACCCGCGCGCCCGCTTCATGCATGTGGAGCCGCTGGTGCACGTGGTGGCCCCTTTGGACCGCCCCGACCTGGCCAGCCAGGCCGCCGAAATGCGCAGCTGGCAGTGGCAAGCCTGCGACATGATCGCCGGCCGCCTGTTGCCCGAACTGGGCGGCGCGCCGGAATGGCTGGACCTGGTGGGCGTGAACCACTATCACAACAGCCAGTGGGAGATGCACAGCGGGCGGCAGCTGGACTGGTTCGAGCGCGACCCGCGACGCCTGCCCTTCAACCAGCTGTTGGCCGAAACCTGGCAGCGGTATGGCCGCCCGCTGGTGGTGGCCGAGACCAGCCATGTCGGCTGCGGCCGCGCCGAGTGGTTGCACGACATCGCCAGCGAAGTGCGCCAGGCGCGAAGCGACGGAGTGCCGGTGCTGGGGCTGTGCCTGTACCCGCTGATCGACCGGCCCGATTGGCACGAGCCGCAGCGCTGGCACCGCAGCGGCGTGTGGCATGTGCAGGGCCCGCAGCCGGCCGCACTCGCCCAGCCAGCGCAGGCGGGCGAACACACCGACCCGCTGGCGCGCCACGACGAGCCCGCCGTGCTGGCCGCGTTGTGCGCCTGGCAGACGGTGCTGCCGCAGCGCCTGGGCTGCCGCCGCACGGCTGCCAGCCAGCCGGTGCTGCTGGCCTTCAGCCAGCACTGCTGGGCCGAGCCGCACCGGCGCAGCCGTCAACTGCTGCAGGGCTTGGCCGACGCGGGTTGGCGGCTGGTGTGTGTGCAGCCGCCCATCACTTCGCCCGGCCCGGCCCGGCTGGATGTCGTTTCTGCCGGGCCTTCGGTGCAGGTGCTGACACCCTGGCTGCCCGCACCGGTGCGCGCTGCGCAGGGCTTGCAGCAAAGCGTGCTGCAAGACTTGCTGAAGGCTTGGCTCGCCGAGCAGCGCATCGCCGCACCCACGGTGTGGCTGGACGCGGCCGCCGCCTGGCCCCTGGCGCGCAAACTGGGCCCCTTGCGGGTGGTGTACGACAGCGCTGCGGCGGGCCACGATGGCAACGTTGACAGTGGCGACGCCGATCTGCTGCACCACGCCGACCTGGTGCTGACCAGCACGCTCGACTGGCCGCCCGCGCGACTGCGGCAGGCCGGCGACCGGCTGCGGGTGGTGGCCGACGGTGCCGACCTGCACCACTTCGCCAGCCGGCGCGGCGTGGGACATGACCGCGGCTGCAACGGCGGGTGGGCCGATGACGAAGCCCGACAGCTGCTGGGCAGAGCCGCGGGCGCCCACGCGGGGCCGTGGCTGGGTTTTGCCGGTGACATGGGCGGGCAGGTCGACCTGCCCTTGCTGGCCTTGCTGGCGGCAACACGGCCGCAATGGCACTTCGCGCTGGTGGGGCCGCTGTGTGGCCTTGACGCCCCAGCCCTGCCCCGCGCGCCCAACCTGCACTGGCTGGGGCCACAACCGCATGCGCTGCTGCCGGCGCTGATGGCGCGTTGGCAGGCGGTGCTGCTGCCCTTCAAGCCCGGCTTGGCCGCCGCACCAGGCTGCAAGTCGCTGGTCTTGCACGCACTGGCCGCAGGGCTGCCGGTGCTGGGCACCCCCGCTGCAGAACAGTCGTCGAGGGGTTTACAAAGGTCGGGGGTTTACACCGCAGAAGACGTTGCCGGCCTGCTGGCGCTGGCTGAACGCGTGCTCGCAGAAACCGCCGGACAACAACGGGCCCGGCACGACGCTGCACGCGCCTTCACGCAGCGCGCCAGTTGGCAGCGCGCGGTGAACCGTGTTGTGCAGCACCTGCTGGCATTGCGCGGGCCAACCCGGGCCCGGCTGGCGCTGCTGCAAGACGGCAGCTTGCCTCAGCTTTCCGGGCCCGCAGACGTTCGGCCCGTGGCCGCCAACGAACGGCCGGTCGGCCTGCGTTCACGCGCCTGACGCACCGCCCAGGCCAGCAACAACCAGCCGCCCAGCAGAGCGCGCAAGGTCAGCAGTTTCAGGACATGCCCCAGCACCACGGCAGCGTGCAGCAGCGTGCGCGCGCAGTCATCAGAAACAGCGTAACGGTGGTGCATTGGGGTCTTCGGCGCTTTGATTTTTTGCAGCCTGGTCGCCCCGGCAAACCAGGTGCCCATGAGACCCTTTGCGAAGGGGGCCTCTGTGCGCCAACGCACATAGCGGAGGCGTAGACTGCAATGTAGTCTTCACCGGGAAAAAAGGACCTGCAACCCCCATGCCCCATGCCCTGATCGTCGAGGACGACATCGATTCAGCCAACTCGATGCGGGACCTGATTGCGGGCGAGCACTTCACAGTGGCGGTTTCGCACAACCTGCGCGACGCGCGGCGCCAGATCAGCCTGCAGCGCCCCGACATCCTGCTGCTCGACCTGCGCCTGCCCGACGGCAACGGCATGGACCTTCTGGCCGACCCCGACCTGGTGGCCGACTCGGAAGTGGTGCTGTGCACGGGGCACGCCAGCATGGACACCAGCATCAAGGCACTGCGCCTGGGCGCGGCCGACTATCTGGTCAAACCCGTCAGCCTGAAACAGCTGCAAGGCGTGCTGTCGCGCATCATGCGGCCGGCGGCGCTGAAGGCCGAGGTGGCCGACCTGACGGCGCGGCTCGACGACAGCGGCCATTTCGGCCACCTGTGGGGCAAGAGCCTGCCGATGCAGCGCGTGTACGAGCAGATCTCGCGCGTGGCCGGCACCAGCGTCACGGTGTTCATCACCGGCGAGTCGGGCACCGGCAAGGAAGTCGTCGCGCAGACCGTGCACGACCTCAGCCGCCGCCGCAAGAAACCCTTCCTGGCGGTGAACTGCGGCGCCATCAGCCCCAACCTGATCGAGAGCGAGATCTTCGGCCACGAAAAAGGCAGCTTCACCGGGGCCGAGCGCCAGCACCAGGGCTTTTTCGAACGCGCCAGCGGCGGCACGCTGTTTCTGGACGAGATCACCGAGATGCCGCTGGAACTGCAGGTGAAGCTGCTGCGCGTGCTGGAAACCAGCCGCTTCATGCGCGTGGGCAGCACCGTCAGCCAGGACGCCGATGTGCGCATCATCGCCGCCACCAACCGCCTGCCGCACCAGGCCGTGGCGGCAGGCAAGCTGCGCGAAGACCTGCTGTACCGGCTGAATGTGTTCCCCATCGAACTGCCGCCGCTGCGCCAGCGGCTGTCTGACGTGGCCCTGCTGGCCACCCACTTTCTGGCCGGCATAAGCGAACAGGAAGGCAAGGCCCGCCGCTTCACACCCGAAGCGCTGTGGCAACTGGCGCAGTACAGCTGGCCGGGCAATGTGCGCGAACTGCGCAACGCCGTACAGCGCGCCTATGTGATGGCCACCGGCGAGACCATCGACACGATGTGGCTGCCGCGGGTCGAAACGGCCGGCACCGGCGTTGCCGTGGCTGTAGACCGGGTCGCGCCGCTGGTGGTGCCGCCGGTGGCGCCCTTCGTGGCGCCATTTGTGGCGGCATCCGTGGCTCCAGCGGTAGCGCCGTCCGCAGCGCTGCCGCTGGTGCCGCCACCGGCTGCCAGCGTGCCGAACGGTCACGCGTTTTCCGATGCCGCAACCGTGTCGGCTGACGGCGAAAGTGTGACCCTGCTCATCGGCACGTCCATGGCGCAGGCCGAGAAGATGTTGATGCTGGCCACGCTGCGCCACTTCAACCACCACAAGGAACGCACCGCAGCGGTGCTGGGCATCAGCTTGAAGACCTTGTACAACCGGCTGAAGGAATATGCCCCCGGGCCGCCCGACCCCAGCCCGCCCGGCGTGTGATCACGGCCACCGCAGGCCACGCTGTGTGAACCACGCGGCACACGACCGCAGCTGCAGCGCTGGCGCATGAACGGCACTGTGCCGCCCGGGCGATCCGGGCCGCCCGGATGGGCGTCGGGTTCAAACCCCGCTGCCGCTGCGCAGCCTTCTGGCGCGCCAGCAGCCGACCCCGAGCCCGTGGCGCTGAAGGTGCTGGTGGTGGATGACAACGACGACGCCGCACAGACACTGGCGCAGCTGTTGGCGCTGGAAGGCCATGCGGTGCAGACGGCGGCCGACGGCCTGGCGGCATTGGAGGTGGCGCGCAACCGCCCCCCCGACGTGGCGCTGCTGGACCTTGCCTTGCCCAAGCTGGACGGCTATGCCCTGTGCCGCACGCTGCGCGCCGAGCCTTCCGGGGGCCGCATGCTGATCGTGGCCGTGTCGGGCTGGGGCCAGGACAGCGCCCGGCAGCAGTCCAGCGAAGCCGGGTTCGACGCCCATCTGGTGAAGCCGGTGGTGTACCGCCAACTGCTGGCACTGCTGCGGGCCGGCCGGGCGCCCCCGGCGTGACGAACCGTCGGCGCGCTGAGGCAGGCCGCCGTTGGCGGGCGCAACCGGATGGGCCTGCGGCGAAGCCCGGGCACGCCCATTGCCACAAGGGCGCCAGTCTGAACCGGCGCCGCGTACCCACGCGTTGACGGTGCGCACTGCAAAACCCCGCTGCCCCTTGCTTTGTGACATGACGCTGAAACACCCCGTTCCTGCATCAGCCCCCGCGGTTGCGCGCCAGTCGCCCTGGAAAACGCTGGTAGTCCCTGCATCGCTGGTCGTGTGGGCTCTGGCTTCAAGCCCCATTGCCGCCGCAGCGCCTTGGCCTGCAGCCCGGCAGGCCGCTCCATCACCGGCTTCGGGGCCTGCGCTGCTGTCCGCCGAGGCGGTGGTCGTTCAGCGCTGGGTCGTGTCCTCCGGGAACAACCAGGGCCTGCCTTTCGCCGTCATCGACAAGAAGCAGGCACAGCTGTGGCTGTACGACCCGCAGGGCCGGCTGCAGGGCAGCACACCGGTGCTGCTGGGCCTGGCGCGGGGCGACCTTTCAGTACCCGGCATCGGCGAACGCGCGATGAAGGACATACGCCCCGGCGAGCGCACCACGCCCGCAGGGCGCTTTGTGGTCGAGGCGGGGCACAACACGAACGGCGAAGACATTTTCTGGGTGGACTATGACGCCGCGGTCTCGATGCACCGCGTGCGCACCAGCAACGCTGCCGAACGCCGCCTGCAGCGCCTGGCCACGGTGCGCAGTGACGACAACCGCGTTTCCTACGGTTGCATCAACGTGCCCGCCGCGTTTTACGACGCGCTGCTGCGCCCGCTGTTCACACCGCAGCAGGGAGTGGTGTACGTGCTGCCCGAGACCCTGCCTGCCGAACAGTACTTCAAGTAAAAAGGCCCGCACAGGATACCCGGCAGATTTGCCGGGCTGGGGGGCGGGCCAACAGACAACGCTACAGCAGGGCCGGCCGGTCACTGCACCGGCCCAGTCACTCAGTTGCGGTCCGCGCGGGCGCGGCGCGCACCCGCGGTGTTCATGCCATTGGCATTGCGGTTCATGTCATTGGAAGCGCCGGTGGTGCTGGTCGAATCCGTACCCGACGAACCCATCGTGCTGCCCGTGCCGGTACCCGTGCGGCCGGTATTGTTGTTGTTGCCGCTGGTTCCGGTAGACCCGGTGCTGCCGGGCTGCATGGTGCTGCCCGAGCCACTGTTGGTGCTGCCGCGGTTCACCGTGCCGCTGTTCGTGGTGCCGCTGTTCATCGGCCCCGTGTTGGTCGTCGACGGGGCCGTGCGCGTGGTGTCGTTGCGGTTGGCGTCCGTGGTGGCCGGGTTTCGGTTGCCGCTGGCGTTGTTGCCGGTGGTGTCGGTGGTGCCGGGAGGGTTGCCAGTGTCGGTGCCCGTGCGGCCGCCAGGGCCGGCACCTGGGCCGGGGCCCGTGCCCGAACCACTGCTCTGGGCGTGGGCCAGACCGGCACCCAACGCCACGCAGGCCCCGAGGACCATGGCGACCTGCTTGAATTGCTTGCTCATGTTGAATCTCCTGAATATCAAGGTGAAAGTTTGCAGGCCGTGCCGTGCTGGCCTGGCTGCAACGGCGCAAGCCGTCCCACCCACCGGGCAAGGGCCGTGCCCGGCCGCTGGGCCGTCACCGTAGTTCGGCTTGTGCCGCAGTGCGCACCCGGCGCGGCGGCATGTCGTTTGCCCGCAGAGCAGCAGGTGCCGCACAACGCTGTGTGGTCGTTTTCAGGAGTTTTTCAAATGATGAATTTCATCGTATGGCTGGTCGTTGGCGGTCTCATCGGCTGGGTGGCCAGCTTGATCATGCGCACCGACGGACAGCAGGGCGTGCTGCTCAACGTTGTCGTCGGTGTGGTGGGTGCCGCCATTGGCGGCTGGGTCATCTCGCCACTGATCGGCGTGCCCACGATCAACCAGAACACCTTCAGCATCGGTGCGCTGGCGGTGTCGCTGCTGGGCGCGGTGGTGCTGCTGGCCATCGTCAACGTGCTGCGCCGCGGCACGGCGCGCTGACACGGCAGCCGGGTTCGGCGCGCTGCGCCCGGCTATACGGGACTTCAAGAGGAACCCGGGAGCTGCGTGGTGGCTGTGCACCACCCCCCCGCCAGCCTACAACGCGCGCGGGCTAGCGTGCCGGGCTCTCGTCGCGAACCGCAGCGCCCTCAGGCGCTGATGTGCTGGGCTTTTGCGCAGGCGCAGGCTTTCTACGTTTCTTGTACGAGTCCATCATCGGCGTTGCCGACACACCGTGCAGCACGATGGACAGCGCCACCGTGGCCAGCGCAGCGGCCATCAGCTGGCCGGCCAGTTCGCCCTGCACGCCATGCGCCAGCGCAAACGCCAGGTAGAACAGCGTGCCGATGCCGCGAATGCCGAACCAGGCCACCAGCCTGCGCTGGTGCAGCGTGACCATGCTGCGCCGCACGACCGCCAGCACCGACAGCGGCCGCACCAGCAGCAGCACCACCGCCGCAAAGGCCAGGGTGGCCCAGGTCTGCGGCACGCTGTGCAGCGCCAGGCCCACAGCCAGCACGCTGACGGCTTCCACCAACCTTTCCACCCGCGCACCGAACGACTCCAGCCGCTGCGACAGGGCCTGCCCGCCCGCCGCCAGCGCCTGCGCACCAAATGGCCACAGCAGCGCAGCGCCCGCGGCAAACACCACCACAAAGCTGGATGTGCCCGTGGCCCGCGCGGTGCCAAAGGCCAGCACCAGCAGCCCCACGTACAGCAGTTCGTCCCGCGCCACCGGGTCGCCGCTGTCGACCTGCGCGCGCACAGCGCGCCCTGTCAACCAGCCCAGCAGGGTGCCGATAGCAGCGCCGCCGCCAATGGGCCAGGCCAGGTCGAACCACGCCCAGCTTGCGGCACCAGGGCCCAGGTTGTGCAGCCCCAGCAGCCCCAGCGCCAACATCACCGCGGGCAGCGCGGTGCCGTCGTTCAGCCCGCCCTCGGCCGTCAGCGACAGGCGCACCGCGTCACGGTCGGCGGCCGAGACAATCTGCACTTCAGAGGCGAGCACCGGGTCGGTGGGAGCGATGATGGCCGCCAGCAGCAGCGCAGCGGGCCAGGGCAGCTGCAGCAGCCACAAGGCCGCTGCGGCGGCCAGCACGATGGTCACCACCATGCCCGGCCCGGCCAGCAACAGCGCCACCCGCCAGGCCGCCAGTGTGGGCGGCACGCGCAGCCGCAAGCCCACGGCCAGCAGCGACACCAGCACCGCCAGTTCAATGGCGATGCTGGCCACCGGCGCCTGCGCCTGCCATTGCGCCAGCGTGGGCGCGCCCAGCAACCACCCGCCCAGCCAGCCCACCACCAGATAGATCACGGCCGGCGTCAAGGGCAGGCGGCCCACGGGCCGGGCGCCCAGCGTCAACGCCAACAGCACCACCCCCAGCAGCAACAACCCCGCAGTCAACATGGCGCCCATGCTACCGCCGCGCCACGCTACCCGGGTGGCTGCCCTGGGGCGCCGCCGGTCGGTTGCAGCACAGGCAGCGCCCGCTCGTTGCGAAGGTCAAGCGCTGGCGGCGCGGGCCTTGTCGCGCAACAGCCGCACCTGGGCATGGTTGCGCTTCACGCCATCGAGCTGCTGTTCGACCAGCGCACGCGCTCCCGAGGTCAGGTCGCCTTCCAGCGCATGGCGGTAGCTCTCCAGAGCCGTGTCTTCACCCCGTTCAGTCTCTTCCAGGATCGACAGGTCGCTGGAACTGGACAGCGTGGACTTCACAGCCATCCAGCCCCGGTGCACGGCGCCTGCGGCGCTGCCACCGTCTTCGGCCGTGCCACCCAGCCGCACCACCAGGGCCTGCAACTCATTGGCCGCCTGGCGGCACTCGTCGGCACGCCCCATGAAGGACTGCCGAAGCGCCGCGCTTTTCAGGTGTTCGGCCGAACTGCGAAAGCCGTATTCGCCGTCCTTGGCGGTTTCGATCAGGTCGTTCAGCGCGTTGATGGTGTCGGTCTGGATGCTCATGGGTGCGTCCTTGCAAGGGTGTGATGAAGAGGGCTGCCGAGCTTGGGGCCCGATACCTGGCGCGGCGCCGTGGGCGCTGCACCCGTGCAGGGGCATGGCGCGTGCCTGACGGCGCTGCGCGCGCATGACGGTGACGGCAGTTATTGCCGCAACCGTTACGCAGCAGCGGGCCCGCAGCGCTCGGCCAGCGCACGGCGCAAGGCTGCCAGCAGTTGCGCGGGGTCGGCGGGCTTGGGCAGGATCACGAAGTCGCGCGCCGCGTCCGCGGTGGCCACGTAAGCGCTGATCAGCAGCACCGGCAACTGCGGCCGTTCGCGCCGCAGTTGCCGCGCCAGCGCCAAGCCGTCCATCGCCCCGGGCATCACCACGTCGGACAGCACCAGGTCCACTGGCAGACTGCTGTCCAGCAGCTGCAAAGCTTCGGCCGCGTCGGCGGCGCGTTCAACGGTGGCGCCGTGGATCTTCAGCAGCGCCGCCGTCACGTCGCCCAGTTCGGTGTTGTCTTCGACCAGCAGCACGCACGCGCCGGCCAGGCTTGGCGGCGCAACCGGTGCCGGCGCTGCGCTGCGCGGGGGGGGCTCATCAGCCGGCTTCATCACCGTGCACGAAGCGGGCAGCAGCAGCAGCACCGTTGTGCCCACACCGGGCGTGCTGGCGATGCGCGCCAAGCCGCCGGCCTGCGTGCAGAAGCCGTGCACCTGGCTCAAGCCAAGGCCCGTGCCCTTGCCCACCGGCTTGGTGGTGAAAAAAGGCTCGAACACGCTCGCGGCCAGCTCGCTGGGCATGCCAGGGCCGCTGTCGCCCACGGCAATCTCCACCCAGCCCGTGCTGTCGTTGACATTGACGTTGACGTTGCCGCTGTCGTTGTCAGCCGGCACGGCGGCGTGCGGTGCGGCCGGCGGCACGCTGTCGTCCTGCCCTTCGCCGTCGTTGCGCGCGTGCGCGGCGGTGACGTTGCGCGCACGCAGCCGCAACTCGCCCCCCGCGGGCATGGCGTCGCGCGCGTTGAGCGCCAGGTTGATCAACGCCAGTTCCAGTTCACCGGCGTCGACATGCACCGCGTGGATGCCGGGCGCCACCTTCACCGACAGCGCGATGTGCCGGCCCAGCACGCTGCGCAACAGCTCTTCCAGTTCGGGCAGAAACTGGTTCAGCAGCAGCTGCCGGGGCCGCAGGTCGCGCTGGCCGGCCACGCGCAGCAGGTGCTGGGTCAGCCGTGTGCCCACTTCCACCGCGCGCAGCGTTGCCGCCACCGGCAACTGCAAGCCGGGCAGCGTGCCGGCCTGGCGCTGGATCAGGTAGGCGCTGTTGCTGATGACGCCCAGCAGGTTGTTGAAGTCGTGCGCCACGCCGCCGGTCAGGCGGCCCAGCGCCTGGATGCGCTGGCCCTGCGAAATGTGCTGCTCGGCCAGCCGCGTGCTGGCCACGGCGGCGGCCACCTGACGCTGCAGTTCGTTGCGGCCCTGCCCCAGCGTGTGCGAGGCCTCTTCCAGCGCCTGCGCCACCGCGTCGAGTTCAACGATGCCGGTGCTGCGCGCAGCCACTGCGTGCCCGGCTTGCAGCTGCCCCGCCACCTGCTTCAGCGCCAGCACCGGCTCGACGATTCGCTGGGCCAGCCGCATCGCACCAGCAACGGCCAGGCCCAGCAACACCAAGCCGCCGAAGACGATCTGCGCCAGCGTGAAGGGCAGCACAACGGCGAATTCCTGGCGCGGCATGCCTGCAATGAAGCTCCAGCCCGCCGGGCTGAAGTAGTTGTAGGCGGTACTGGAGTGACCGTCCAGCGTCATCGCGTCGAACAAGCCTTCCTGGCGCCGGGCCAGGCGGTCCAGCATCAGCGGCGTGGCCAGCCGGCCCACGTGGCCGCCGCCGGGGTGGCGCGCCACCACCACGCCGTTGCTGTCCAACACCGTGGCCACCCAGTCTGGCGGCAGGCGCTGCGCCTCGACGATGCGCTGCAGTTCGCCCGGGCGCAGCGTGACCAGCACATTCAACACCGTGGCGCCTTCGCGCTGCACCGGCGCCAGCAGCGCAGCATGGGCGCTGCCGGGCGCGTCGCGCCGCAGCGGCAGCACTTCGGCAACGGCGGACAGGCCGGCGCGTGGCTCCGCCAGCAGTTCGGCGCCGACAGGCCGGCGCGTGTCCAGCAGCACACGCCCGGGCGCATGCAGTTCAACCCAACCGTCCAGGCCCTGCACCGCGCGGCGTGCTTGTTCGTCAAAGGCCCGCAGCGCGGCGCTGCTGAGGCCGGCACCCTGGTCCAGCGGGCCCGACTGCGCCAGCACCTGCGCCACCGTGGCACGGCGGGCCAGTTCGCTTTCCACCATGCTGAGCAGCGCGCGCGAGGTGTCGCGCAGCGTGCGTTGGTGCCCTTCGTGCTCGGCGCGCATCGTCGTCAGCACCACCCACACGCCACCCACCAGGCCGGGCAGCAGCACGGCGAGAACGAGCCCGATCAATCGGGCGCGGATGGTGACAGGGGTGAAGGTGAACACATCGTCTCGGTAGCCGGGGGACCGCCCCGAGTTTCAACCCTGCCACCCGGCCGGCCCATCGGGTCTGCGGCGGCGGGGGCGCTGCAAATCCCAAGGGGTGATGGCGGGCCAGCCGGTTGGCGCCAGCGGGGCAAACGGCGCACCTGTTCGGCTAGCACCGCCGCGCGGTCAGGGGGAACGTGAATTGCCCCACAACGCGATAACCGGCGCAGCGCCCGCAACCACCGTTCACAAGGACCCCCATGGCCACCCAGCAAAACCCACCCACCGACGATTTCACCGACCGTCCTCCCGCCCCGGGTGGCACCGGTATGCCGGCTGGCGGCAGCAACAGGCCGCCCACCTTGGCGGCGGTGATGGGCTCGATGCTTAGCACCGTGAGTGGGCCGGCGCGGGGGCCGCAAACCGCGCAGCTGCACGACGAACTGCCCAGCGACGACGACTTGCCCACCGAGCAGATGAGCCTGGTGGTGCAGAAGGCCGGCGCGCAGCTGGCAGCACAAGCGATGCCGCTGAACCCGCTGGCGCTGGCAGGCCACGGCCTGGACGCTGCGCGTGAACCGTTGGTGGGGCCGCATGCCGCCGATGACGACCACCACGAGATCGTCACCGCCAGCACCGTGACCGAGGACATCGACGGCGACAAGCTCGGCGACGGCTTGCCGCGCCTGGGCCACAACCCGCTGAACGGCCCGTTGGACCGTGTGCGCGTGGACTCGGGCGGCCGCGCCATCACCACCAACCAGGGTGTGCCGGTGGCCGACAACCAGAACTCGCTGAAGGCCGGCCTGCGCGGGCCCACGCTGCTGGAAGACTTCATCCTGCGAGAGAAGATCACCCACTTCGACCACGAGCGCATTCCAGAGCGCGTGGTGCACGCCCGGGGCTCGGGTGCTCATGGCTACTTCGAGTCGTATGCGTCGCTCAGCAACATCACGCAGGCCGCACCTTTCAGCGACGCCGGCAAGCGCACGCCCGTGTTCGTGCGCTTTTCCACCGTGGCCGGTGAGCGCGGCAGCGCCGACACGGTGCGCGACACGCGCGGCTTTGCCGTCAAGTTCTACACCGACCAGGGCAACTGGGACCTGGTGGGCAACAACATCCCGGTGTTCTTCATCCAGGACGCGATGAAGTTCCCCGACCTCGTGCACGCCGTCAAGCCCGAGCCGCACCACGGCATGCCGCAGGCCAGCAGCGCACACGACACCTTCTGGGACTTCATTTCGCTGATGCCCGAAGGCATGCACCACACGCTGTGGGTGATGAGCGACCGCGGCATTCCGCGCAGCTACCGCACCATGCAGGGCTTTGGCGTGCACACCTTCAGGCTGGTCAACGAAGCCGGCGAGGCCTGCTTCGTGAAGTTCCACTGGCTGCCGCTGGCCGGCACGCATTCGTTGGTGTGGGACGAAGCGGCCAAGATCACCGGCGCCGACCCCGACTTCCACCGCCGCGACCTGTGGGAAGCGATTGAAAGCGGCAACCCGCCGCAGTGGGAACTGGCGCTGCAGGTCTTCACCGAAGAACAGGCCGAGGCCTTCAGCTTCGACGTGCTGGACGCCACCAAGCTGGTGCCCGAGGAACTGGTGCCGCTGCGCGTGGTGGGCCGCATGGTGCTGGACCGCAACCCCGACAACTTCTTTGCCGAAACCGAACAGGTCGCCTTCTGCGCCGCGCACCTGGTGCCGGGCATCGACTTCAGCAACGACCCGCTGCTGCAGGGCCGCATCCACAGCTATCTGGACACGCAGCTGTCGCGGCTGGGCGGGCCCAACTTTCACGAGATACCCATCAACGCGCCGGTGGCCCAGGTGCACAACAACCAGCGCGACGGCATGCACCGCCAGGCCATCCACCGCGGCCGCGTCAACTACGAACCCAATTCACTGGCCGGCGGCTGCCCGCACCAGGCCGGCATGCTGGGCTTCGTCACCGCCACGGCCAGCGCGCCGGCCCTGGCCGAACCGGTGCAGGACAAGTTGCGGGGCAAGCCGGAAAAATTTGCCGACCACTATTCGCAGGCGCAGCTGTTCTGGCGCAGCCAGACGCCGGTGGAAAAGCAGCACATCGTCGCGGCCTTGCGCTTCGAGCTGTCTCGCCTGACGGTGCCGGCCATCCGCGAACGTGTGGTGTCGCAGCTGCTCAACGTGGACACGGCGCTGGCCACCGCCGTGGCTGACGGTCTGGGCATGACGCCGCTGCCCGACCGGCAGCCGTGCGCGCTGGACACCGCCGTGCACAGCGAGGTGGAAGCCTCGGCCGGCCTGTCGCTGTTTGCGCGGCCGGGCGAATCCGGCCCGGCCGGCCGGCGCGTGGCTGTGCTGGTGCTGCCCGGCGCCGATGGCGCAGCCTTGCGCCGCGCCCAGCAAAGCCTGCTGCAGGCCCAGGTGGTGGCACGGTTCGTGGGCGCCCGGCTGGGCCGCGTGGCGGTGGGCGGCGGGAACGGTGCTGCTGCAGGCAGCGACACGATAGAGATCGAAACCACCTTCGAAGCCATGCCGTCGGTGCTGTGGGACGGCGTGGTGCTGCCCGGTGGCAACGGCATCGCCGCTGCGCTGGCGGCCCCGGGGCCGGCGCTGGACTTCATCACCGCGCAGTACCGGCATTGCAAGCCCATCATGGCGCTGGGTGACGAAGCCGTGGCGACGCTGGCCGCGCTGGACATCGGCCTGGACACGGCCGACGGCACCACCGACCCCGGCCTGGTGCTGGCCAGTGGCGCTGCCGACCCGCAGAGCGACAGCGATGCCGTGGACAGCTTTCTGATGGCACTGGGCCGCCACCGGCATTACGAACGCGAGCAGGGTGCGCCATGGGCCTGACCCGACACGCAGCGCCAACGCACAAGGACAGCACATGAGCAACGACACGGTGGCCCACCCCGGGCCTTCTACCCAGGACGCACAGCAACTGCTGCGCGGCGACCGCGCCCGCATCGAGCGTGTGTTGAGCGACTGCCTGCGCATGGTCGACGCGCCCGGCCCCGGCGGGGATGCCTCGCCGGCCGGCGACAGCCCGGGCAGTGATGCGGGGCTGACCAGCTTCAGCCCCGCCGATCGCAGCGGGCTGCTGGCGCGGCTGGGTGCACTGCTGGGCACGCACCTACGGATGAAGCGCGAGCTGCTGTACCCCGCGCTGGGGCTGGCGTCAGAAGCCGTCGCCGGCCTGCTGGCCGAACACGACTCGCTGACGGCCCGGCTGGTCGCGTTGACCGACCCCGAAGCCGACCCCGCAGACTTCAGCACGGCTCTCGCAGGGCTGGTGAGCGCGTTGGGTGAACACCTGGACGGTGAAGCACGACAACTGTTTCCGGCACCCCCTTCGGTGGACGCCACCGCGTTGGGCGCGGCCATGGCCATCCGGCGCGGCGAGTTGCTGGGCGACCAGGGCGTGGACTGACCCCAAGTCAGCGCGGCGCGCGGCGTTGCGCTATTCGCTGAGGCCGGCATGGCCATTGGCATGCCGTGCCGCGGGTTCGGCGCTGGCCGCAGGCGCTGCCGTCACCCTGGCGGCCGTCTGCACCCGTTGTGGCCGTGCCAGAGCCGCGGCTGCGTTGGCGACCCTGGGCTCCGGCAGGGGCTGGTCAACGGGCTGCGGCGCGCGCTGCGCCAGTCGCGTGACGAGTTGCGCAACCCGCTTGACGCTGTCGTCCAGGCTCAGCCGCTGCTCTGCGCGCTGCCGGGCACGTTCGCCCATCGCAAGCCGCGCGGCGGGGTCGCGCAGCAGCGCCAGGCAGCGGTTGGCAATTTCATCGGCCTGCGCCGGTGCCACCAGCCAGCCGGTCTGGCCGTGCACCACGATGTCGGGCACTCCGCCCACGGCCGTGGCCACGGTGGCCACGCCGCACGCCATGGCTTCCATCAAGGCCAGCGGCATGGCCTCTGAATGCGAGGACGAGACCACCGCGTCCAGGTCGGCATACACCGCCGGCATGTCGTGGCGCAGGCCCGCCAGGTGCACCCGCCCCTGCAGGCCCAGCAGTGAGATCTGCGCGCGCAGGTCGTGTTCCATCGGGCCTTCACCGACCAGCACAGCGTGCGCGCCGGGCATTTCGTGCAGCCACAGCAGTGCGCTGCGCACAAAAACCTCAGGCCCCTTTTCGGGCGACAAACGGCCCACGAAACCCACAAGCGGGGCCTGCGCGTCCAGCCCCAGCGCGGCACGCACCGAAGCACCCTGGCGCAATTGCGGCTTGAACCATTGCGTGTCCACACCGTTGGGCTCCAGGCTCAGCTGCTCCGGGTCCACACCCAGCCCCAGTGCCTGGAAGTAGCTGGGCTGGCAGACCACGCTGAGGTGGCTGCCGCAGGCGCGGTGCACTTCCAGGTCCAGCGTGCCCAGCTGCCGGCCGTGCAGCGTGTACAGCACCGGCTTGTCGGTCAGGCGTCCCACCAGCCCGGCCAGCACGTGGGCCCGGGGCAGGTGCGCGTGGATCAGGTCGATGCCGCGGTTGCTGGCAATGGCGGCGGCCATCTGCACCGTGCTCCAGGCCGGGTCGTCGGCCATTGGCGCAATCAGCACTTCGGTGCCGCGGCCGCGCAAACGCTCGGTGAAAGGGCTCTCGAAAGGGCACAACACGGTGCACAGAAAGCGGTCGGGCGGCAGGTGCGTGATGAGCCGCTCCACCCAGCTTTCCATGCCACCCACGATGGCGTTGCCCACCACCTGCAAAAGGTGGATGCGCGCGGCCGAGCCACTGCGCCGGGTGGTGCTGGCGCGTGGCGCGCCGGGTGTGGACACGTGCGGCAATGAAGGTGCTGAAGAAGACAGGGATGACGGCAGGGAGGAAGGCACGGCGGATGGCAAAACAGAAGGCACAGCAGATGGTCGGTTCATGGTCAACAGCACACCGGTGACAGGCTGCGCGGGCGCAGCAGGTTCAGGCCGGGCGCGGCGCTGTCGGCTGCTTCGGCCGGCCCGTCCAGCCACTGGGCGGCATTGCCGCCGAAGATCTGCGCTTGCGCCGCGGGCGCCACCTGCAATTCGTCCAGCAGGTCTTGCAGCCACTGCCGGCGTTCGGCGATTTGGGCGCCGGGACAGGGCAAGAAGCAGTCGCTGCCAAACTGCAGCAGTTCAGGGCCCAGCACCGCCAGCGCGCGGCCAATCGCTTCCAGGCGGTAGGGCGGGGGCGGGCCGAAAGACAAGTCAAATCGGAACACCGCTTCAGCGGGCGGCACACCGTGGATGCGGTCGATCAACCCCACAGCAATGGCCTCGTCGGTCCACGGCCAGCCCAGGTGGGCCAGCGTGACGCGCACGCCCGGGTGGTCGCGCAGCGCTTCAAAAAACACCGGGCGGCAGAAGCGCCCGGACCGGCCGTCGATGAAGATGCCGCTGTGGAACAGCAGCGGCAGGCGCAGCGCGGCGGCCACTGCAAACGTGGGTTGCACCGCGTCGTCGTACGGGTACCAGCCGCTGGGCACCATCTTGGCACCCACCAGCCCGCTGTCGATGGCGCGCCGCAGGTCGTCGGGCGCACCGGGCAGCAGCGGGTTGACCACCGCCAGGCCCGACAGGCGGTCGCCATGGCCCTGCACCAGCGCGGCCAGGTGCGCATTGGCCCGGCGCAGCGAATCCGCGTCGGCCAGCGCATAGCCCGGCGACAGAAAGGGCGCCAGCAGCACGCCCCGGTCGATGCCGGAGTCGTCCAGCGACTGCAGCACACCGGCTGCGGTTTCGTTGCCGGTGCAATGAAGGTGCGCGTCGATCACCATGGCCGCATCACGGGCGCGCCGCGCCAGCAGTCGCACGCGTGGCGCCCTGCGTCAACGCTTCCACAGGCCGCGCAACCGGCAACTCCATGGGCTTGCCGATGGCTGCTGCCGGCTTCAGCAATGGGTGCCCCGCCGTGGCCAGCAACGGCTGCTGCGAAGGCAACTTGCTGTCCTTCAGCGCCCTTTTCAGCAGCAGGTGCATCTTGTCGGCGGTGCGCACCCACGAATAGCGCGCCACCAGCTGCTGCATGGTGCGCCCGCGCGCCGCCCGCGCCGTGCCGGTTTCTGCCAGCAATTCGTCGCAGGCGTGCAGGAAAGCCGGGTGCGACTGCGCCACCGCCACCGCTTCACCGTACAGCACGCTGACATCGCGCACGGCGGTGCTGACCACCGGTTTGCCGCCCGCCATGTATTCCAGCGTCTTGGTCGGGCTGATGAAGCGGGTGGACTCGTTCAATGCAAAAGGCAGCAGGCCCAGGTCCCAGCCAGCCAGCAGGTAAGGCAGCCGGGTGTAGGGCTGCATGCCCAGCCAATGGATGTTGGCGCTGCGAGGCAGCTGCGCCGGGTCGATCTTCACCACCGGGCCTGCCATCACGAAAGTCCATTCAGGGCGCGCCTGCGCCATGAAGGCCAGCAGCGCGACATCCAGGCGCTCGTCGATAACGCCGAAATAGCCCAGGCGCGGCGCGGCCAGCCCGCCCTGTAGCTGGTGTGCGGTGCGCGCTTCTTCACTGTTGAAGTCCAGGCCCGACGGTGCGAAGTGGTCGGCGTCCACTGCGCTGGGGAACAGGTAGGCCTGAGGGTTGTGGTCGCGCTTGGCCTCGAACAGCGAGGGCCCGCCGGTGAACACCAGGTCGGCGCGCTTGAGCAGCGCCGACTCGCGCTGCCGCAACTGGCGCGGCGCGTCCTTGAACGCCGACAGTTCGTCCATGCAGTCGTAGATGACGCAGTCGCCGTCGGTCACCTGTGCCAGCGGCAGGGCCATCGGGGTGTACAGCCACGTCACGTCCACCTGCAGCTGTTCACGCGCAAGGTGGTTGTTCAGCAGCGACTGCAGCGTTGCGACCTGGTCGTCGTGGAAGCCCGGCGCGGCCACCGGGCTGTGCGGCACCAGCACGGTCAGCCCCGGGCTGACCTGCTGCACCTCCAGCCGCGCCTCCCCTTCGGTGTGCACCGGCTCTTCGAAGTACAGCACGCGCCAGCGCCCGGAAAGGTGCGACAGCAGGTGCTGCGGGCGTTGGTGCACAAAGCCCCAGCGAAGGTGTGAAAAAACGAGCAGGACGGGCAGCGCAGCAGTGGTCAACATGATGGGAGAAGGCCTCAGTGAAGGAATCGGAATGGCGTGGCGTTCGGTTTCGGGTGGTGGGCACAGCGCGTCGCGACCGTGCAAGGCCTTGGACAAGGCAGATGCCCCCGCAACCGGGCCGTGCAGCGCCGCAGTCGCGCCCGACTCAGGGCAATTGCTGTGCCCTGCGCGCCCGGCCTGACGCGTTTCGCCAAGCACCGGCACAACTGTCGGCATGTTTTGCCGGAAGATTTGCCGACGTCGGCCCCGGCGGGTTGCCCGTCATGGGCGCTTGAACGCATCGGCCCGCGGGGGCAGAACCTGGCGTGCAGCCGTGCGCGCGGGCCCCAGCGGGAGGGGCCGCGCGCCGCTTCGCGGCACAAAGGCCGGCACCCGCGCGAAGTGGCACAGGTGTTGCGTTGGGTTTCAGCCAGACCCTGGCCCACCCCTTCGACAGAGAGAACCCGCGCATGCCTTCGCTGAACCTGGGTGCCGACCACCGGCAAAGCCAGACCCTGTCGCCCCGGCTGCAGCACGCCGTGCGCCTGCTGCAGATGTCTTCGCTGGATTTCGCAGACACCGTGCGCGACATGCTGGGCAAAAACCCGTTCCTGGAAGGCGACGAGGGCGACAGCGACGGCGCTTCGCCGATGTCGCAGATGTCGCAGATGGCGGCAACGTCGCCAATGTCGCCCCTGCCGCAAACGGCGCATGACGCATCATCAGAACCGGCCACCGTGGCCGAAAGGGCTGAAGCCGCTGTGGCGCTGGACAGCGCCGACCCGGAGTCAGACGCTGACGGCAGCGCCGCCGGCGACACCTCCGAACGCGACGACGACGGCAGCAGCGACCGCGCCTTGTGGCAAGCCGACACCGGCAGCGGCGGCCACGGGCAGGCCGACGACGGGTTTTCGGCGCTGGACACGATGGCCGTCGAAACCCCGCTGAACACCCACCTGCACGGGCAGCTGAATGTGCTGCACCTGTCGCGGCGCGACCTGGCGCTGGCCTGCATGCTGGTGGAGTCGCTGGACGACGACGGCTACCTGCGCACGCCGCTGGAAGAGCTGCAGGGCGTGGCGGCACTGGACCCCGTGGTGACGCTGCCTGAACTGCAGCAGGCGCTGCAGCGTGTGCAGTCGCTGGAACCGGCCGGCGTGGCCGCGCGCAGCGTGGCCGAATGCATGACGCTGCAACTGCACGGCATCAGTTGTGCAGAAACACGGGCCCTGGCCAGCACCATCATCGAACACCACATGAAGGCGCTGGCCGGGCGCGACGTGGCCGGCATGGCGCGGCAACTGGGCCAGTCGCCGGCGCGCGTGGAAGCGGTTTGCGACCGCATCCGAAGGCTGGACCCGCGGCCGGGCTGGCGGCTGGGGGGGTCGCAGGTGGCCTACGTGGTGCCCGACGTCATCGTCAGAAAGCTGCGCGGGCAGTGGACGGTGCAGCTCAACCCCGCGGTGGTGCCCAAGGTGCGCCTGAACCAGGTGTATGCGCACCTGTTCCAGCGCCACCGCAGCGCCGCCCATGCCGAGATGGGCGCCCACCTGCATGAAGCGCGCTGGACGCTGCGCAACGTGGAACAGCGCTTCTCCACCATCCTGGACGTGGCCGAAGCCATCGTCGCGCGGCAGAAAAGTTTCCTCGAATACGGCTCGATGGCGATGAAACCGCTGGGCTTGAAGGAGATTGCCGAGGCCGTGGGCATTCACGAAAGCACGGTCTCGCGCGTCACCAACAACAAGTACATGTCCACCCCCAGCGGCGTGTTCGAGTTGAAGTACTTCTTCAGCCGGGCCATGGTCACGGGCAACGGTGGCGCCTGTTCGGGCACCGCCATCCGCGGGCTCATCAAGGACATCATCGAAGCCGAAAGCGCCGACAAGCCGCTGTCAGACGCCGAGATCACGCGGCAGCTGTGGGCGCAGGGCCTGGTGGTGGCGCGGCGCACCGTCACCAAGTACCGGCAGGTGCTGAAGATCGAACCTGTGGACCGGCGGCGGCGGCACGCCTGAACGGCTGGGCCCCGCGCTTGCCCCCGCCTGGGCGCGGCTCGACTTCCGGGCCGATGCAAGCCCGAACCAGGACACTCCCATGCTTCATTACAAAGGTTTCATCCGCCCCACGCTGGCTCTGCTATCCCTGGCCTTCACGGCAGGCGCAGCCCAGGCCCAGACCGCAACCACCAGCACCATGGACGACCAGGCCCGGTCGGCTCGGCCCCCGGTGCTGATGGACCAAGCCGACATGGCCAACACCATGGGCGGCGGCTATTCGCTGCTTCCGTTCACCCGCCGCGGCTACGTCGGCATCCAGGCCGGCCGCACGCAGCTGGACACGCCTTGTGGCAGCGGCGGCTATGACTGCAACAACCCGGACGGCGTAGCCCGCGTCTTCACCGGTGGCTTGGTGAACGACTGGCTGGGCGCCGAAGTGGGCTACTTCCGCACCGGTCGCGCAGACCGCGCAGGCGGCAACACGCGCGCGCAGGGTTTCGACGTGGTGGGCGTGCTGCGCGCACCGATCGGTGCGTTCAACGCCTACGTCAAGGGCGGTGCGGTGTATGGCGAAACGCGCGTCAGCGCGGGCCCGTTGTCCGACGTCGGCACCGGCAAGAAGCGCGGCTGGGGCCCTTCGTATGGCGTGGGCGTGGGCTACGACTTCCTGCCCAATTCGGGCGTGGTGCTGGACTGGACGCGCAATGAATTGAGGTTCGCCGGCCTGGGCGGGCGGCAGGATGTGGACACCACCAGCCTGGGCTATGTATACCGCTTCTGATGGCTCGGAAGCCGCCCGATTTCAGGAGCCCGGCGCGTGCCGCGGCCGCCGATCGGGCGCGCCGTTTGCCCCACAGACATCCTCATCCTCTCACTTCAGGAGCTCAGTTCATGGCAATTGACAACACCCCTTACCTGACCGGCTTGTTCCCTGACCGCGACAGCGCCGAACGCGCCTACCAAGGTGCGGTGGACCGGGGCTACAAACAGGATGACGTGAACCTGGTCATGTCCGACGAAACGCGGCGCCGCCATTTTGGTGACGACGCCCAAGGCAGCACCGACGGCCGGCCCACTGAACTGGGCACCAAGGTTGCCGAAGGCGCGGGCATCGGCGCCGGCATCGGTGGCACGCTGGGCGCCATTGCGGCGGCACTGGTGGCGGTGGGCACAACGATCGCGCTGCCGGGCCTGGGCCTGGTCATCGCAGGCCCGCTGGCTGCAGCACTGGCCGGCGCTGGTGCGGGCGGTGTCGCCGGTGGCTTGGTGGGCGCGCTCGTCGGCTGGAACATTCCGGAAGAGCGCATCAAGCAGTACGAAACCGGCGTTCGCGAAGGGGGCATCCTGATGGCCCTGCGCCCACGCAACGAAGAAGACGCGTCGCACCTGGAACAAAACTGGCGCGACGCCAGCGGTCAGTCGGTTTACCGCTAACCAGCCGGCGGGGCTGAAGGCGCACCGCGGCCTTCAGCCCCTTGACCGGCATCGCCGGCCCCGGCAGGGGCGGACAAGCCTCACACGGGGCCTTCCGCCCCATTTGCGCTGGGTGCCCGCAGGCCCCGCCCGGGGTACACGCCGCCTTCTGCCAGCAGGCCGTGGCAGCGGGCCTGCCGTTTGCCCCAGGGCGAGCATGCTTTCGACCCGGCCGGGCACAGGCCCATGAACCCTGCAGCCCAGCGCGCCGCCGGCCTGAGCAAGGCGCTGGCTGCTGACGCAGCCGCCTGTGATGCCGAGGGCACCTTTCCAACCCATGCGCTGACGCTGCTGCGCTCCGCCGGTCTGTTGTCAGCGCCGCTGGCAGTGGCGATGGGCGGCGAAGGCTTGTGTGAACCCCCTCAATCGCTGGACCTGTTGGAAACACTGGCCGCCGTGGGCCATGGCAGCCTGGTGATGGGGCGCATCTACGAAGGCCACGTGAACGCGTTGCAACTGGTGGCCGCCTACGGCACACCCGCCCAGCTGGAAAGGGCCGCACACGATGCGTTGCAGGGCCACTTGTTCGGCGTGTGGAACACCGAAGCGGTCGACGGCGTGCGCCTGGGTGCTGCAGGGCCCGACGGCCGCGCCGCGCTGGCCGGGCGAAAAACCTTTGCGTCGGGCCTGGGCCACGTGACGCGGGCCCTGGTCACTGCCGCATTGCCGGCCAACGGCATGGCGGGGGTGAGAGCGGGTGCGCCGAATGCGCCTGCCAGGCCCGCCGGCTGGCAGATGCTGCTGCTGGCCACCGACGAGCAGCCCCCGGGCATCGACAGCTCTTTCTGGAAACCGCTGGGCATGCGCAGCACCGTCAGCCATGCCGCAGACTTCAGCGGCCAGCAGATTGCAGCCGAAGCGCGCATCGGCCAGCCCGGCGACTACTACCGCGAACCCGCGTTCAGCGGCGGCGCCCTGCGGTTTGCCGCCGTGCAGCAGGGCGGCATCGAAGCCATTTTCGACGCCACGCGCTGTTTCCTGGCCCGTGCCGGCCGCACCGAAGACCCGTTCCAGCGCGCCCGCCTGGGCGAGATGGCCTGGCGCGTTGAAAGCAGCCGGTTGTGGCTGGTCGGCGCGGCGCGCCTGCTCGGCCGGGCCTGCACGCCGCTGGCACAACTGGTGGGTTATGCCCAGTTGATGCGCGCCGCGGTGGAAGCACAGGCGGTGCAGGTGATGGCCCTGTCCGACCGCGCGGTGGGCGCCCGCGGCCTGCTGCAGCCCGAGCCTTTCGAACGCCTGCACCGCGACCTGACGCATTACCTGCGCCAACCCGCCCCCGATGCCGCGCTCGCTGCCGCCGGCCAACGGGTGCTGGAAGACCTGCGCCCGGCTGCGCAGCTGTGGTGCGCGGCCCCGGCAGCGGCGGCATCTGCAGAACCCGCAGCGGCCCCATCGGCGACCCCCTCGGTGGGTGCTTCAGCAGCCGCAAATGCAGACGCGAACACAGACGCGATCACCAGTGCAACGGCAGACGCAACGGCAGATGCAACGGCAGACGCAAGGGCAGACACATGAGCGACCCCAACCCCGGGCTGTTGTCGCAGGCCGTACTGGCCACCTGGGGCCCGACGCTGGTGGTCAGCCCGCACGCCGACGACGAGGCCCTGGGCTGCGGCGGCCTGATCGCGCTGCTGTGCCGCCTGGGCCTGCCGGTGTTTGGCGTGCTCGTCAGCGACTGCAGCGGTTCGCACCCGGCTTCGTTGCGCCACGACGCTGCCGCCCGCAGCCGCGTGCGGCATGCTGAATGGCAGCGCGGCATGGCCTGCCTGGGCGTGCCCGCAACGCAACTGCACACGCTGGGCTGGCCCGACGGCGGCGTACCGGGGCCCGGCGACGCCCGGTTCAGCGCGGCCGTCGGCCAGGCCCGGCAATTGCTGGACCGGCTGGCACCGCACACGGTGGTGCTGCCCTGGCGCCGCGACCCGCACGCCGACCACCGCGCCAGCCACGCGCTGTTCACGCAGGCACTGGCCCACACCGGCTCTGCGCCTCACGCCTCGGTACCGCGCACTTTTGAATACGCGGTCTGGCTTCAGCAGCGCGGCGAAGGCGTCGACCAGCCCCGGCCTGGCGAGATGCGGGCCTGGTGTGTAGACATCGCGGACGTCATGCCACAAAAACGCCGCGCCATCGCCTGCCACCGCTCGCAGCGCGGCCTGGTGTTCACCGACGACCCCGCCGGCTTCACGCTGCCGCCGCCGATGCTGCAGCGCGCGCTGCTGCCGCAAGAACTGCTGCTGCAACCGCTGGCGCGCGCGGGCGTCACAGCGCACGAAGCGACGACAGCGAAGACAGCGAACACCGCACACACGACACACCCAGAAGGCCTGCCCGCATGAACCCGGACGACGAAGCCCCTGCCCCCAGCAGCCTGCCGGCGCGCTACTTCGACGACGTGTACGCCGCCCATGACGACCCCTGGTCGTTCGAGACCAGTGCCTACGAAGCGGCCAAGTACGACCACACGCTGGCGGTGCTGGGCGAACGCCGCTTCAGCAACGCCTTCGAGATCGGTTGCTCGATCGGCGTGCTGACGGAACGGCTGGCGCAGCACTGTGACCGGCTGCTGGCCGTTGACATCAGCGAAGCGCCGCTGGTGCAGGCGCGCCGGCGCTGCGCGGCGCTGCCCCAGGTGCGCCTGCTGCGCATGGACGTACCGCAGACCTTTCCGGCCGGACGTTTCGACCTGGTGGTGATGTCCGAAGTGGGTTACTACTGGACCACGCCCGACCTGGCGCATGCGGCGCAGCACATCGCTGCGGCGCTGGCCCCCGGTGGCCTGTGGCTGCTGGTGCACTGGACCCCGGCCGTGCCCGACTACCCACTGCGCGGCGACGAGGTGCATGACTTCGCACTGGCCTTTGCCCGCGACAGCGGCCGGTTCGAACCCGTGCTGGAAGCGCGGCAGCCGCGTTACCGCATCAACCTGCTGCAAAGGCGGCCGGGCTGATGCGCTTCGTCCACCAGCGCTTTCAGCGCGGCCACGGCCTGCCGCTGGTCCACCAGCACCGTGCGCCGGCGTTCAGCCGCCCCGCCGGCCTGCAGCACCGCGCCCCAGAATTCGCCGAAGAAGCCCTCACGCGCCCAGGCGGCCTGCAGCACCTGCGCGGGCACCACCAGCTGCGCGGAAAGACCGGCCAGCGCAGCTTCCACCGGCGGGTGCGTTACGGCGTTGTCGCGGGCCTGCAGCGCCAGGTGCGCCGGCTGTGCGCAGGCCGCTGCGCGGGCGCGCCACAGGCGGCCCAGGCGCGCGCGCCAGCACATCACACGCGCATCCTCGGCGGGGTCGGGCACGCAGGGGCCGCGCTGCTGGCGGACCAGTTCGGCCCATTCGCTCAGCTGCTGCGACAGCCCCACCTGCACGCGCCCTTCACGGCGGCCCGAGGTCAGCACACGCACCCGCGGGCTGTGCCGCACGCCCAGGTCGCGCGCCTTCAGCAGGCGCACCAGGGCCTCATCTTCCAGAAAAGGCACCCGCGGGCTGCCACCCACCGCGTCATGGGCCCATACCCGCAGCGCCAGGCTGGCGCCGAAATGCTGGTAGTGGCGCGGCCACGGGTCGCCGAGTTCGGGGTCGATCAGGCTTTCCAGCCGCGCGCGCCACAGCCGGACCAGGTCGTCGCGCCGCACCAGCCGGCGCAGCCCCGGTGTCTCGCCGTCCGCGGCCTGGCTGGTGATGCGGCCACCCACCACATCGGCGCCTTGTTCAAATTCCAGCAGCGTGGCGGCCACCCAGTGCACGTCGACACGGCTGTCGCCGTCGGTGCTGGCGATGATGCCTTGGGCACCACAAGCAGCAGCGCGCAGCCGGCTGCTGGCTGCGGCCATCAGGCAGGCGCGCGCCTGCCCCACATGGGCCTTCGGCGGCGCAAAGTCCACCGCCGCCGTGTGCAGCGGCAAAGCCGGGTGTTCATGCGCGAGCTGCTGCGCCACCGCGGCGCTGTCGTCGGTGCAGTTGTTCAACAGCAGCAGCACCTCAAAGGTTTGCGCGGGCAACGGCTGGCCGTCAAAGCCCCGCTGGCCTGCCAGGGCCTGCAGGGTGGCG
This sequence comes from Burkholderiales bacterium, assembly GCA_043717565.1. Classification (GTDB taxonomy): domain Bacteria; phylum Pseudomonadota; class Gammaproteobacteria; order Burkholderiales; family Burkholderiaceae_C; genus Rubrivivax. The sequence goes on along the minus strand of JAYSXE010000261.1, from coordinate 15,718 downwards.
CGCAGGTTGCCGGCTTCGTTGCGCACCGGCACCACCACACACACCTGCAGTCCGGGCAGGGGCGGCGGCAAGCCGCTCCAGTCCGGCCCGCCGGAACCCGCGGGCGCGGCGCCATCCGGCACGTGCCCTTCATCCAACCCCCAAGGAGCTATTCGCATGGCCAAGAACCCTTCTTCATCACCATCACCCGAACGCGACGCACCCGCCAAGACCACGCGCCCGCTGGGCACCCGCAAGGCCCAGCCCGCAGCAGGCGGTGACACGGACCAGCGCGCTGTTGAACCCAGCCTGCACCAGCAGAACGACCGCGGCGGCCGCGAAACCCAGGCTTACGGCGACATCGTTCCCATGCCGCATGGACTGAAACCCGGCGTTGCGCAGCGCAGCGTCAGTTCGCTCAATCAGGTGCTGGCCGACACCATCACCCTGCGCGACATGTACAAGAAGCACCACTGGCAAGTGGTGGGCCCGACCTTCAACCAATTGCACCTGCTGTACGACAAGCACTACGAAGCGCAGTCGGAACTGGTGGACTCGGTGGCCGAACGCATTCAGCTGCTGGGCGGCATTTCGCTGGCGATGGCGGCAGACATTGCCGAAGAAACCGGCATCCCGCGCCCGCCGCGCGGCCGCGAGCCGGCTGCGGCGCAGTTGTCGCGGCTGATCGACGCGCACACGCACATCATCCGGCTGGCCCGCGAAGAAGCCGACAAGGCCGGTGAGGCGGGCGACGCTGGCACCGACGACCTGCTGGTCAGCGAGGTGCTGCGCTGCAACGAGCTGCAGGCCTGGTTCCTGTCAGAGCACCTGGTGGCGGCCTCACCGGTCTAGCCCGCGCACAGCCCCGGGCCCCGCGCTGCAGCCTGCAGCGCATGGGCCTGGGTGCTCCACACACCCGCCATTGCGTCAGGCCGACGGCGCAGGCACGCCGTTTGCCGTGCTGGCATCTCATCAGACGGGTGGGCCATGGCGAAGATGACATTGAAGGCGCTTGCCGCCGTCGGCGAAGCCGCCGTGCGCGCGCCTGACGGCCCCTGGGCTGCCCGGCCGACGGCTGCACCGGCCCGAGCCCACACGCGTGAAGCCCGTGCCGTAGAAAGCGGCACCGGCGCCAGCAACGCCACCGGCAATGCTGCCCGCAATGTCGCCAGCAGTGCCGCCAGCAATGCCGCCACCACCACTGCAGCGTCAGCACCCTCCAGCGGCGCGTCACCACCGGCCCCACCCGAAGCCGCCCCACCCGAAACGGTTGCCGGCCCACAGCGCATGCTGCTGCTGTTCCTGGCACTGGCGGCCGGAGCGCTGGTTGTCATCCTGCTGCCCTTCTACGGCACGCTGATGTGGGCGGTGATCAGCGCCATGCTGTTCACACCGCTGTTTCGTTGGTTGTTGCAGCGCTGGGACGGCCGCCGCAACACCGCTGCGCTGGCCACCGTGCTGGTGCTGGTGCTGCTGGCGGTGCTGCCGCTGGTGCTGTTGTCGGTGTCGCTGGCCAACCAGGCGGCCACGGTGTTCGCAGCGTTGCAGTCTGGCGAGCTCAACCCCGCCGCCCATCTGCACCGCATGTTCGACAGCCTGCCGCGGTGGGTGACGCAGCCCCTGAAAAGCGTGGGGCTGGGGGAATTCGAAGCGCTGCAACTGCGGCTTACCGGTCTGCTCAGACAAGGCGGCCAGTTCTTCGCAGGCCAGGCCCTGCGCATCGGCCAGGACACTTTCGACCTGATCGCCGGCCTGTTCGTCATGTTGTACGTGGCCTTCTTCCTGGTCCGCGATGGCGAACACCTGCTGCGCGCCCTGCGCCACGCTGTGCCGCTGGCCGTGCGCGACCAGATCGAGCTGAGCGACCGCTTCACCACCGTGATTCGTGCCACCGTCAAGGGCAACCTGCTGGTGGCCGCGCTGCAGGGCGTGCTGGGCGGTCTGGCGTTCTGGTTCCTGGGCCTCGGTGGTGCGCTGCTGTGGGCGGTGCTGATGGGCTTTCTGTCGCTGCTGCCGGCGGTGGGCGCTGCGCTGGTGTGGGGCCCCGTGGTGCTGTACTACCTGAGCACTGGCGACATCGCTCGCGGCCTGGGGCTGGCCGCATGGGGCGTGTTGGTCATCGGCATGGTCGACAACGTGCTGCGCCCGCTGCTCGTCGGCAAGGACACGCGCATGCCCGACTGGGTGGTGCTAATCACCACGCTGGGTGGCATGTCCGTGTTCGGCATCAACGGTTTTGTGCTCGGGCCCGTGATCGCGGCGATGTTCTTCGCCGTCTGGCAGTTAGCCATCAGGCCGCGCCCGGCCATCAGTGAGTGAACGCACAGACATCCGGTCGCGCTGTGGCAAGCTTTAACTCGGTAGGTCTGTGGCCGGCAACTCAATGCCCTGGTTCGGCCCCTACCCAGCCCGGTGACGGCGATCTTCGTCACCGCGGCCTTTTCCCCCGGCTTAAAACCGCAGGATGGATGCACCATGACCGACCCGAAACCGTCAGCAAACCCGTCTGACAAGGCCGCGCTTTCGCGGCGAAGCTTCATGATGACCACCGCGGCCACGGCCGCAGCGCCACTGGCGGGCGCTGCCGCCGCACAAGCGCAGGCCCCTGCGGCCCGTGCGGCGGCGGCAGCGCCCACAGCGCAAGCTGCGTCGAACGTGTTGCCAATGACCCTGCGTGTCAACGGCAGCGACCACGCGCTGAACCTCGACCCGCGCACCGCCCTGCTCGACGCCCTGCGCGAGCACGTGGGCCTGATGGGCACAAAAAAGGGCTGCGACCACGGCCAGTGCGGCGCCTGCACCGTGCTGCTGGACGGCGAACGGGTGCTGTCCTGCCTGACCCTGGCAGCACAGGCCCAGGGCCGCGCAGTGACCACCATCGAAGGGCTGTCGGCCGGTGCGCAGCTGCACCCCATGCAGCAGGCCTTTGTCGACAACGACGCCTTCCAGTGCGGCTACTGCACCCCCGGGCAGATCATGAGCGCGGTGGCCTGCGTGCAAGAGGGCCGCACCGCCAACGACAACGAGATCCGCGAGTACATGAGCGGCAACCTGTGCCGCTGCGCCGCCTACCCCAACATCGTCGCTGCCATACGGCAGGCCGCCCCGCTGATGAGGAGGGCCTGATGCGCCCCATCACCTTCACCTTTGCCAACGAGGCCGCCGCCGCGGTGCAGGCTGCTGCGGGCTTCAACGCTGCCGATGGCACAGCCAACGGCCCGGCGCAGTACCTGGCCGGTGGCACCACGCTGGTCGACCTGATGAAGCTGGACGTCATGCGCCCGGCGCAGGTGATCGATATCACCCGCATGGCGGCGCCGCAGTGGCGGGCCATCGAACTGGGGCCGACCGCCCTGCACATCGGTGCACTGGCCACCATGCGCCAGGTGGCCGACCACCCTGGCGTGCGCCGCGACTACCCGGTGGTGGCCGAATCGCTGCAACTGGCCGCTTCACAACAACTGCGCAACATGGCGCGCGTGGGCGGCAATGTGCTGCAGCGCACGCGCTGCGCCTACTTCCGCGACACCAGCTGGCCGTGCAACAAGCGCACGCCCGGCACCGGCTGTTCGGCCATGGACGGTGAAAACCGCTGGCAGGCGGTGCTGGGCACGTCTGACCAGTGCATCGCCAGCTACCCCGGCGACTGGGCCACGGCGCTGGTGGCGCTGGACGCCACGGTGCACATCCTGGGCAGCAGCGGCGCGCGCTCGATCGCCTTTGCGCAACTGCACCGCCTGCCCGGCCAAACCCCGCACATCGAAACCACGCTGGCACCGGGCGACCTGATCACCGGCTTTTCGATTCCTGCCGGCCCGCACACCCGCCGTTCGCTGTACCTGAAGGTGCGCGACCGCGAGTCCTACGAATTTGCGCTCGCCAGCGCCGCCGTGGCACTGGACCTGGACGGCGACACGGTGCGCAGCGTGCGCATCGGGCTGGGCGGCCCGGTGGCCGTGCCCTGGCGCGCCCGCGAAGCCGAGGCCATGCTGACCGGCAAGCCGCTGACCGAAGCCCACGCGCTGGCGGCCGCGCGCGCCACCTTCGCGGCGGCCAAGCCCCGCCAACACAACGCCTTCCGCATTCCGCTGGGTCAGCAGACGCTGGTGCGCGCGCTGCTGCAGGCCAAAACCATGGAGCTTGCAGCATGAGCAACCCCGTACCCGAAGTGCTGTCCAACATGGGCCAGGCGGTGCCGCGCATCGACGCGCGCGCCAAGGTCACCGGCGCCGCGCGTTTTGCGTCGGACATGTCGGTGAGCAACCCGGCGCACGCCTATCTCGTCACCAGCACCATCGCACGCGGGCGCATCGTTGCCTTCGACGACGCCGCTGCGCGGGCCGTGCCCGGGGTGCTGTTGATCCTGACCCACCTGAACCGGCCGCCGCTGAAGCCGGTCAAGCACTTCTTCACCGGCGGCGCCGGCATCACCGCCGTGCCGCCGCTGGCCGGGCCCGAAGTGGCCCACGACGGGCAGATCATCGCGATGATCGTGGCCGAGAGTTTTGAAGCGGCACGCGAAGCAGCGCACCGGTTCGGCGTGCGCTACCAGCGTCAGGCGCCGTCTGCCAGCTTCGGCTCGCGCGGGCTGGTGGAACAGCGCGTAGTCGACGTCATACCCGAACGCAAGGACCCGGTGCTGGGACAGGCGGACGCGGCGCTGCGCCGATCTGCCACCGTGCACGACGCCGAATACGCCACGCCCACACAGCACCACAACCCGATGGAGCTCTTCTCGACCACCGCGAGCTGGGTGGGCGACGAGCTGACGGTCTACGAGCCCAGCCAGTTCGTCTACGGCCTGCGTGCGGGCCTGGCCGGGCAGCTGGGCATCGCACCGGAAAAGGTGCGGGTCGTCAATGACTACGTCGGCGGCGCCTTCGGTTCGAAGGGCGCCATCACGCAGCGCACCGCGCTGGTGGCTGTGGCCGCCCGCCAGTTGGGTCGGCCCGTGAAGCTGGTGGCCACGCGCGACCAGGGCTTCAGCATTTCGGGCCACCGGCACGAAACCCGGCACCGCATCCGCATTGGTGCTGGCCGCGACGGCCGCTTCACCGCCTATCACCACGACCAGTGGGAACTCAATGGCCGTGCTGACCCCTACGTCAACGGCGGTGTCGAGAACGCCGCGGCGATGTACGCCTTCCCGGCCGTGATGAGCACTGGCCGCATGGTGCGCGCCGACCGCGACCCACCCATCTTCATGCGCTCGCCGGCCGAGATGCCGGTGATCTTTGCGCTGGAAAGCGCGGTTGACGAACTGGCGGTGAAACTGGGCATGGACCCTGTGGAACTGCGGCGCATCAACGACACCGACAAGAACTGGGTCACCGGCAAGCCTTACAGCAGCCGCAGCCTGATGGCGTGCTACGACGCCGCCAGCGCCGCTTTCGGCTGGAAACAGCGCAACGCGCGGCCGGGTTCGATGCGTGATGGCGACTGGTTGATCGGCTGGGGCTGCGCCACGGCCACCTACCCCACCCAGATGTCACCCGCCGTGGCCCGCGTGCGGCTGCTGGCCGACGGCTCGGCCAGGGTCGAGATTGCCGCGCACGACGTGGGCACGGGCGCCTACACCGTGATGGCGCAAATGGCGGCTGAAACGCTGGCCATCCAGCCCGACCAGGTGTCGGTGGCCATGGGCGACACGCTGCTGCCGCCCGGCCCCGTGTCGGGCGGTTCGGTCACCACCGGCAGTGCCTGCTCAGCCGTCAAGATGGCCTGCCTGCAGGTGCTGGCCCGCCTGGGCCTGCAGCCCGGCGCCACGTCCGCCGAACGCACTGCGGCTTTTGAGAAGCTCAAGCTTGGCGCGGTGGAAGAAACCGGTAACTTCGTGCCGCCCTCCAGCCGTTCGCAAAGCACGGCCGGCCTGTACAAGGGCAGTGCCGACGTGACCGGCGGCACCAACGCCGGCAATCCCGTCAAGACGATGTTTGCCTTTGGCGCCGAGTTCGTGGAAGTGCGCGTGCACGCCCGCACGCGCGAGATCCGCGTGCCGCGCATCGTCGGCGCCTTCGCCGCCGGCCGCATCATGAACCCGCGCACGGCCCACAGCCAGCTGATGGGCGGCATGATCTGGGGCATCGGTTCGGCCTTGCACGAGCACACCGAGATCGACAAGCGCGAGGCGCGGTACATGAACGACAACCTGGCCGAGTACCTGATCCCGGTCAACGCCGACATCCGCCAGGTCGACGTGATCCTGGTTCCCGAAGTCGACTCTGAGGTCAACCCCGCAGGCGCCAAAGGCATCGGCGAACTGGCCAACGTAGGCACTGCCGCCGCCGTGGCCAACGCTGTGTTCCACGCCACCGGACGTCGCATTCGCGAGTTGCCGATCACCATCGACAAGCTGATTGCCGGCTAACGGCTTTCGCGGGCTGCCACTGAGGCAGCCCGCAATGCACCGCTTTGAAGACAAGCAGAAAGCAAAACGCCGACCCTGAGGGCCGGCGTTTTTTCGTTCTGGACTATTGTTTTTCTTGGGTATCTTTGGTTGCGGGGGCAAGATTTGAACTTGCGACCTTTGGGTTATGAGCCCAACGAGCTACCAGGCTGCTCCACCCCGCGACTGAGTCTTGCAGTATAGCGCAGTTCGCCGCCCTCATCGGCCGCCGTCGAAACGCACGCTGCAGCGTATGCCGGCGGGCAGACGGTTGTCGGGGTTGGGCAGTTGCAGGCGCACGCCAAAGGTGCCGCTGGCCGCGTCTATCAGGCGGTCGACGACAACCACGCGCGCTGTCAGCTGCCCGGGTACAAAAGGCGCCAGGCTCACGCGCCCCGTCATGCCCAAACGCACGCTGCCGAAGAGTTCTGCCGGGGCCACCACCTCCACATTCAAGGGGTTCAGCTGCGCGAGCTTCAGCACCACTGACTTGTCGGCCCGCACCAAGTCACCGGGCGCCAGCTTGCGCTCCACCACCACCCCGTCCAGCGGGCTGACGATGGTGCGCAGCTTCAGCAACTCGCGGTCCTTCTTCAGCTCTTCTTCGTGCAGACGGGTCTCGGTCTCCATCTCGTCGCGTTCCTGCACCGATATCAGCTGCTTTTGGAACAGCCCTTCGTTGCGCACCATCTTGCGCCGGCCGAACTCCACGCGCGCCTGCGACAGCTCCACCGCCGCGGCCTCTACGCCAGACTGCAGACGTGCCAGCAACTGGCCCTTGGTGACGGTGTCGCCACGGTCCACGCCCACGATGTCGAGCACGCCGTCCACCGGGCTGCCGACGCTGACGACCATGAAAGGCTCGACCAGGCAGTCCATGCCCCGCCTCACTGGTGCCGCACCGGGTGCCGGCAAGGGTGCCGGCAACGGTGCCAAGGCCCCTGGAGGGGCCGGAACTGCTGGCAGCAGGTTTTGCGCCCGCGCTGCAGCACAAGCGGCCAGCAGCGCCAGGCCCAGCCACAACAGACCCAGCGGCCGAAGCAGCAAGGCCCTCACTCCGGCCGCCCCGAAAACGCCAGCAGGCGCACAGCGTCGTGGTCAGTCTTCAGCAGGCCTTTGCGGATGTGCGCGTGCCGCCGTTCCACCTGGCGCTGCGCCAGTCGCAGGCAAGCGCCGCCCAGCCGCGCAGCGGCGCCCGGCCAAAGGCGCGTCAGGTGCTTCAGCAGCGTGCGCCAGAGCGTGCGCCATGCGGGATTCAGGCCGGTCATCAGGGTGTCCTCTAGGCAGACGATGGTCTCGAAACTTCCGGGGTCGCCTTGGCGCGCGCAGCGCCCGGCAAGCTGGCGGTCGACGCGGCTGGCGTCGTGCAGTTCAGACAGCAGCACATGCAAGCCGCCGAGCGCCGCCACTTCAGGCGTGATCTTGATGTCGGTGCCGCGGCCGGCCATGCTGGTAGCAATCGTAATGCGGCCGGCCTGCCCCGCCTCGGCCACGATGTTGGCTTCTTCCAGGTCTTGCTTGGCATTGAGCAGGCGGTGCGGAAGGCCCAGCCCGTGCAGCTGCGCACTGGCGGCTTCAGAAGCCGCCACCGAACGTGTGCCCAGCAGAACCGGCCGGCCGCGGGCATGTTCTTGCGCCACGCGCGTGGCGACGTGTTGCCACTTGCGGTCTTCAGTAGGCAGTACCGCCCAAGGCATGACACGGCGCTGGTCGGGTCGGTGCGTGGACACACGCACCACGGCCAGCCCGTAGACCGCGCCGAGCTCGGTGCCCACTTCGCGCGCGGTGCCTGTCATGCCGGCCAGGCGCAGGTAGCGGCGGAAAAAACGCTGATAGCTGATGCGCGCCAACGGCGACTTCGGCGCTGTGATCTCGCAGCCTTCCTTGGCCTCGATCAGCTGGTGCAAACCCCGTTCCCAGCTGCGATCGGCCATGACGCGGCCGGTGTGCTCGTCAACGATCTGCACCTTGCCTTCACGCACCAGGTAGTGGACGTCACGGTCGAAGAGCAACAGCGCGCTCAGCGCCTGCGTGGCGAGTTCGTCACGGCGCAACTGCCCGGCCCAAGCACCGCCCAGCGCCTGGGTCAGCGTGCGCACGTGAACCAGGCCCGCCGGCGTGAGTTCAACGCGGCGCTCGGCTTTGTGCAAACGGTAATGCGGGCCCGACTGCAGCTCGCGCGCCAGCGCCAGCGCCTGTTGCATCACGCGTTCTTCGTCACCGCCTTGCTGCGGCGCCGAGATGATGAGCGGCGTGCGCGCCTCATCGACCAGCACGCTGTCGGCTTCGTCGACGATGGCGAAGTGCAGGCCACGCAACAGCAGGCCGCCGGCGTGGGCGCCGCCAGGCGAAGGCTGCAGCGCCGCCTTGCCGGCGAGCCGCGCCAGTTGCAGGCGCAGCCCGCTGCCGCGGCCCGCCAGCGCGATGCGGTCGCGCAGGTAGTCGAACACCAGCGTCTTGCTGCTGACGTAGGCCACGTGGCAAGCATAGGCGGCACGGCGCTCGTCGGGGCTTTGCTTTTCCAACGCCGCGCCCACGCGCAGGCCCAGCGCTGCATACAGGGGCTGCAGCTCCTGGGCGTCTCGGGCCACGAGGTAGTCGTTGACGGTGATGACATGAACGGGCGCGCCGGCGAGTGCGGCCACACAGGCGGCCAGCCCGGCCGTCAGGGTCTTGCCTTCGCCGGTTTGCATCTCGGCAACCAGCCCGTTGAGCATGATCCAGGCGCCCTGCAGTTGCACGTCGTGCGGCTGCAGGCCCAGTTGCCCGGCGGCAGCGTGCGCGGCCAGCGCCAACGCGCGTGCCACGGTGGTGGTCTGCAGGCCATCGCGGCGCAGTTGACGGCCGACTTGCTGTGCGCGTTCAAGCAAGGCCTCGGCACCCAGACCCTGGAGCGACGCCTGCTCGTTGCGCACCCGCCGGACGATGTCGACCCGGCATGCACGGGCGCTTCTCCAACTGCGCGCCATCAGTCCCAACAGTTTTTCGCCCTGTTCTTCCAGCCAGCCGGGCCGCGTGGGGTCTTCGCGCTCGGGGCACGCGGGCTGGCCCAGACGCAACAGCGGCGCGGTCCGGCTGTTCATGGCGTTCACACCTCGAAGCGCTGCAGCAGCAGGCCGCGCCAGGCACGCCACCATTGCTGCGCCAGCGGCTCGGGCTCACGCTCGAAGCGCACGTAGATGCGGCTGCCCAGGCTCAGCATGCGTGGCGGGCCTTCGAGCTCCAACTCGAAGACGAACATTGGATGGGCCGCACGCGCCTCGCCAGGCCGCTGGCCGTCCGCGCCGGGGTCCAGCGTGACCGTACCGCCGCCTTGCGCACCCAGCGCCATGCCGGGCAGTTGCTGCGTGGCCGCCGGCACCACACGCTTGACATGAGCCGGCAGCGGTTGATCCAGGCGTTCGACGGCAAGCAGTTCGACGCGGCGCGTGGCTTGGCGCACGAGGTCGACTTCGCTCTGCGGTACCACCACCTGAATGGCCAGGCGGGACTGGTCCACCGCATAGGCCAGCACGTCGCCGCGGCGCACGAAGCGGCCGGGAACGTCAGACAGGTCGGGCATCACGAAACGCCCTTCGGCGGGGCTGCGCACCACCAAGTCCTGCAGTTTCGCGCGGGCGTTGGCAAGCCTTGCTTCAACATGAGCCAGTTCCTCGCGTACCAGGCTTTGCTGCACTCGGTCGCCGACGGCGGCGGCATACCGGGCCAGCTGTTCGCGCTGCTCGGCCTGCAGCACCTGCACGCGGGCCGGCAGTTCGGGGTCTTCAAGGTGCAGCAGCACGTCGCCCGGTCTCACGGCCTGGTTCTGGCGGGCCACAACGCGCTTCACGAACCCCTCGCTGCCGGCTCGCACCTGAGCATGCTGGGGCACCACGGCCACGCCCTCGGTCAAGGTCCAGGAAGGCGCCGGCCACAACATCAGCACCGACAAAAGGCCGCCCAACACGCCGGCCGTCAGCGTGAGTGCGCGGGCGCGCCTTCCGTACAGTTCACGCGAGCCGAAAAGGTAGCCCAGGCGCTGCGCCAAAGGCTGCAGCAGCATGCTGTACAGCGCCCAGGCCGCCAGCAGCACGCCAAAGAAGAAGTAGCGCTCGGCCACCAGCAGCGCAATGGCAGCCATGACCACCATCCGATACAAGAAAGAAGCCATTGAGAAGGCCACGAACCACGGCCGCTCACCCGGCGCTGTGGGCGGCGCCGTCAGGTTGCGCACGCCAAAGGCGCGCCTGCGCACCAGGTAGGCCAGATAGGCATTGGCGCGCTGACCCAGATTCGGGATCTCGATGGCATCGGCCAGCATGTAGTAGCCGTCAAAGCGCAGCAGCGGGTTGATGTTGAAGATGACGGTGCTGATGCCGGCGATGACCATCACGTTGTAGGCCAGCGCACGCACCAGCCCGGGCTCGACGGCCACCCAGACCATCATCGCCAGTGACGCCAGGAAGAGCTCGGCCAGCATGCCGGCAGCGCCCACTTGCACGCGCTGCCACTTGTCGCGCAGTGCCAACGAGGCCGACGCATCGACGTAGGGCACCGGCATCAGCACCAACAGCATCACGCCCATCTCGTGCACTTCGCCGCCGCGGGCTTTCACCGCCAGCCCGTGCCCAAATTCGTGCACCAGCTTGGCCAGCGGGAAGGCCAGGCCCATCAGCAACAGGTTGTCCACCGAGAGCACGCGTTCAGTGACGTTGGCGCTGAGCTCGCGCCAATGGCTGCCGGCCAGCACCGCTGCGTAACCCACCACCAGCAACCACAGCAGCGCGCCCCAGCGGCCGAACAGCCAGCGTGCCAGCGGCTGCAGCGCGGCCAGGAAACGCTCGGGGTCGACCAGCGGCACGCGCAGCGCCAGCGGGTTCAGCACGTACTGCTTGAGCTTGATGCGACGCTGCTTGCCGTGTCGTTCGTGCAGTTCTTCCAGGTCAGGCGGCGCATCGGTCTGCAGCACGTCGGCGCGGTGCAGCGTGGCCAGAATCTGTATCACCTCGTCCTGCGTCGGTGCGTCGTCGCCCAGACGGGTGGCGGCGGCCTGCCAGATGTCGGCCAGCGTGCGCTCGCCGTCCATCAGACCGATGACCAGATGTGCCCCGGGCGAAAAGCGATGGAAGCGCCCGCTGGCGCGGTCTTGCAGCACGTACCAGAGTTGGCCGCGGTAGCTGTGGCGGTGAATGACCGCGTGGCTGCGCAGGCGCGGCCGCACGCCGGCGACGCGGTACCACTGCGCGCTGAAGAGCGACTCGTTCAACCCTTCCCCCCGCGCGGTGGCGTCACGGCAGGTGGCTCCACACAAACAACCGCGCCCAGGCCTGCATGCGGTGGGTCCAGATCCAGACCAGCCGGCGCGGTTCGACCTCGATCTTGGCCACGCCTTCCATGCCCGGCCGCAGCCGCTCGCTGGCCTGCGCCAGCAGGCCCTCGACGCGGAAGAAGTTACGGCCTTCGCGCGCCGTCGTGACCGGTGTCAGCTTGGACACTGCAAACTCCACCGGCTCGCTGGAAAGCGACGCCAGAACCAGACGGCCTTTTTGGCCGACGGCCACGTCAGCAATGTCACGCTCGTCGATCTCGAGGATGACGCGGTACTGCTGCAGCGGCGTGATTTCGAACAGCACGTCGCCGCGCCGCACAGCCGCGCCCAGCGACTGCGACAAGTCGCCTTTGACAACGATGCCGTCAAAAGGTGCGCGCACCGCCGTGCGTGCCAGTTGTTCGTCGAGCAGCGACACCTGGGCCCGGGCCTGTTCGTACTGCGCCTGCACCACCTGCGCGCGGGCGCGGTCGCGTCCGGCCACGGCCTCTTGGTGCTGGCGCAGGAACTGGGCGTACTGGCTGGCCCACTTCAGGCGTTCCAGGCGCAGGTCGCGGTCGTCCAGCGTGGCCAACACGGCTTGGGCGCGCGTGACGTCGCCGGCGCGCACCTGGGCCGTGGCAATGAAGCCGTCGTAGGGCGCAGCAACCACACGGCGCACCGCACCTTCCAGCGTGGCCGGCGCTGTCACCCGGTAGTCGCCCTGCACCAGCACCAGAAAGGCCACGCCCGCCAGCAACACGGTGGCCAGCAACTTGCGCTTGACGTGGCGTGGGCCCAGCAGCCGGGCCAGTTGCTCCTGCGCCGCTTCGCCAGCGCGGCGCCACAGCGGGCGTTCGGCGCGCCGCTGCAGCGCCAGCAGGCGCGCCGCGACTGCGCCTGTGGCGCCGCAGAACTCAATCTCGGCGGCTGCGAAGGGCTGCTGCGCACTGCGCTCGAAACACAGCGCGACGCGAAAGTTGTCGCCCGCAGCCAGTGGCACCGTCAGCAGGCTGCCGCTGCCTTGCATTTGCGCCAGTTGCTTGTGTTCACGCGTGACAATGACGTCGTCGCCCTCAATGGGCGGCCAGCGAACCAGCGCCTTCTGGTCGATGGCCTCTTCCATCACCCGCGCCACGGCCTGCGACAGATTGCTGCGCGCGCCCAGATCGGCACTGTGCGACACGGCCAGCAGCTTGACGCCACCGCGCCGCTGCTCCCCCAGGCTGACACGGTCGCAAGCCAGTTGCGTGGCCAGCCCAGTGACCAGCGTGCGGCAGGCGTCGCCAAATCGCTGCTGCTCCAGCACGGCAGCCAACTGGTCGAATGCCGATGCCAGGCGCTGTTCGCCGGCCACTGTCTGCGCCTGTCCCTGGCGGCGAAACCAGGTCTCGACCCAGGCCAGGCTCCAGGCCAGGTGCGGCAGCAGGGCCTGCAACCGGCGTTCGTCGGCCACGCAAGCCACAGCCAACGCACCGCAAAGATGGCCGTCGATGAGTACCGGCAGCGCGGCCACCCGCGCGCCCGGCAAGGAAGGCTCGTCCAGCGTGTCCAGCACCGCATGCCGCGTCTGCAGCACACGTTCGGTGGGGCCGGCGAGCGTCGCCAGCACGGGCACTGCGGTCGGCCAAAGCGCCACGGGCTCGAAGGGCCCGACATCGGGCTCGCCCAGCACAAACACCGCACATGCGCCAACAGGCAGCGTGCCGCACAGGTGCGACAACCAGCCAGCGAAAAAGACCGCAGGCTCTTCTGCTTCCGACCAGTGGGCTGCCGCAGTCGGGGTCGGTTTGCCCGCAGCGGTGTCGAAGTCGGCCCGCGCGTTCATCCCAGGGCCCGATGTGCGCCGTGGCCAGGTGCAGCGGCTGCGTGCAGCCGCTTCAGACCTTCAACTCGCCGAAGCGCGCCTCGTAGTCCTTGATGCCCTGGCCCAGCAGCAGCAGCAGGCGTTTGGCCGCGAAGGGGTTGAGCACGATGCGCTCGGACAGCAGCACTTTCACTTCCTTCTGCCCGCCCTGCCAGGCCTGGTTGGCGCCGAACAGCAACATGATCTCTTCACGCGTGCCCATGACGTTGCAGACGTTGGCGTAGGACGTACTCATCTTGGAGTCGTCCCAGACCACGTTGGGTGCGGCAGCCGGGCGGGCATCCAGGCTGGAGACTTCATTGGTCGCACTGGGCTTGACTGGATCCATGGGTGCACATCTCCGGTAACTCGGCTCAGACCGCCCCAATAGGCTGCGGCGATCAGGTGGAAAATCACTTTATCACTGGGACGTATCGGCTGCGGGCACGCCGCGCGCCTGGGCCTTGGTTTGTTCCACGACCGCGGTAGCAGAAGCATCTTCTGTTGCCTTGCGCCCGCCGAACCAGCGCCGCGCCACGGAAGCCAGCTTCTGACCCCGGCCCGCTGCGGGCGCATGCCTGGCCAGCGCAGAAGCGTCAAGCAGCGTCCTGGGCCCAGCCCAGCGTTGTGCGAACAAGGCGCCTGCGCCCAGGGCACCTGCAGCCACTTCCCGGTCAGAAACCGAGTTGCTGGCAGCGCCCTCGGCCATCTCAGCCGGACCTGCAACACGCAGCAGCGGCCAGCCGGTCATCGATGGCGCCGAGAGGTCGTCCAGCCAGGCAAAAGGCTCCTGCGGCGGCACCATCGACTCGGTTTCGGCTTCGGGTTCGCGCGGTTCCGGATAGCCGGCCGGGGGCGGTGGCTCGGGCAGCAGATAGGGCTGCGGGTTCACCGCCGCAACGCTGTCGGCACTGGCAAAGCCGAGCCTCTGGCTGTGGCCCAGCGTGAACAGGCGCTCGAAGACGCTGGCGTCGAGCGTGCGGGCGGCGTCGGCAATGGGCGCAACCCCGCGGCCTGCGGCGCGCGAGCGTGCGCGCTCACCGGGCTGGCTGGCAACCGCCTCTTCCCCAATGGTTCCGTCGTCGCTGCCAAAAGCCCGGAACAACGTTCCCGTGCTCAGGTCATTGGGGTCGGCGTCGATGCGCTCGACCTGCCAGTCCAGCATCTGCACGCCGGCGACATTGCCAAACAGCAGGTCTTCGGCCAGCGAGCCGACCAGCGTGTCGCGGCCGGCACCGGCGATCAACAGGTCGTTGCCCGCGCCACCGTCGAGCGTGTCGTCGCCACCTTGGCGCAGGTCTATGGAGCGCACGTCGAGGCGCTGACCGCTTTGCGCAATGTCGACCCTGCCGCCGTCGCCGAAGAGCACGTCCCGCCCGGCTTCGCCGCGAATCGTGTCGGCGCCAGCGCCACCTGCGGCGATGTCGTCGCCTGCACCCAACAAGATCCTGTCGTCGCCACCCAGGAACGGATCGCCGGTGATCAGAAACACCGGTTGGCCGTCGCTGCCGAAATCGATGCGACCCATATCGCCCAGCACAAGATCTGCGCCTGCGCCAGTGATGACGGTATCTGCGTCGGGGCCGGCGATGATGCGGTTGTCGCCCGCCCCGGCGTCGATGAAATCTGCACCAGCCGTGCTGGTGTCGATGTCAGTGCCTAGCATCTGCCGCAACCGGCCTGCGGTGAAGTCCATGCGGCCGTTGTCGCCGAAGACCAGGTCATCGCCGCCGCCACTGACAAGACGGTCAGCACCAAAACCGCCCAGCACGCTGTTGCGGCCGGAGCCTGCATCGACACTGTCGTCGCCGCCATCGCCGATCTGCCTCGTTTCGACATGCGAGAGCTGACCGTTGTCCCAGCTGGCGTTTCCCTGGTCGCCGATGACGAGGTCGTCACCAGAACCGGCAGTCACGCGGTCTGCGTCCTGGCCGGCGATGGCGACGTTGTTGCCTTCGCCGAGGGTGACTGTGTCGGAGCCCCCGACATCGGCGCCATCAGAATCCACACTGCGCAGCACGCCAGCGGCGTTCCACACGATCGCGCCGCTATCGCCCAGCACGAGATCGTCGCCGCTGCCGGTGGTGACGCTGTCACTGCCGCCACCGCCGATGACGAAGTTGTTGCCGTCGCCCAGCGTGATGACATCGTCGCCGGTCGTGGCTGCTGCAATATCGCTTGCAGTCAGCGAAGTCAGCAGGCCGTCGGTGAAGACTGCTGC
>JAYSXE010000027.1:0-29172 GCA_043717565.1 Burkholderiales bacterium | reverse complement strand
TGATCCTGCGCTGGCGCAGCGAGCCGCGGGTCAGTGCGCTGCCGGGCGAACGTTTTCTGGGAGCCATGCGCGTGGGCCTGAACTACGCCGTGCAGGCACCCCGGCTGCGCGTGGTGCTGCTGCGCATCTTCCTGTTCTTCCTGCAGACCACCGGGCTCATGTCGCTGCTGCCGCTCGTGGCGCGCGGCCTGCATGGTGGCGGCGCGGCCACCTTCACCGTCATGCTCAGCTGCGTGGGCGTGGGCGCCATCGTCGCCGCGTTGTACTTTCCCTGGCTGCGCACGCGTTTCAACCGCGACCAGTTTGTGGTGGCCGGCACGCTGCTGCACGCTGCGCTCACGTCGCTGATCGTGCTGGTGCCCGAGCTGTGGGTGGCGCTGCCGGCCATGGTGCTGATGGGCATGGCCTGGATCTCGGTGGCCAATTCGCTGTCCGTTGCAGCGCAGGTGGTGCTGCCCGACTGGGTGCGTGCGCGCGGCATGTCGATCTACCAGATGTCGTTGATGGGCGGCGCCGCTGCGGGCTCGGTGCTGTGGGGTCAGGTGGCGGCCATGAGCAGTGTTCGCACGGCTGTGCTGGCGGCTGCGTTCACTGGCGTCGCGTTGCTGTTCTTCACGCGCAGGCTCAGCGTGGAAGGCGGCGCCGAGCCCGACTTCACGCCGGCCATCTCGGGCGTGGTGGCGCCCGAGCCCGCACAGGCCGTGCACCCCGACGCCGGCCCGGTAATGGTGACGCTGGAATACCAGATCGACCCCGAACGCGCAGCAGCCTTTGCCGACGTGATGCAGCGCACGCGGCGCGCGCGCCTGCGCCAGGGCGCGCTCAGCTGGGGCTTGTTCCGCGACGTGGCGGTGCCGGGCCGCTACGTGGAGTATTTTGTCGACGAGAACTGGCTTGAACACCAGCGACGGCTGGAACGCTTCACCGCCTTTGACGCCGGCTTGCGCGAGCAGCGCATGGCCTTTCACACCGGCACCGCACCACCGGTGCTGCGCCGCTATGTGGCCGACCGCGACGACGGCACCACGGGCCCGCCGCTGTAGCGCAGGTGACGTTTTCAGCCTGCGGCCGCCGGCACAATGGCGGCTGGCCCATCTTCCACTTCCAACAGCGCAGCCACCATGACCACTCCGCACCGTTTTGACTGGACCACCGGCTACGCCAGCCAGCGCAGCCCCGTGTTTGCCCGCAATGTGGTCAGCACCTCGCACCCGCTGGCCGCGCAGGCCGGCTTGCGCATGCTGCAGCAGGGCGGCAACGCCGTTGACGCCGCCATCGCCACCGCCGCGGTGATGATGGTGGCTGAGCCGTGCAGCAACGGCCTGGGCTCCGACGCCTTTTGCATCGTGTGGGACGGCCAGCAACTGCACGGCCTGAACGCCAGCGGCTGTGCGCCGCAGGCCTGGACGCCGCAATACTTTCGCGACAAGTACGGCCCCGACGCGCTGACGCCGCCCAAGCGCGGCTGGGACAGCGTCACCGTGCCCGGTGCCGTGGCCGGCTGGATGGCCATGCACAGCCGCTTTGGCAAGTTGCCCTTTGCCGACCTGATGGCCCCGGCCATCGACACCGCCGAGCGCGGTTACGCAGTGCCCGTCATCATCCAGCAGAAGTGGACCAACGCCGCCAGCCTGGAAGAGATCACGTCGCAGCCGGGCTTCCGGCAGGCCTTCATGCCGCAGGGCCGCGCGCCGCAGGTGGGCGAGCGTTTTGCCTTTGCTGAAGCCGCGCGCACGCTGCGGCTGATTGCGCAGACCAAGGGCGAAGCTTTCTACCGCGGTGAAGTGGCCGCCGCCATCGCAGCCCACGCCAAGGCCCACGGCGGCGCGCTGACGGCAGCCGACATGGCCGCCTACCAGCCGGAATGGGTGCAACCCATCTCGCGCGACTACCGCGGCTACACGCTGCACGAGATTCCGCCCAACGGCCAGGGCATCGCGGCTCTCATTGCATTGGGCATTCTGGAAAAGTTCGACATCGCCTCGTTGCCGGTGGACGGCGTGGCCAGCCAGCACCTGCAGATCGAAGCGATGAAGCTGGCGTTTGCCGACGTGTATGCCCACGTGGCCGAGCCGCGCAGCATGCGGCTGACGGTGGCGCAGATGCTGGACGACAACTACCTTGCGGCCCGCGCGCGGCTGATCGACCCGAAGCGCGCGCAAGACTTCGGCCCCGGTCACCAGCCCCAGGGCGGCACCATCTACCTGTCGGCTGCCGACGCCAGCGGCATGATGGTCAGCTTCATCCAAAGCAACTACATGGGCTTCGGTTCTGGTGTGGTGGTGCCGGGCTACGGCGTCAGCCTGCAGAACCGCGGCCACGGCTTCAACCTGAACCCGAACAGCGACAACGTGGTCGGCCCGGGCAAGCGGCCCTTCCACACCATCATCCCCGCCTTCCTGACCAAGGCCGGCAGGCCGGTGATGAGCTACGGCGTGATGGGCGGTGACATGCAGCCTCAGGGCCACATGCAAACGCTGGTGCGCATGCTGGACTACCGCCAGCACCCGCAGGCCGCCTGCGACGCGCCGCGCTGGCGCTACTTTGGCGGCATCGTGAACAGCGAAGACGGCTTCAACCCGGCCGCCGCGCAGGGCCTGCGCGACCTGGGCCACGTGGTGCAGCCCTTTGCCGACAGCTACCAGGACTACGGCGCCGGCCAGTTCATCTGGCGCCTTGACGAGGGCCTGGGTGACGTGGGCGTCACCGGCTATGCGGCCGCCAGCGACCCGCGGCGCGACGGGCAGGCGGCCGGCTTTTGACGGCGGCCGCGCCGGCTGCCACCCGGCCTGGCATCGGCACCGGGCTGGCCCTGGCGCTGGTGGGTGCGGTGGCCTTTTCGGGCAAGGCCATCATCATCAAGCTGGCCTACCGCCACGGCGTCGACGCGGTCACGCTGCTGATGTACCGCATGCTGTTTGCGCTGCCGTTTTTCGTGGCCCTGGCCTGGTGGGCCGGCCGCGGCAAGCCAGCGCTGACCGGCCGCGAACTTCGCATGGTGCTTCTGCTGGGTTTTTGCGGCTACTACCTGGCCAGTTTTCTGGACTTCATGGGCCTGCAGTACATCAGCGCCGGTCTGGAGCGGCTGATCCTGTACCTGAACCCGACGCTGGTGCTGCTGCTGGGGGTGCTGTTCTTCAAGCAGCGCGTGCAGCCGCTGCAACTGGTGGCGCTGGCAGTCAGCTATGCCGGCGTGCTGCTGGTCTTTGGCCAGGAGGTACGGGCCGAAGGCGCACACGTGGCGCTGGGCGCGGCGCTGGTGCTGGGCAGCGCGTTGAGCTACGCGGTGTACCTGCAGCTCAGCGCTGCCGAGGTGCAGCGCATGGGTTCGATGCGGCTCACCGGCTGGGCCAGCACAGTGGCCTGCGGCTTTTGCATCGTGCAGTTCTTGTTGCTGCGCCCGCTGTCGGCGGCAGCGGTGGCGCCCGAGGTCATCACGCTGTCGCTGCTGAACGCGAGCCTGTGCACCTTTGCCCCGGTACTGCTGGTGATGATGGCGCTGGAACGCATTGGTGCCACGCTCACCGCACAGGCCAGTATGGTGGGGCCGCTGTCCACGCTGCTGCTGGGCATGCTGTTTTTGGGCGAGGCGCTGAACGGCTGGGTACTGGCCGGTACGGCGCTGGTGCTGCTGGGCGTCGGGCTGCTGGCGCGTTGGCGTTGAGCCCTGCTGCCCAGCACTGTCTGGGCAACTTTTCAACTTTCTGAATCAAGGAGCTTTGCAATGGACTTGGGAATCACTGGCAAATGGGCTTTGGTGTGTGCGGCCAGCAAGGGCCTGGGCAAGGGTTGCGCGCAGGCGCTGGTGGGCGAGGGTGTGAACGTGGTCATCACCGCGCGCGGCGCTGAAGCCTTGCAGGCCACGGCCGCCGAATTGCGTGCCCTGAATCCGGGCGTGCAGGTGGTGGCGGTGGTGGGCGACATCACCACGCCCGACGGCCGCGCCGCCGCGCTCGCGGCCTGCCCGCAGGTGGACATCCTGGTCAACAACGCTGGTGGCCCGCCGCCTGGCGACTTCCGCAACTGGGACCGCAGCCACTGGCTGGCGGCGCTGGAAGCCAACATGCTGACGCCCATCGAACTGATCAAGGCCGTGGTGGACGGCATGGCCGAGCGCGGCTTCGGGCGTGTCGTGAACATCACGTCCGCTGCCGTGAAAGCGCCCATCGACATCCTGGGCTTGAGCAATGGCGCCCGCTCGGGCCTGACCGGCTTTGTGGCCGGCCTGGCACGCCAGCCGCAGTTGGCCAGCCGCAACGTCACCATCAACGCGCTGCTGCCCGGCCCCTTCGACACCGACCGCCTGCGCGGCACCATGGTGGGCCAGGCCGCGAAGGCGGGCAAGACGCTGGACGCAGTGATGGACGCACGCCGCAAGGCCAACCCCACCAACCGCTTCGGCCAGGCGCAGGAATTCGGCGCGGCTTGTGCCTTTTTGTGCAGCCAGCACGCCGGCTACATCACGGGGCAGAACCTGCTGATGGACGGCGGGGCTTTCCCCGGCACCTTTTAGCCCGGCACCGCGGCTGGGGTCAGGCGCACAGCGCCAGCCGCCGCTGGCGCAGCGCCGCTTCCTGTTCTGCTGCGAAGCAAACCTGGTGCATCACGGCTGGCAGCCAGCATGCGCTGGCGCATGCCGCTGCGCAGCGCGCGCAGGCGCTGCTCACTCGGCGTCATGTTTGGCGAAACGGCAACTGCGGATGGCATTTCGTCAAAACCAAGGCGATTCGTCAACAGCCTGCCGCCTTCCGCCTGCCTTGCGGGCCCCGCACACTCGGTTCACGCCGATCCGGAGCCTGCTGCATGCCCAACCAGAACACCCACCCCACCACCACGTTCATCAGCGCCAGCGATGTGGTTGAACTGGTGCGGCGCAAGGGCCTGGCCACTTGCCTGGCCGAGGTCGCGGCGCGCATCGAAGCCGACTTCCTGCGCTGGCCTGAATTCGACAAAAGCCCCCGCATGGCCTGCCATTCCAAGGAAGGCGTGATGGAGCTGATGCCCATTGCCGACGCGCAGCGCTTCGCGTTCAAGGTGGTGAACGGCCACCCTGGCAACACCCGCCTGGGCTTGCCCACCGTGATGGCCTTTGGCGTGCTTTCAGACATGGCCACCGGTGCGCCGCGGCTGTTGTCAGAACTGACCATCACCACTGCCATCCGCACCGCCGCCATGTCGGCATTGGCGGCCAGGCACCTGGCGCGCCGAAACAGCCGGCGCATGGCGCTCATCGGCAATGGCGCGCAAAGCGAGTTCCAGGCGCTGGCCTTTCACCACCTGCTGGGCATCACCGAGCTGACGCTCTTCGACACCGACGCTGATGCCAGCGTCAAGCTGGCGGCCAACCTGCTGGGCCAGGGTTTGCAGGTGCGCATCTGCGCCAGCACGGTAGAGGCGGTGCGCGGTGCTGACATCGTCACCACCATCACCGCCGACAAGGCCATGGCCACCATCATCACGCCCGCCATGATGGAACCAGGCATGCACTTCAACGCCGTGGGTGGCGACTGCCCGGGCAAGACCGAACTGCACCCCGCCGTGCTGGCTGGCGCCAGCGTGTTTGTGGAATTCGAGCCGCAGACCCGCATCGAGGGCGACACCCAGCAGATGCCGGCCGACTTTGCCGTCACCGAGTTCTGGCGCGTGCTGGCAGGCTTGGCGCCCGGTCGAAGCAGCGCTCAGCAGGTGACCGTTTTTGACTCGGTGGGTTTCGCGCTGGAAGACTTTTCAGCGCTGAACTGGCTGGCCGACACCGCGGCCGCACTGGGTGTCGGCACGGCGGTGGAACTGACGGCACGGTCTGCCAACCCCAAGGATCTGTTTGGTTTGCTGCGTGCGCAGCCCGCCGCTGCCATGGCGGTGCGCGCGGCCGACCCGGCGCACCGCCAGTTGCCCAGTCTGGCGGAGTCAGGTCTGCACCAACCGGCCCTGGTCTAGGCTGATGGGCCGGCCGGGTGGCGCCATGTTTCGGCCCGCCGGGCATTTGGGTGCCGAGCGCTGAGTCAGGCCTTGCGGCGGCGCGTGGCAACCAGCCCCAGCAATGCAGCACCCACCAGCGCCAGGCCCGTGGGCTCGGGGACCGTCGGGTCCGCGCGCTGGGGCGTTGCCCGCGCCCACACCTGAATGCCGCCGTGGTTCATCTGCAGATTGCCGTGCGACGGTGTCCACGAGCTGAACGCGCCTTCGCCCCACAGCATCTCGTTGCAAGGCGCTGCGTTGCTGTAGTGGGCGCAGTGCGTGCCTTCCATGGTGACCCACGGGTCTTCGCTGGATCCGTTGCGGAACAGCACGTTGCCGGTGATGGCACCCACGGAAACGCCGTTGCGGCCGGCGTCGATCCAGGTCAGGTTGGGGGCGAAATCGCCCTCTGCAGCGGTGATGAGGCTTCGCAACGCGCCGTAAGACGCGTGCCCCCAGTACTGCCCGTCACCGGTGATGAACAGGATCTGGTTGGCCGCGGGCATGGCACTCCAGTAGTCGGTGTTGCTGGTGTAAGTGCAGGCGCCCGACAGGTCAAGGTTGCAATTGCCGTTGAACAGGTTGCCGTCAGCAACCATCTGCCCCACCTGCGTCCAGTCGTTGCTGGCCAAAGGGCTGGTCAGCGCGGTGGCTGCGGCGGTGCCGGCCAGCGTGGACATGCAGGCCGCGGCAGCCGCAGTGCGAACCAGACGCGCCACGCCTTTCACGCCACTTGATGACCGCGAGCCGTTGCTCGTCAGGTTGTTGGCGGTAGGTGCTGTGGCAGTGCAGTTGAAGGTCATTTGGCGCTTTCGGTGAAGTTTTGGTTTGGGCCACAGTGGCTTGTGCGGCCCGTCTGCCCAGGGTTGATTGCAAGTCCGGGGCCCGATCGGTGGGCCCCAGGCCCGGCGCGCGCAGTCAGCGGACCCGAACGTGCAGTCCTGCGCGGCTGCTGCCTCGCCAACGGCAAGACGTCACGGCGCAGCGGGCTGATGCCAGCGCAAAGCGGCAGCCCGCCGCGCCGGCGGTGCGGTACCGACAGTTGCGCCTGGATGCCGGAAACCCGCTGCGGTGATAGGGTTGCCCCAGCACCAGCGCTTCACACCTGCGCGCTTGCGCGCCGCAGGCCGGTCTGGGCCGTTTGCCCCAGTGCCGCTGTGGATGGTTTCGTGCGGCCGACGGTTTTCGCCGCTGAACTTGTCTCTGTTTCGGGTTTCCTGGCAGCGTGAAAAGCGCAGAACATGCGGCACGGCGCGGCGCACACTGCGGCAAGGTGGCCGCGCCCAGCCCGGCCACCAGCCCCCGGCTCAAGACTTCAAGGCCCGCCATGAACACCGCCTGCATCACGCCCCCCCTGTCCGTCAGCCCGCTGCGCAAGGCCGTGACGGCGGCCACGCGCCAGCCCGAACCCGAGTTGCTGCCGGGCTTGCTGGAAAAGGCGCGCATGTCCGATGCGCAGTCGCAGCAGGCGCAGGCGCTGGCGCTGCGCCTGTCGCGCAGCGTGCGAGAAAGGGCGCTGGACAGCGGCCGTGCCGGCCTGGTGCAAGGCCTGCTGCAGGAATTTGCACTGTCGTCGCACGAAGGCGTGGCGCTGATGTGCCTGGCCGAGGCGCTGCTGCGCATTCCCGACGCGGCCACACGCGACGCGCTCATCCGCGACAAGATCGGCCAGGGCAACTGGCAGCAGCACCTGGGGCAGAGCCCGTCGCTGTTCGTCAACGCCGCCACCTGGGGTTTGCTGCTCACCGGTCGGCTGGTGGCCACGCACAGCGACACGGGCTTGAGCGCTGCGTTGCGCCGCATTGTGAGCCGCGGCGGTGAACCCATGGTGCGCAAGGGCGTGGACATGGCCATGCGCATGATGGGCGAGCAGTTCGTCACCGGCCAGCACATTGAAGAAGCGCTGCACAACGCAGCGCTGCGTGAAGCGCAGGGCTTTCGTTATTCCTACGACATGCTGGGCGAAGCCGCGCTGACGGAACGCGACGCGCAGCGCTACTTGCGGGCTTATGAAGACGCCATCCACGCCATTGGCCGCGCGGCGGCGGGGCGGGGCATCTACGAAGGGCCGGGTATCTCGATCAAGCTGTCGGCGCTGCACCCGCGCTACAGCCGCGCGCAAGTGGGCCGCGTGATGACCCAACTGCTGCCGCGCCTGACCGGCCTGGTGAAGCTGGCGCGCCAACACGACATCGGCCTGAATATCGACGCCGAGGAATCTGACCGGCTGGAGCTGTCACTGGAACTGCTGGAAGCGCTGTGCACGTCACCGGTGGCGGCTGGCTGGAACGGTGTGGGTTTTGTCATCCAGGCGTATTCCAAACGCTGCCCGGCCGTGGTGGACTTTCTGGTGGACCTGGCGCGGCGCTCGCAACGCCGGCTCATGGTGCGCCTGGTGAAAGGCGCGTACTGGGACAGCGAGATCAAGCGCGCGCAATTGGACGGCCAGGCCGGCTACCCCGTGTACACGCGCAAAGCCTACACCGACGTGGCCTACATCGCCTGCGCACGCGCTTTGCTGGCCGCGCCCGACGCGGTGTACCCGCAATTCGCCACGCACAACGCGCACACGCTGGCGGCCATCCACACGCTGGCCGGCGCCAATTACTGCGCTGGGCAGTACGAATTCCAGTGCCTGCACGGCATGGGCGAGCCGCTGTATGAACAGGTGGTGGGCCCCGTGGCCGACGGCCGGCTGGGCCGACCTTGCCGCATCTATGCCCCCGTGGGCAGCCACGACACGCTGCTGGCCTATCTGGTGCGCCGCTTGCTGGAAAACGGCGCCAACAGCAGTTTTGTGAACCGCATAGCGGACGAGAGCCTGCCGCTGGAACAGTTGGTGCAAGACCCGGTGCTGACGGTTCAGGCCATGGCCGCAGCCGAAGGCTTGCTCGGCGCACCGCATGCGGCAATCGCGCTGCCGACTGAACTGTTTGGTGCCAGCCGGGTCAATTCCGCCGGCATGGACCTGGCCAGCGAACCGCAATTGGCCGCGCTGGGCCAGGTGCTGCAAAACGCTGCAGGCAGGCCGGTGCATGCAGCACCGCTGCTGGCTGCAGAAGTGCCTGCAGTTACACGGCAACCGGTGCTGAACCCGGCCGACCCCCATGACGCCGTGGGCACGGTGCAAGAGGCCACATTGCAGGACGTTCAACAGGCCTTGCTGGCGGCCCAGGCCGCAGCCGCCACCTGGGCCGCCACGCCGCCCGATCATCGCGCCAGGTGCCTGGAAGCCGCCGCCCAGCGGCTGCAGGACCTGACCCCCGAACTGTGTGCACTGCTGGTGCGCGAAGCCGGCAAGACCTTTGCCAACGCCCAGGCCGAAGTGCGCGAGGCGGTGGACTTCCTGCGCTATTACGCGGCCCTGGTGCGGCGCAGCTTCAGCAACAGCACCCACCGCCCGCTGGGCCCGGTGGTGTGCATCAGCCCGTGGAACTTTCCGCTCGCCATCTTCACCGGGCAGGTGGCGGCCGCGCTGGCAGCGGGCAACGTGGTGCTGGCCAAACCGGCCGAACAGACACCGCTGGTGGCCGCGTTGGCGGTTCAGGCCTTGCACGAAAGCGGCGTGCCGCGTGCGGCCCTTCAGCTGCTGCCTGGGCGCGGCGAAACCGTGGGCGCTGCGCTGGTGGCCAGCGCCGTGGTGCAGGGCGTGCTGTTCACGGGCAGCACCAGCGTGGCCCGGTTGCTGCAACGCAGCCTGGCAGACCGCTTGAATGCCGACGGCCAGCCCGTGCCGCTGGTGGCCGAGACGGGTGGCCAGAACGCGATGGTGGTGGACTCTTCAGCGCTGACCGAGCAGGTGGTGCAAGACGCCGTGAATTCGGCCTTCGACAGCGCTGGCCAGCGCTGTTCGGCGCTGCGCGTGCTGTGCGTGCAAAGCGAGGCCGCAGACCGTGTGGTGGACATGCTGCAGGGCGCGATGGCCGAACTGCAGATGGGCGACCCGCGCAGCCTGGCCGTGGACGTGGGCCCCGTCATCGACGCCGAGGCGCGGGCCGGCA
Organism: Burkholderiales bacterium; assembly: GCA_043717565.1. Classification (GTDB taxonomy): domain Bacteria; phylum Pseudomonadota; class Gammaproteobacteria; order Burkholderiales; family Burkholderiaceae_C; genus Rubrivivax. The sequence continues at coordinate 19,213 of JAYSXE010000027.1, read as the reverse complement.
TTGAAGCGCACATCGCGAAGATGCGGGCTGCGGGCCGCCGGGTGTGGCAAGCACCATCGGCAGCCGGCTCCGCTACGGCAGCCGAGGACGGTGGCCATTTCGTCGCCCCCACGCTGATCGAGATCCACAGCCTGGCTGAACTGGAGCGCGAGGTGTTCGGCCCCGTGCTGCACCTGCTGCGCTTTGAGCGCAATGAGCTGCCCCAGCTGCTGCAGGCCATCAACGGCACCGGCTACGGCCTGACCTGCGGTGTGCACACGCGCATCGACGAAACCGTGGCGCAGGTGGTGAACACGGTGCATGCCGGCAACGTCTACGTGAACCGCAATGTGGTCGGCGCCGTGGTGGGTGTGCAGCCCTTTGGTGGTGAAGGCCTGTCGGGCACCGGCCCCAAGGCGGGCGGGCCGTTGTACCTGCTGCGTCTGCTGGCCCGGGCTCCTGCAGGGGCCGCCCGTGCGGCGGTGGAAGCCGCGGGCCCTTTGGCCGATGCGCCGTTGCGCGGCGGCCTGCTGCAGCCCGCGGAAGGGGGCAGCGCGCTGGCGCTGCAGGCTTTGCAGCGGTGGGCCGCAGCGCAAGGGCTCACGGGCGTTGAACAGTTCTGCACCGAGGGGGCCGCGCTGTCACCCTGCACCGCGTGGCGGCAGTTGCCGGGGCCGACGGGCGAAGCCAACCTTTACGCCGTGCAGCCGCGCGCTGCCGTGTTGTGCCTGACCTCGGCACCCGATGCGGCCCATGGGGCGGCTGACGAAGCCGCTGCCTCGCTGCAGGGCGACACCCCGCGCCTGCTGCAACTGGCCGCCGTGCTGGCCGTGGGCAGCCGCGCCATCTGGCCGGCCCAGGCGCGCAGCTTGTGGGAGCGGCTGGACGCCGACGTGCGCGACCGCGTGACGCTGGCGCGGGACTGGCGTGCCAGCGCCGTGCACTTCGACGCCGTGCTCTACAGCGGGCCCGCTGAGGGCCTGCAGCCGTTGCAGCAAGAACTGGCCCGGCGCCCTGGCCCCATCGTGGGCGTGGCGCTGTGGGGCGAGGGGCCGGTAACAGCTTGCGGCGACCCGTTGGCGCGGCTGGTGCTGGAACGGTCGTTGAGCATCAACACCGCTGCCGCGGGCGGCAATGCCAGCCTGATGACGCTGGGTTGACGGCCCGCCCGCGCGGCCGGTGGGCGCTGCCCTAGACGGTGCGGCGCAGCGCTTCGAAGAACAGCTCTGATTGCAGCCGTTCGCCCTGTATCTGCCCTGCCACCGTCTGCGCCAGAGCCTGTGGCACCGGCAGCAGCGGCCGGCCGGTGGCCTGCGCCAGCCACTGCAGCTGGCAGGCGCGTTCCAGGTAGTACAGGTCGTCGTAGGCGTGGTCCAGCCGCGCGCCGCACACCACCACGCCGTGGTTGGCCAGAAAGCCCACGTCGGTCCCTTTCAGCGCCGTCGCAATGCGTTCACCCTCGGCTTCGTCCAGCGCCAGGCCGTTGTACTGCGCGTCCACAGCGACGCGGCCCACGAAGCGCATGGCCGTCTGCGACAGCGTGGGGTCCAGCGCGCGTTCGGGGGTCAGCGTCAGCGCCGTGGCGTGGGGCATGTGGGTGTGCAGCACGCACGCCTGGCCGCAGATGCGGTGAATGGCGGCATGGATGAACATGGCGGTGGGCTCGACGCCGTGGCGCCCGGCCAAACGCCGGCCCTGGGTGTCCACCAGCACCACATCATCGGCCTGCACCTCCTGCCTCAGCAGGCCGCGCGGGTTCAGCAGGAAGCGGCCCGAATCGTCGGGCAGCTGCACACTGAAATGGTTGCACACGCCCTCATCTAGCCCATGGTGCGCGGCAGCGCGCAGGGCCAGCGCCAGGTCGGCGCGCAGTTGGGCCACCGGGGCCGAGACAAAGGCAGACTCGTGGTTCATGCGCGTGTGGCCCCTGTTTTCAGAACTTCACTTCACCGCCGACATGGCCAGCATGGCGGCGGCCAGGTCTTCCAGCGCCGTGCCCACCGACTTGAACACCGTGCGTTCGGTCTGCAGCGTGCGCCCCGGGTGCGTGCCCCGGCACAGGTCCTGCAATTGCGCCCGCACATCGGCCACGGTGAACAGGCCGCGCTGCAGCGGGGCCAGCAGGTCGCCGCTCTTGGCCAGTGCTTCTTCGGTGTCCACGAACAGCGACGCGTCGATGAAGCACTCGTCGTCGGCCTCGCGCATGCCGGGCGTGAAGCCGCCAATCAGGTCCAGGTGCGACCCGGGTTGCAGCCAGCGCCCCTGCACCAGCGGCGCGCTGGACAGCGTGGCGCAACTCACCACGTCGGCCGAAGCCACTGCGGCGCCCAGGTCTTCCACCGGCAGCGCGTTGAAGCCCTGTTGTGACAGGCTGGTGGCCAGGGCCTGCGCCGCCTTGAACTTGCGCGCCCAGACCGATACGCGCGTGATCGGCCGCACCTGCCGGTAAGCGTCGGGCAACAGTGCAGCCACACGGCCGGCACCCAGCACCAGCAGGTGGTTGGCGTTCTTGCGTGCCAGGTACGAAGCCGCCAGTGCCGAGGCGGCGGCGGTGCGGCGCGCGGTGACCTGGTTGCCGTCGAGCATCAGCAGAGGCACGCCTGAGATGGCGTCGTGCAGCAACACGCTGGCATGCAGGCCGGGCAGGCCCCGGGCGGCGTTGCCGGGCGCGATGTTGACGATCTTCACGGCGTAGTAACCGCCAGGCTGCCAGGCCGGCATCAGCAGCGAAGTCAGCGGCGGGCCGTCACCATGGGCCAGCGTGTGGCTGTGGCGCTGCGGCACCACGCAACCCGCCTCGAACAGCTCGCGCAGCGCCGGTATCAGTGTGGCAAAGGGCAGCGCGGCCTCGGTGGCGGCGGCGTCCAGCACCGGCAGGTGTGAGCTGGGGGCGATGCTCATGGGGTGTGGTGTTCTCTTTTGGAAGCGGGGGGCCTGGTGGGCATCAGCGATAGGTGGCCAGAAGAATGCTGGTCTCGGTGGTGGCGATGCCTTTGACCAGCCGCACCCTTTCCAGCACCTGCGACAGCTCGGGCATGTTCTGCGCGCGAATCTCGGCCAGCAGGTCCCAGCGGCCGTTGGTGTCGTGCAGGGCTTCCACACCGGGTTCGCCCAGCAGACTGGCGATGACGGCCCGCGTCTGGTTGCCTTCCACGCGCACGCCCATCCAGGCGCGAATCTGGTTGGGTTCTGCGTCGGGGCGCAGGCGCAGGCTGTAGCCCACGATCACCTGCTCGTCTTCCAGCTTGCGCAGCCGGTTGCTGACCGTGCCGCGCGACACCATCAGCTTCGCGGCCAGCGTTGCGATGGGCGTGCGGGCATCTTTGCGCAGCAGGGCAATCAGGGTGCGGTCCAGGTCGTCCATGTGCGGTGTCGGGGCTGGCCGGGGTTTCGGCGCCAGCGGTTCAAGGTGCGGTGTGGAATTCGCTGGCATGGTAACGGGGCCGAAGGGGCCTGCCATCCCGAGGTTCTGCTGCTGTGCAGTCTTGGAAACGATTGGTATCAGCTGCAGTGCGCCGGGGCCCTGTGCCATGCAGGCACACGAACCGCCGCTTTGCGACTGTGCTGCTCAAGCCTCGATGTGCAGCACGGTCCGGGCTAGACTGCCAGGGCCCCCAACCCCATACGCAAAACCGCCGATGTTTGCCTGTTGCGCCCGTCGTGTGCTTGTCGTCACGGCCCTGCTGGTTTCGTGGGCGCAGTTGGCGCTGGCGGTGCAGGTCAGCAGCCTGTCGCCACAAGGTGAGGTGGCGCAGGCCCGCCAAGTGGTGCTGCGTTTTGACCAGGCCGTGGTGCCCCTGGGTGACCTGCGGCAGCCCGACCCGGCCACCGTCACCTGCCAGAGCGCCACCGTGCCCGGCACCGGGCGCTGGGCCGACGGCCGCAGCTGGATGTATGACTTCCGCGAGGCCTTGCCGCCCGGCATCCGCTGCACGGTGAAGCTGCGGGCCGATTGGAAGCCGCAGGTGGCAGCACAGGCGGCCTCGGCAACGGCAGGCGGCACCACGGTTCTGGGCCGTACCGAATTCCAGTTCAACACCGGCGGCCCCGCCGTGATGCGTGTGCGGCCGGGTGAGGGCGCCAGCATCGAAGAAGAACAGCACTTCGTGTTGCAACTGACGGGGCCCGCTGTCGAAGACAGCGTGGCCCGCCATGCGGGGTGTGAGGTGGAAGGCATCGGCGAACGGGTGCCCGTGCGCGTGCTGAAGGGCGCGGCGCGCGACGAACTGGTGAAGAACCTGAATCTGGAAAAGCAAGCCTCGCGGGTGCTGGTGCTGGCTTGCCAGCGCCCGCTGCCCGGCGACACGCCGATGCGGCTGGTGTGGGGTGCCGGCATTGCCGCGCAAGCCAACCCCCAGGTGCTGACCAGCGCGCCGCAGCGTTTTGACTTTCGCGTGCGCAAGGCTTTCACGGCCGACTTCAGCTGCGAACGCGAGCGTGCCAACGCGCCGTGCCTGCCGATACGACCGCTGACGCTCAGCTTTTCAGAACCGGTGCCGCGCGCGCTGGCGCAGCAGGTGCGCCTGAAGCCGGCGCAGGGCGCTGCTCTGGCGCCCCTGTTCGACAAGGACGACAAGAACACCGAGACGACTTCGCTGCGCTTTGCCACGCCCTTGCCCGAGAACGCGCGCTTCAGCATCGAACTGCCTCGCGAGATGAAAGACGCGTCGGGCCGGCCCTTGGCCAACGCCAGCGCCTTTCCGCTGCAGGTGGCCACGGGCGGCGCGCCGCCGCTGGCGCGCTTTGCCACCGCGCCCTTCGGCATCATCGAACGCCATGCCGAAGCCCTGCTGCCGGTGACCTTGCGCCACGTGCAGGGTGATCTGCGGCCGGGTTCCAGCGGCGGGCAGGTGCGCATCAAACGCGTGCAGTCGGCGGCCGACATGCTGGCCTGGTTGGGCAAGGTGCGGCGCTTTCACGAGTCCGAAGTCACCGCGCGCGAGGCTGGTTTGCCGCCCGCCCAGTGGACCGAGACCGTCACCGAACAAGGCAGCCGCGGGCGCACCGTGCGCCGCACCGTGGACCGCACGCTGGCCACGCGCGAGGTGTCGCTGCTGAAAGCCGATGCTTCAGCGCGGCGGCTGGACCTGCCCCAGTTGCAAGGCGGCGACCCGCGCCCGTTCGAGGTGGTGGGCATTCCGCTGGAGCAGCCGGGCTACCACGTGGTGGAAATCGAATCGGCCCGCCTGGGCGCGGCGCTGCTGGACAAGCCTGCGCCGCTGTACGTTCGCACTGGCGTGCTGGTCACCAACCTGGGCCTGCACTTCAAGCACGGCCGCGAAAACAATCTGGCCTGGGTGACCACGCTGGACCGTGGCACTCCCGTGGCGGGTGCCGAGGTGGTGGTGCACAACTGCCAGGGCAAGGCCTTGTGGACCGGCACCACCGACGCCCAGGGCCTGGCCCGCATCGCCCGGCCGCTGCTGCTGGACACGCAGCCGTGCACAGCCGACGAAGGCTTGTTCGTCACGGCCAGCAAGGCGGACGCCCGCGCCGCCGCCGGCGCGCCCGCCGACACCACTTTCGTTTTCAGCAGCTGGCAGCGCGGCATCGAGCCCTGGCGCTTCAACCACCCCACGGCTTCACCGGGCGGCGCGGGTGAAGCCGGCAGCGGCGCCGACCTGCGCGCGCACACCGTGTTCGACCGCACGCTGCTGCGCGCCGGCGAAACGGTGTCGATGAAGCACTTTATTCGCCAGGAAACCCTGCAGGGCCTGGCGCCGCTGCAGGCCAAGGAACTGCCGCAGACCATGAAGCTGGTGCACGAAGGCAGCGGCCAGGAATTCAGCCAACCCCTGGCCTGGGCGGGTGTGCGCAGCGCTGCCGCAACCTGGAACATCCCGCCCGCCGCCAAGCTGGGGCGTTACCGCGTGGTGCTGCAACACCGTGGTGCCGACGGCAAGGGCCTGCGCGAATGGGACAGCGGCGACTTCCGCGTCGAAGAGTTCCGCGTGCCGCTGCTGGACGCCCGCGTGGTGCCGCCCAAGGAAGCCCCCGTGGCCCCGAAGGACCTGAGCCTGGGCGTGCAGCTGGCTTACCTGTCAGGCGGCGCGGTGGCGCAGGCGCCGTTGCGCGGCACAGCGCTGCTGCGCCCGCGCGTGCCCGTCTGGGCGGGTTATGAAGACTTCAGCTTCGAGCCACCGCGTGAAGCCGGCCCCGACGTGCAGGCACGGGCCGAAGACGATGGCGCCGGCACCACGCCTCGCCCCGGCGTGCTGGTGGCCGACAAGCAGCCGCTGGTCACCGACAACAACGGCGCCGCGCGCTGGGCACTGGCCGGGCTGCCGGCCCTGACGCAGCCCAGCGAACTGCTGGCCGAGGTGAGCTTCAACGACCCCAACGGCGAAACGCAGACCGCGGCCACCACCGTGCCGCTGTGGCCCAGCGCCGTGGTGGTGGGCCTGCGGTCCACGTCCTGGGCCAGCGCCCGCGGGCAGGCGCGCTTCACCGCCCTGGCGCTGGACACTGCGGGCCGCGCCATCAAGGGTCAACGCGTGGAAGTTCGCGGCCGGCTGGTGCAGACCACCAGCACCCGCAAGCGCATGGTGGGCGGCTTCTACGCCTATGACAACCGCACCGAACTGCAGGACCTTGGCGTGCTGTGCAGCGGCAAGACTGACGCGCAGGGCCTGCTGGCCTGCGACGCGAAGCTTTCCAGCGCCGGACAGGTGGAACTGATCGCCAGCGCCCGTGACGGCGCGGGCCGGGTGGCCAGTGCAGCCACCTCGGTGTGGGTGACGCAGCAGGGTGAGCTGTGGTTTGCGCAGGACAACGACGATCGCATCGACGTGCTGCCCGAGAAGAAGCGCTACGAACCCGGCGAAACCGCGCGCCTGCAGGTGCGCATGCCGTTTCGTGAAGCCACGGCACTGGTGGCGGTAGAACGCGAAGGCGTCATCGACACCCGAGTGGTCACGCTGCGCGGCAACGACCCCACCATCGAACTGCAAATCGGCAAGACCTGGGGCCCCAACGTCTACGTCAGCGTGCTGGTGGTGCGCGGCCGCATTCGCCACGTGCCCTGGCAGTCGTTCTTCAGCTGGGGCTGGAAAGAACCGCTGAACTGGGCGCGCGGCTTCTGGGTTGAAGGCCGCGAATACCAGGCGCCCACGGCGATGGTGGACCTGTCCAAGCCGGACTTCAAGCTGGGCGTGGCGGCGTTGAAGGTGGGCCTGGCTGCCCACGAACTTCGGGTGCAGGTCACGCCCGACCAGCCGCAGTACACCATCCGCCAGAAGGCTACGGTGCGCATCAGCGTCACGCACCAAGGCCGGCCTGCAGCGGGCGCGCAGGTGGCCTTTGCCGCCGTGGACGAGGGCTTGCTGGCGCTGCGCGGCAACGCGTCGTGGGACTTGCTGAACGCCATGCTGCAAGCGCGCGCCTGGGGTGTGGAAACCAGCACCGCGCAGGGTGAAATCGTGGGCCGCCGCCACTATGGCCGCAAGGCTGTGGCCGCCGGTGGTGGCGGTGGCCGCGGGGGCGCACGTGAACTGTTCGACACCTTGCTGCTGTGGCGGGCCACGGTGCTGCTGGACGCCAACGGCAAGGCCACGGTGGAAGTGCCGCTGAACGACTCGCTCACCAGCTTCAGGCTCGTGGCCGTGGCCGACGGCGAGCTGGGCGACGGCCCGCAGACCTTCGGCACCGGCAGCGCCAGCATCCGCGTCACGCAAGATCTGCAGGTGCTGTCTGGCCTGCCACCGCTGGTGCGCGAAGGCGACGAGGTGCAGGCGCTGCTGACGCTGCGCAACACCACCAGCCGCAACATGACCGTCCGCGCCACGCTGGCCGGAACGGTGAACAGCGGCCCCGGGGCGGCCATCGACCGCAGCCCCTGGGCGCTGCCGCCGCAAGAGCTGCAATTGCCGGCGGGCGCGGCGCGCGAAGTGAGCTGGCCGCTCGTGGTGCCCGAGCGGGCCTTCAGCATTGCCTGGGAAGCCGCGGTGGACGAAGTGGGCGGCCCCGGTGGCTCGGCTTCAGGCCCGGGCGCGGCGGCAAAGTCCCCAGCCCGCGACCGCCTGAAAGTGCTGCAACTGGTGAAGGAAGCCGTGCCCCTGCGCGTGCTGCAGGCCACGCTGCAGCAGCTGGACGGCCCATTCAACCTTGCCGTGGCCGCGCCGCCCGACGCCTTGCCAGCCCAGGGCGCCAAGGCCGGTGGCGTGGTGGTGGCGGTGCAGCCGCGCTTGAGCGGCGCGCTGCCCGGTCTGCGCCGCTTCTTCGAAACCTACCCCTACAACTGCCTGGAACAGCGCACCAGCAAGGCCCTGGGCCTGCAAGACGCGGCGCAATGGGCGTCGGTGGCCAACAGCCTGCCCACCTACCTCGACGCCGACGGCCTGGCCAACTTCTACCCGCCGCGCGCTGAAGACGGCCCGCGCGGCAGCGACCGGCTCACCGCCTACGTGCTGGCTGCCGCCCACGAGGCCGGCGTGGAAGTGCCCCCAGCCGCGCGCGAAGCCATGCTGCAAGGGTTGGCGGCTTTTGTTGAAGGCCGGCTGGAACGCCGCGCCTGGTCGCCCCGGCAAGACCTGGACGTGCGCAAGCTCTCGGCCATCGAAGCGCTGTCCCGCCACGGCCGCGCGCACCCACGCATGCTGGGCAGCATCAGCATCGCGCCGCAGCAGTGGCCCACCGCCGCGCTGCTGGACTGGCTACAGATCCTGAAGCGCCTGGACACCGTGCCCCAGCGCAGCGAACGCCTGGCGCAGGCCCAGCAAATTCTTCGCGCCCGGCTGGCCTTTGCCGGCACCACGCTGCGCTTCAGCACCGAGGCTGACGACTTCTGGTGGTGGCTGATGGACAGCCCCGACGCCAACGCTTCGCGCCTGGTGCTGGCGGTGCTGGACGACCCTGCCTGGCGCGGAGACCTGCCGCGCCTGGTGGTGGGCGCACTGGCGCGGCAAAAGGGCGGCGCCTGGTTGACCACCACCGCCAACCTTTGGGGTGTGCTGGCGCTGAACAAGTTTTCGGCCGCATTTGAAAGCACCAAGGTCACCGGCCGCACAGTGGCGGGCATCGGCAGCCCGTCCGCGCCCACTGCGGCGCCTCAGGCCATCGACTGGCAAGCCAACCCCGAAGGCGGCCGCCTGTTGTTGCCCTGGCCTGCAGCCGCCGGCAACCTGGTGGTGCAGCAGCAGGGCGGCGGCAAGCCATGGCTTGCTGTGCAGGGCCTGGCCGCCGTCGCGCTGAAGGCACCGCTGGAAGCCGGCTACCGCGTGCAGCGCAGCGTCACCGCGGTGGAGCAGAAGGTGAAGGGCCGCTGGAGCCGCGGCGACGTGATGCGTGTGCGCCTGGAGGTGGACGCGCAGGCCGACATGAGCTGGGTGGTGGTCAACGACCCGGTGCCGGCTGGGGCCACCATCCTGGGCAGCGGCCTGGGCCGTGACTCGGCCCTGGCCACCAGCACCGAGCGCCGCGAAGGCAACGCGTGGACGGCCCACGAAGAACGCAGTTTTGAAGCCTTCCGCACCACCTGGGGCTACCTGCCGCGCGGCATGCAGGTGCTGGAATACACCGTGCGGCTGAACAACCCCGGCCGCTTCGGCCTGCCGCCCACGCGGGTGGAAGCGATGTACGCGCCCGAGAGCTTTGGCGAAGCACCCAATGCGGTGTTGGAAGTGGCGCCATGAAAGCGGTGGCCGCCCGCGGCGGCTGGGCGGCTTCGCGGCGCGAAGCCCGCGTGCTGCTCGCGATCTTCGGCATGGCCGGCTGCAGCACCGTGGCCTCGGCACCCGTCCCCACATTTGCCGACGTGCGCGACGCGCACCGGCCCAGCGACATCACTCTGCAAGACCGCGACGGCACGCCCATCCAGACGCTGCGTGTCGACACCACCGTGCGCCGCCTGGCGTGGGTGCCGCTGCACGACTTGTCGCCTGCGTTGGTCAATGCCATCGTGCTCAGCGAAGACCAGCGTTTTTGGCAGCACAGCGGCGTGGACTGGCAGGCGGTGGCGAAAAGCGCCTGGGCCAACACGCTGAACACCCGCACGCGGGGCGCGTCAACGCTAACGATGCAACTGGCCGGCCTGTTGGACCAAGGCCTGGCCCGTCCGGCGCAGGGCCGCAGCCTGCCGCAGAAGCTGGGCCAGGCCTACACCGCCACGCTGCTGGAACGGCAGTGGTCCAAGGCGCAGGTGCTGGAGGCCTACCTGAACGCCGTGCCGCTGCGCGGCGAACTGGTGGGCATCAACGCGCTGGCGCAAACGCTGTTTGGCAAGCACCCCAGCGGGCTGGACAGCCACGAAGCCGCCATCACGGCCGTGCTGGTGCGCGCACCCAATGCCGCAGCGGCGCGCGTGGCCGAACGCGCCTGCGCCGTGCTGGGCCTGCAGCAGCTGCCGTGCAACGGCGTGCGCGACCTGGCCGAAACCGCGCTGGTGCGCCGCGGCACCATGCCGCTGGGCGAGCAGATTGCGCCTCACTTCGCGCGCCAGGCGTTGCAGGCCTTGCAGGTGCCGGGCAGCACCGGTGCAGGTCCGGCGCAACCGGGCGGAGCCGGCGCAGGCCCGTCGCAACCGGGCGCTGCCGGCGCGGGCGCGTCGCACACGGCGAGCGCGGTTGCCGCCGCTGCGCAGAACCTGCGCACCACGCTGCACGCCCCGCTGCAGCGCGTGGCGCTGGCCGCGTTGCGGCTGCAACTGGCCGAACTGCGCGGCCGCAACGTGGAAGACGGCGCCGTGGTGGTGCTGGACAACGCCAGCGGCGAACTGCTGGCCTGGGTGGGCAGCAGCGGCAGCGCCTTCAGTGAAGCACCCGAGGTGGACGGCGTGCTGGCCCGCCGCCAGCCCGGTTCAACCCTGAAGCCCTTTGTCTACCAACTGGCCTTTGAACACCGGCTCATCACCCCGGCCACGCTGCTGGACGACAGCCCCACCCAGCTGGCCACCGCCGCCGGCCTGTATCTGCCGCAGAACTACGACCGCCAGTTCCGCGGCCGGGTCAGCGCGCGCACGGCCCTGGGCGCCAGCCTGAACGTGCCGGCCGTGCGCGTGGCCACGCTGCTGCCCCCGGGTGCGCTGCACCAGCGCCTGAACGACCTGGGCCTGGCGCTGCCCGAAGCCGCCGGCTTCTACGGCCACGCGCTGGCGCTGGGCGGTGCCGACGTGACGCTGCTGGCTCTGGCCAATGCCTACCGGGCGCTGGCCAATGGTGGCGTGTTGTCGCAACCCGTCCTGCTGGCTGCGTCAACAGCCCCCTCGCAGAGGCAACCCGGGCGGCCCGTGGCAAGTGCTGCAGCCACCCACCTGGTCACCGACATCCTTGCCGACGACAACGCCCGCCACACGACGTTCGGGCTGCACAGCGCACTGGCCACCCCCGGCTTTGCGGCCGTGAAGACCGGCACCAGCAAGGACCTGCGCGACAACTGGTGCCTGGGTTTCACCAGCCGCTACACGGTGGGCGTGTGGGTGGGCAATGCCAGTGGTGCGCCCATGCACGGCGTCAGCGGTGTCAGCGGCGCCGCGCCGGTGTGGCACGCCGTGGTGCAGCACCTGCACGCCCACCTGCCGTCGCCGCCGCCGGCACGTGCAGCCGGCGTGCTGGTGCGCCCGGTGGCGCTGTCCGGCGCCGGCGAACCGCCACGCGCCGAGTGGTTCCTGGCCGGCACCGAGCCCACTGCTGAAGGCACGGGCAGCCGTGCGCAGGGAGCCGCAACGCCCGCGCTGGCCCGGACCGACGCCGCACCGCGGTTCGGCATCACCAGCCCGCGCGATGGCAGCGTGTTTGCGCTGGACCCCGACATTCCGCTGGCAGCACAGCGCATGCGCTTCGAGGGTGAAGCCGGCACCTGGCTGGTCAACGGCCGCCGCGTGGGGCAGGGCGCTGCGGTGAACTGGCTGCCGCTGCCAGGCCGGCACCGGGTGGCGCTGGTTGACAGCACCGGTCGCGTGCTGCAACAGGTGGGTGTAGAAGTGCGGGGCCTGCGCGCTGCGCCCCACCGTGGCCCGGCCCGGCCAGGACTGAAGTAGACGACACAACATGACTGAACCGATGCAACCGCTGCGCGCTGGGCTTGCGCATGACCTGCACCTGCGCCCTGCTCACGATGACGACGTGCTGTGCCTGTCCGTGCTGGCCATGCAGGTGTTCCTGGACACCTATGCCACCGAAGGCATACGCCCGGCCATCGCCCGCGAGGTGCTGTCCACCTTTTCGCAGGCGGCCTTCAGCCAGGCCTTGGTGGCGCACGACGCTGCGGTCATCGTGGCCGAACACATGGGCCATCTGGTGGGCTTTGCACATGTCACCATGGGTACAAGCCATGAACTGGCGCCTGCGGGCCAGCAGGCCGAATTGCTGCGCCTGTACGTGCAAGAGCCCTTCACGGGCCAGCACGTGGGCACGCGGCTGTTGCATGAGGCCGAACGCGTGGCCGCAGCGGCTGGCGCCACGGTGCTGTGGCTGACCCCCTGGGTTCACAACCACCGCGCGCTGGCTTTCTACGCCAGCCGTGGCTACCGTGACTGCGGGCCCACGATGTTCTGCATTGAAGGCGAAGAGCACGAAAACCGGGTCTGTGCCAAGGCGCTGCCTGCGCCCAGCCCGGGCTGAAACGCCACCGCTGCCGCTGCGGTCATGGCGCAGGCCCTGCCGACGCAAAGGCCGCGTCCATCATCACCTGCGTGCCGCGTGAAAACTCCAGCGTGCACGGGTAGCCGCCGCCTTCGCGCGCAGCACGGTTGAAGGCCGCCACTTGCAGTTCGTACTGGTTTACCGCCGGCCAGCGTTCGGTGGTGGTCGTCATGCCGCGGTGCAGTTCCAGCTGCGCCTCGCCAAACACCCGGGCGTTGAAAGGCACGCGCAGGCGCAACACACCCTGGTCGCCGTGGAAGGTCATCTCCTGCCGGCCGTGCATGCGGGTGGACGTGAAGGCCGAGAAGTCGGCCTCGCCGAAGCGCGCGCTGAGCGCCGCGAAGATGTCCACGCCATTGCTCCACTGCAGCCGCGCCTGCACCTGCGTGCCTTCCAGCCCGGTGGCAAAACGCGCGCAGCCCAGCAGGTACACGCCAATGTCGCGCAGCCCGCCGCCGCCGGTGCCTGCCTGGTTGCGGTAGTTGGAGGGGTCGGGGTTGTTGTAGCTGAAGGCGCCGTCGACGCGCCACAGTCGACCCACGGCGCCTTCGGCCAGCAACTGGCGCGTGCGCTGCCATTGCGGGTGGTGCACCACCATGAAGGCTTCTGCCGCCAGCAGACCGGTGGCGTCACGCGCAGCCATCAGCGCGTCAAAGTCGGCAGCCTGCAGCGCCATCGGTTTTTCGCACAGCACATGCTTGCCCGCGCGCAGGGCCTTCAGCGCCCAGGGCACGTGAAGGTGGTTGGGCAGCGGGATGTACACCGCGTCCACTGCCGGGTCTGCCAGCAGCGCTTCGTAGCTGCCGTGCACCCGCAGCCCGGGCGCAAAGTGATGGAAGGGCGCGGCCTTGGCCGGGTCGGCAGTGGCCAGCGCAGCCACATGGCCGCCCGGTGCCAACGCCAGCGCCGGCCCCATGTGTTCACGCGCAAACTTCGCGGCGCCCAGAATGCCCCATCGGATGTCGTTCATGTGTAAGCCCGGTCTCCAAGCCGTGCGCCCCGCTGGGGCGTGCGCCCGGATTATTGGACGGGCGCATGCGGTGGCCGCCCGCTCAGCGGCACGTGCCCGCCCCACCAGGCGCGCTGGGGTTCAGAATGCCACCATGGACCCCACCGCCCAGCCCCGCAACCCGCTGCACGGCCTGACGCTGGAACGCATCGTCACCGAGTTGCAGCTTTGCTACGGCTGGGAAGGCCTGGCCGAACGCATCCCGTTGCACTGTTTCCAGACCGACCCCAGCATCACCAGCAGCTTGAGGCTGCTGCGCAAGACGCCGTGGGCGCGCGAGAAGGTGGAAAGCCTGTACCTGTTCATGCTGCGCGACGCGCGCCGGGCGCGTTGACGCAGCCGGGTTTTCACTGCACGTCGAAAGGACGGTCATGACGCGAGTCACTGGCGTCGGGGGCCTGTTCTTCAAGTCCAGGGACCCCAAGGCCCTGGGCGAGTGGTACGCCCGCCACCTGGGCCTGGACGTCAAAGAATGGGGCGGTGTGGCCTTTCAGTGGGTGACGCCGGACAACCCCAGCGGCACGGGCACCACCATCTGGAGCCCCTTCAAGCACGACACCAGCTACTTCGCGCCCAGCACGGCCAGCTTCATGGTGAACTTCCGCGTTGACGACCTGCACGCCCTGCTGGCCGTCTTGCGCGCCGAAGGCTGCGAGGTGGACACCAAGGTTGAAGAGTCGGAGTACGGCAAGTTCGGCTGGGTGATGGACCCCGAAGGCAACCGCATCGAACTGTGGCAGCCGCCGGCCGGGCAGTGAAAGGGCTGCTCAACCCAGCGTGAACATCTCGTTCACCGCGCTTTTCACGCCGCCGCCCATCTGGGGCCCGCCGCCGGCCACGTAGACGGCGTCGCCCAGCACCACGGCACCCATGCCGTGGCGGGCCGTCAGCATGGGGGCGTGGCTTTCCCAGCGGTTGGCGGCCGGGTTGTAGGCCTCGTTCTGGCCATACACGCGGTTGGTGCCTTCACCGCCCATGCAGAAAATGCGGTCCCGGTACAGCACGCAGCCCTGGCCCGACCGTGCCGTGGGAATGGGTGCCAGGAAGGCCCACTGGTCGCTTTGCGGGTCGTAGGCGTGGTGCAGGTTGGAATTGGTGTGAAAGCTGTCGACACGGCCGCCGATGATGTGCACTTTGCCGTTGACGGCCACCACCCCCGTGTGGTCGCGGCCCACGGGCATGGGCTGTCGGCGGCTGTAGCTGTCTTTTTGCGGGTCGTAGGCCAGGTGCCAGTCGATCGAGCGGCGGTTGTCTGAACCAATGGCACCCCCGACCAGGTGAATGACACCACCCAGCGACACGCAGGCCATGGCACCACAGGCCTCGGGCAGGCGGCGCAGCGCTTTCCAGGCTTTGCCGTCAAACACGAAGACGCCGTCGTGCGGCGTGCGGTTCTGTTCGGTGAATCCGCCAAAGGCGTAAAGCAAGCCGCCATGCGTGGCCACGCCCACGTGGTTGGCTCCCTTGGGCAGTTCGGGCAAGGTCTCCCAGGCGTCGGCCTTGGGGTCGTAGGCATGGTGGTAGGGCCGGTCCACCCGCTGTTCGGCGTAGCCCCCAACCAGGTGCATGCGACCGCGGAATTCCACGGCCCACGCCATTTCCGTGCGCGGAATGGGCAAGGGGGCGCGCGGCGACCACGCGCCTGACTGCGCCGCCTTCGGGGCCGGGCTGTCGCTGACGGCGTGCTGGTAGTGCAAGTCCGGCGGGTTCATGCGGCCGGGCTGGCCCAGACGCTCGAACTGGTTGTGCTGGTGCGGCATGGGGTGGTGCTGTGCGCGCGCCGCCGTTGCCGCCAAGGCCGCCCCCGCCAACAGCACCGCGCGGCGGGAAGGCTGGGTCGTTTCACGGGTGGTGTTCATAGGTTCAGGGCCTCCCTGAACCACTATAGCGGCAGGCCACAAGCGCCAAGCCCTGTTGCGGCTCGCGTGCTGCGGCTTACGTCCGGTCGCAACTTGAAGCGAATGACTGCTCAATCCGCAGCGCCGGCAACCGAAACGAAATGGGCAGGGGCACTTGCGCCTTGCTATTGCCTTGCTATTGCCTGCATGCCTGTATGCCTGAAATCGCTCTTCAACGTCCAGCCTTTTTCCCGGGAGTATTCATTTGTCGATCGTCTACCTGTTTGCCTTGGCTGCGTTTTCCGTGGCCATGCTGTGTGTGTTGTTCGAAGCCTGCTACGCCGTGTCGCGCAAACCGGTCTGGACACAAGCCCGCATGCCCAGCCTGCGCCTGGTTGAAAACGTGGACCGCCGCATCCAGGACCTGCCGTTTGTGGGCAGCGACCGGCGCGGCAACGAACCACTGGGCCGTGAACAGTCAGGGGCGGCGGCGCGCGAACCACTGCGCGCTGTAGGGTCCTGACAGATCGGGTGCCGCATGGGCATGCCGCTATGCTCGCCGCATGCCCCGCATCCTTCACATCGCCCACCTCTCCAAGACGTACGCTTCCGGCCACCGCGCGCTGGACGACATCAACCTGGACATCGACCGCGGCGAGATCTTTGCGCTGCTGGGCCCCAACGGTGCCGGCAAGACCACGCTGATCAGCACCATCTGCGGCATCGTGCGCGCCACCAGCGGCACGGTGACCATCGACGGGCATGACACCGTTGACAACTACCGCCAAGCGCGCGCGCTGGTGGGCTTGGTGCCGCAGGAACTGACCACCGATGCCTTTGAATCGGTGTGGGCCACCGTGTCGCTCAGCCGCGGGCTGTTTGGCAAGGCACCCAACCCGGCGCACATTGAAAAAGTGCTGAAGTCGCTGTCGTTGTGGGACAAGAAAGACAGCAAGATCAGAACGCTGTCGGGCGGCATGAAGCGCCGCGTGCTGATCGCCAAAGCGCTGTCGCACGAACCGCGCGTGCTGTTTCTGGACGAGCCCACCGCGGGC
Source organism: Burkholderiales bacterium (assembly GCA_043717565.1). Taxonomy (GTDB): domain Bacteria; phylum Pseudomonadota; class Gammaproteobacteria; order Burkholderiales; family Burkholderiaceae_C; genus Rubrivivax. Next base: position 2,757 of record JAYSXE010000027.1, on the reverse strand, counting down.
GTTGACGTGGAACTGCGCCGCGACATGTGGCAACTGGTGCGCCAGCTGCGCGAAACCGGCGTCACGGTGATCCTGACCACGCACTACATCGAAGAAGCCGAAGAAATGGCCGACCGGGTGGGCGTCATCAGCAAGGGCCGCATCATCCTGGTGGAAGACAAGCGCGAACTGATGCGCAAGATGGGCCGCAAACAGTTGACGCTGTTCCTGCAGCAGCCGTTGGCGCAAGTGCCACTGTCACTGGCCCTGCATGCCCTGGTGCTGTCGCCTGATGGGCAACAGCTGACCTACACCTACGACACCCGCAACGGCGACCAGGACATGGTTCGCCTGCTGCAGGACTTGGCCGCGGCCGACGTGCACTTCAAGGACCTGCAGACCACGCAAAGCTCGCTGGAAGACATCTTCGTCAGCCTGCTGGCTGAACAACCGCAGAAGGTGGCAGCATGAACCTGCACGCCATTCGCGCCATCTATGGTTTTGAGATGGCCCGCACCGCGCGCACGCTGATGCAAAGCATCGTCTCGCCGGTGCTTTCAACGTCGCTGTACTTCATCGTTTTTGGTGCCGCTATCGGTTCGCGCATCCCTGAGGTGGGCGGCGTGAGCTACGGTGCTTTCATCGTGCCCGGGCTCATCATGCTGTCGCTGTTGACGCAGAGCATTTCCAACGCGTCGTTCGGCATCTACTTCCCGCGTTTCGCCGGCACCATTTATGAACTGTTGTCGGCGCCGGTGTCGTATGTGGAAATCCTGATCGCCTATGTGGGCGCGGCCGCCACCAAGTCCATCATCGTCGGGCTCATCATTCTGGCCACCGCGGGCTTGTTCGTGCCGCTGCGCATCGAACACCCGGTGTGGATGCTGGTGTTCCTGATACTGACGGCCGTGACCTTCAGTTTGGTGGGTTTCATCATCGGCATCTGGGCCGACAACTTCGAAAAGCTACAGGTGGTGCCGCTGTTGATCATCACGCCACTCACCTTCCTGGGCGGCAGTTTCTATTCCATCGACATGCTGCCGCCTGCGTGGCAACAGGTGGCGCTATTCAACCCCGTGGTCTACCTGATCAGCGGCTTTCGCTGGAGTTTCTACGGCCTGGCCGACGTGCACCTTGGCTGGAGCCTGACCGCTGCGGCGGTGTTTCTGGCGCTGGCGCTGGGCACCGTGGCGTGGATTTTCAAGACAGGGTACCGGCTGAAGGCCTGAACGTTTCACCGGGCCCTGTGCATTTGCCACGGGCCCGGGCGTCGCGCCCGTGCTGCTGCGTTGCTGCCGCAACCGCGCCAACTAACATCGGGCCGGATGCGGTTCAAGAATGTCTCTGAAGTCTGCGGGCGGTGCCCCGGTGTGTCCTGTTCTGGATCGGTGCCGGCCGGGCTTGCGCGGGCGCCGGGCTTGTGTACCTTCGCAGTCCATACCGGGGCGGCGGCAGCCGGCATTTTTTGAGCGCACCCGACCCCGATGACGTGCCCACGGTGCCGGCAGACCTGGAGCATGAAGCCGAGGCCGCCGAACCGGGCACTGGGTCGCTCCGCAAAGCACCACAGGCCGCTGCATCGCCTGTGAACCGGCCGCTGGCTGCGGCATCGGGGGCGTCGGTGCTGGCACACGCGCTGCTGCTGGGCCTGACTTTCGGCGGCACGGGCCCGGGCTTGCCCGGGTTTGACTTTCCCTGGCAAGCCCGGCGAGGTGAAGTGCCCGACCTGCGCATCGTGTTGACTCCGTCGCCAGCGCTTCAGCCTGCGGCCGTTGGAACGACCACGCTGCAGCTGGCACGGGCACGGCCCTTGTCGCCCGCCGACCTGTCTGCTGCGGGGGCCGCTGAGTTGACGCTGGCACCGCCGGCCTCGCTGGCCGCGGCGGCGCCGCAACAGTCGTTGGCTGCAACCAGCCCAGCCCTTCCAGAACGGGCGGCAGCGCCCGAAACCCCCGCGCCAAAAGCATCGCCGCCCGGGGTTGTGCTGCGAATCCCTGACCCGGCTTTGGCTCTTGCCGAGCCCTTGCCAGTAACGCCGCCTCTGAATCCAGTCGTTGCAACAGAAAGCAATGACGCACAAGCCTTTGCAGCGGCCGCGGTGGCGTCGGCACCGGTTGCAAAGGCCGCGGCGGCACCCGACCTGGCGGCCTCGGCGGCCGAGACTTTGGCGGCGGCCGCCCAGGCTGCGCAGGAAGCCGCCAAAGAGCGTGAAGCCGCAGACGCGCGCGCCCGGTTGCAGCAAAAGGCCGAGGAACAGGCCCGTCTGGAGCGCCAGGAACGGCAAGACCGCCAGGACCGTGAGACGGCCCGGGTGGCCCAGTTGCAGGAGTCAGCGCGCATCGAAGCAGCACGGCAGGAAGCCGAGCGCCAAAACAAAGAGCGGCAGCTTGCAGCCCAGCGTGAAGCGGTGCGCATGGAAGCCGACCGTCTGGAAATGACGCGACAGGAAGCCTTGCGCGCAGAGGCGGCCCGACGCGATGTCGAGCAGCAAGAGGCCGCGCGACAGGCTGCCCTGCGGCAGGAAGCCCAGCGCCAGGAACAGGCCCGTCAGCAGGCGGCTGCGCGTGATGTTGCGGTTCGTGACGCAGCAGCACGTGAGGCAGCGGCGCGAGAAGCAGCGGCACGAGAAGTAGCAGCAAGGGAAGCAGCGGTACGGGAAGCCGCCGCGCGGGCCGAGGCTGCTCAGCGGGAAGCTGCGCGCACGGCTGCTGTGCGCCTGGAAGCCGAGCGACTGGAAGCTGCCCGCCAGGCCGCGGCCCGGCAGGAAGCCTTGCGCGC
>JAYSXE010000260.1:0-14505 GCA_043717565.1 Burkholderiales bacterium | reverse complement strand
GCATTCGCCGAATACGCGCTGATGGACGCCCGCGAAGCGCTGCCAGTGCCCGCCGGCCTGGGCATGGAAGCCGCCGCCGCGGTGCCGCTGACCTTTCTGGTGGTGCACGACATGCTGGTCACCCAGGGCCACCTGAAGGCGGGGCAGTGGCTGCTGGTCACCGGCATCTCTTCAGGCGTGGGTGTGGCGGCGCTGCAGGCCGCCAAGCTGATGGGCGCACAGGTCGTGGGCACCTCGGGTTCGCCCGACAAGCTGGCGCGCCTGCACGCGCTGGGGCTGGACCTGGGCTTGCAGACGCGCCAGCCCGACTTTGCCAACACCGTGCTCAAGGCCACGGGCGGCCAGGGCGTGCAACTGGTGGTGAACACCGTGGGCGGCACCGTGTTTGCCGAGTGCGTGCGCTGCATGGCCTTTGAAGGGCGGCTGGCCACCGTGGGCTATGTGGACCACACGCTGAAAGCCGAGATCGACCTGCAGGCGCTGCACGCCAAACGGTTGACGCTGTTTGGCGTGTCCAACAAGCTGCGCAACGCCGACCAGCGCGCCGCCGGGCTGCCGGCCTTCGTGGCCGACTGGCTGCCCGCCCTGGCCGACGGCCGCATACGCCCGCTGGTGGACCGCGTGTTCGCCTTCGACGACCTGCCCGCAGCGCAAGCCTGCATGCAAGCCAACCAGCACTTGGGCAAGATCGTGCTGAAGATCTGCTGACACCGCCACTGCACCGCCCGCCACCTTTTGCCGGAGACACACCCATGAAAAAACCGTTGCCTGCGGCCGGACGCCGCGCCCGGACTGGCGCCGCTGCCGCATTCACGGCTGCGCTGCTGCTGGCCACCAGCAGCGCGGCCATGGCCCAGGCCTGGCCTGCGGCCCGGCCCATCAAGCTGCTGATCGGATTTGCGCCCGGCGGTGCGGCGGACCATGTGGCGCGCACCATCAGCGACCCGCTGGGCAAGGCCCTGGGCCAGAGCGTGGTGGTGGAAAACCGCTCCGGCGCCGGCAGCAGCCTGGCCGCCGACTTCGTGGCCAAGGCACCGGCCGACGGCTACACGCTGCTGATCGCCAGCCCAAGCAGCATCTCGGTCAACCCTTCACTGAACCCCAAGCTCAGCTACAGCAAGGACCTGCTGCCGGTGACGCAGATCACCAGCGCGCCGCTGGTGCTGGCCGTGAACCCCGGCGCTGGCATCAACAGCCTGCAGGAACTGGTGAACACCGCCAAGGCCCGGCCGGGTTTCCTGAACTACACCAGCTCGGGCAACGGCTCGGCGCCGCACCTGGGTGCCGCGCACTTCAGCAAGGTGGCCGGCGTGGACATGGTGCACATCCCCTACAAGGGCGGCGCGCCAGCCATTCAAGCGGTGGTGGCGGGTGACGCCCAGCTGACCTTCGGCACGCCGCCTTCGGTGCTGCCCATGGTGCAGGCCGGGCGGCTGAAGGCGCTGGCCGTCACCAGCACGCAGCGCACGGCCCTGGTGCCGGGCGTGCCGGGCACCGCAGAGGCCGGGCTGCCCGGCTTCAGCCTGAGCTTCTGGTACGGTTTCTTCGTGCCCATGGGCACGCCGCCCGACGTGGTGAAACGGCTGTACGCCGCGGTGCAAACCGTGATGCAACTGCCCGAGGTGAAAGCCACGCTGGCGCGCGAAGGCACCGACGTGGTGATGTCGCGGTCGCCCGAAGACTTTGCAGCCTTCCTGGCCGACGACAACCGCTTCTGGGCCCGCCTGGTGAAGGACGCTGGCGTCAAGGCCGAATAGCCGCCGGGCCGGGCATCAAGCCCAGCCCTGGGCCCAGCCCAGGACGCGGTCCATAACGGCCGAAGCGCTGGCATCACTGCCGCCGCGCCAGGCCACGATGTGGTCGGGCCTGATCAACACCAGCGGCGCTTCGTACAGCTGCAGCAGGGCCGGGTCTGCGTGCCGCACCACGGTCAGGCCGGCACCGCGCTGCGCCGCAGCGTGTACGAAACCTTCAGCGGCGGGCGCGGCCGCGCCCAGCACCAGCAGGGTCCATTCAAAGCCGAAACTGTCGAACAACGAACGCCCGTCTGCCAGCCAGGCGTGGGGCGGCCGGCCGCCAGGGCAGGCGCTGGGGGTGTAGCTGTTCGCAGCGTCGGGCGGCGGCGTGGTGCCGTCGGGCACGATCACGTCCGATCGGTCATACCGACCGCCAAAGGTGACGCCGGGAATGTTGAACTCGCGCCGCGCGTGGCCGTTCAGGTAGTCCGACGCCGCAGCGCGCGCCCGCACGCCGGCGGCTGAATCATCTTCCAGTTCGGGCACGGCTTCAAACAGGCCGATGCTGTCGGCAAACTGCCGTGCATAAGCCGTGTTGCGAAGCGCCAGCTGTTTGCGTTCCACCCCGTAGCTGGCCATCAGGGCCGGGCCGGCCTGGCCCTTCAGCGCCGCAGCCAGCTTCCAGCCCAGGTTCACGGCGTCTTCCACCGCGGTGTTGTAGCCCAGGCCGCCGGTGGGCGTGAACAGGTGAACGGCGTCGCCGCCCAGGAAAACGCGGCCCTGGCTGAAGTGCGAAGCCACCAGCGCGTGGCCGGCCGTCCAGGTGGCCATGGACAGCACCTCGATGTCAGCGTCCAGGCCGCTGGCCTGGGCGTAGAGGTGCCGCGCATCGGCTTCGGTGTAGCTGTCTCCGTCCACGCCTTCAGGCACCTGCGTGTGGAATGCGAATTCGCTGACGCCGTCCACCGACATGATGAACGCGCGCAGCTGCGGGTTCACCACCACATACATCCAGGCGCGGCCGTTGCGGTTGCGGCGGTAGAAGTCGGGCGCGCGCAGGTACACGGCCAGCATCCTGCCACCCATGAAGTTGCGCTTGATGCCGGTGTCACCTTCCCACGCCATGCCCAACTGGCGGCGCACGCCGCTGCGGGCGCCGTCGGCAGCCACCAGGTAGCGGGCATGAACCGTCTGGCCAGCAGCACCCGGCGCGCCACTGCCCAGCGCCGCCACCGGGGCCACCGTGGCCTGCACGCCACCGCCCTGGTCTTCGAAGCCGGTCATGCGCCAGCCGTAGCGCAGGTCCACGCCCGGCAGCGCCTGCGCCTGGCTGCGCAGGGTCTGCTCCACGAACTTCTGCGACACCCGGTGCGGCAGTTCGGCAGCGCTCCACGAACCACTGCTGGTCTTCACCACCAGCGCCGCTGCGGCGGCCGTGGGCAGGCGCAGCCGCGCCAGTTCGTGGCCGGCAAAACGCGTGAGGTAGGCGATGTCGGTGGGGTGGTCGGCAGGCAGGCCCTGGCGGCGCACCGCGTCGGCAAAACCCAGGCGCCGGAAGTGTTCCATGGTGCGCGCCTGGGTGGCGTTGGCCTGCGGATTGAAAGCCGTGTCGGGCTTGTCGTTCACCAGCAGGCAGCGCACGCCACGCCGGCCCAGTTCGATGGCCAGCATCAGGCCGCAAGGGCCGCCGCCGGCTATGAGCACATCGGTATCCACAGGGGCTGCTGCTGTCATCTTTGCGCCATTGTGGGTGGCCAGCGGCGGGGCCCAACGCAGGAAAACGCGCACCGCGGTCCATCCAGGCAAGGGATGGCCAGGCCCAGGGCGCCGGCTTAGCGTGCCCTTCAAATTCTTCATGTGAGGTCACCATGCAGATGCCACCACGCGCCACCGACCAGCCTCTTGCCGGGGCACGGCCCCCCAGGAAGTCGGGCCGCAAGTCACAGTGCAGCAGCCTGCTGTGCGCGGCCGGCCTGGCTGCCGCGGTGGCTATGCCCGCCGCAGCGGCCCCACCCGAGTTCACGCTGTTCAACCTGGGCCTGTACCCGAACAACGGTGCACAGGCGGTGGACGTGAACAACAGCGGCCAGGCCACCGGTTTTTCCACCGTGGGCCTGACGGGCACGAAGAACGCCTTTCGCTTCAGCGGCGGCACGGTCAGCAACCTGCACAGCCAGGGCGGCTTGCTGCTGGGCGGCTTCACCGGCAGCCAGGGCTACGGCATCAACAACGCCGGCACCGTGGTGGGCCAGGCGCTGCGCACCGACCAGACGGCTTATGTGCCTTTCATTTCCACGGGCGGCGGCACGATGGTGGAGATACCCAATGCGCTGGGCGGAACGGCGGGTGGCAAGGCGCGCGACATCAACAACAACGGGCTCGTGGTGGGCAGCGAATACACCACCGGCAACAGCACCTTCCGTGCGTTTTCCTACAACACCAGCACCGGCAGCACCGTCAACCTGGGCTCGCTGGGCGGGTCGCAGAGCGAGGCCGCTTCCGTGAACGACGCGGGCGTGGCAGTGGGCTGGTCGCTGCTGCCCAACGCCACCCGCCGTGCAGTCACTTTTGCCGGCGGCGTGGCCACCGACCTGGGTACGCTGGGCGGCACCAGCGGCGAAGCCAGCGGCATCAATGAAGCCGGCACCATCGTCGGCTGGTCCAGCACTGCCGGCGGCGCCACGCACGCCTTCAGGCGCCAGGGCAACACGATGACCGACCTGGGCACGCTGTTCGGCGTGGGCAATTCCAAGGCCACCGGCATCAACGACGCGGGCTGGATCATCGGCCATTCCTACTACGGCGGCGCTTACTTCGACGACCACGCCTTCCTGTACCGCAACGGCGTGATGACGGACCTGAACAGCCTGATCAGCCCGGCGCTGGGCATCACACTGCTGTACGCGCAAGCGGTCAGCGACACCGGCTACATCGTGGCGCTGGGGCGCAATTCGGCACTGCAAGGTGGCGTGTATGTGCTGACGCCGGTGAACCCGCTGCCGGTGCCGGAGCCAGCCACAGGGCTGCTGATGGCTGTCGGTCTGGCGGGCATGGCTTGGCGGGTTGGACGGCAGGCTCCGGTCAGATAGGCCGCTCGCTGGTCAACGCCCAATCCGTTCATTGCAGTCGTGTGAACCAAAGCCCCGCGAAGCGCCCGAAATCGGCGTCGAAGCTCAGCTGCGTGGCCATGGTCGATGGCCAGCGCGGTTGACACCCCACTCCCAACCCCTACTGCTCGACAACGGGCCACGACGGCCCGGCGTCGGCCACCAAAACGGCAGCCGCAGGCGCTTCCCGCAAGGCCTGCAGTTGCGCGCATTGCTCTTTCCACGCCGCGTTGAAGTCGTCCGGCCGGCGCTTTTGCAGGCAGGCGCAGTCCAGGCGTGCGGCAAAGAGGTTGGCCACGGCCTGCTCTGGCCGCTCGCCCAGGTACTTCGCCAGCGCATCACGGAACAGGCCGATGTCGTGCGTGAAGATCGCGTTGCCCTTGAGCAGGTTGATTTCCACCTCGGTGATGTTTTCGCTGAGTGCATAAAACAGGCGGGTGAAAGAGCGCACATAGGACAACACCTCACCACGCTGGTACACGCGCCAGACGGGCACGTTGCAGTTCACCTCCTTGTCGTCCACACAACTGTGAAAACCAGTCACCGGTGAGGGGTCAAACACCACCGCGGCTTTCACCGTTGGGCTTTTGTAGGCAAACATCTGCGCCAGGCCACCGCCCAGAGAATGGCCGGTGGTGACGATGCGAAAGCCGTGCGCCGGGGCTTTGCCGCCGGTTTCTTTAAGCAGGCTTTCCAGCGCCTGCTCCTGGGCTTCCTTCACAACGGTGTGTACCCATTCAGACAGCACGTGGTACTGGTCGCGGCCAGGGATGAACCAGCGCAGGTTGGCGCGCCAGTCGGCCGGGCTTCTGAAATTGGTGCCGCGAAAGGCCACCGCAATTTCCACCGGTTCGTCAGGCCCGAGCACCCGGTAGTGCGTAGAAAAGACCATGCCCTGGAAGGCGTGTGGGCCGTCCAGGCCGTTCGGGTAGCGCTTGAGCCGTTTCCACTGGTGCGCGTCGGCCGGGCTTTGTTCCGGGCAGTCCTTCTTGCTGCTGGCGTCGCGTTCGCGTTCACCGTCGCAATACACCTCGGTGGCCAGTGCCGCGTAGGGCAAGAGCGCTGCCGCGTGGCCATCCACATCTTCCAGAGGCTGCGTATGCCGGTGCTGATAGGTTCTTTTGCGTGCGCTCAGAGGCTGTGCAAATTCGGCGGGCGCAGCTGGCACTTCGTCCGCTGGCGTCTGGTCTTCCACCACCACAGCGGGCTGGGTGGTTGCAACGGCAGCCACTGCGGCGGCAGGCTCTTGTGCGGGACCGGTTTGCGCAAGGGCGCACGGGCCGAACGCGATAGCGGCAACCCACGCTGCAGCAAGAACCCACGGGCTCAAGCGATGGCCCGTGGATAGATTAAACGTGTGCATCTGTGCACTCCTCGTGGCTGGGCCTAGGGGCTGGGACGCGCAGCATGCCGCCGGTGCCGCAGCCGTGCATCGTCAACCCGGATGAGCGCAGCGGCCCCGGCTGCTTGGGGCCGTGAGGTCTAAGCAGTGCGCGCCGTGGGTGATTTCATTCGCAGCATCGACAGCCAGGCCGCGGCCCCCAGCACCGTGAACCCCAGCATCAGCCAACCCATGTTCAGCGCCCCGTTGTGCGGCACCAACCCCACCACGTAGCCCCCCAGCGCGCCCATGGCCTGCTGCATCACGCCCGCCACGGCAGCTGCGGCGCCGGCCAGCGCAGGCACCAGGCTGACGCTGGCCGACAGCGTGGGCGGCACCATGAAACCGTGGCCCAGGCCCATCAGCATCAGCGGCAACACCACAGCCCACACCGAGCGAAAGCCGGCCAGTGCCAACAGCACCAGCAGCGCCGTGCCGGCCAGGGACAGCAGCTGCCCAACGCGCAGCAACCAGCCTTCGCCACGGCCTTTGGCAAGCCGGCTGGTGAGGTAGTTGCCCACGATGTAGGCCAGGGGGCAGCACATGATCACAAAACCGATGCGGTCAGGGCCCACGCCGTAGCTGCGCAGCACCACCGGTGAACCGGCCAGGAAACAGTAGAACGCGGCCGTGGTGAAGCCCAGCAGCGCCACCATCATGCGAAAGGCCGGCTCGCGCCACAGCCGCAGGTAGCCGCGGGCCGTGCTGGCCAAGCCGTGGTCTTGTGCTGCGGCGTGGGCGGCGGCTTGCACGCTGCGCTGGGGCAGCCAGCGCCAGGAAGCCAGCCACAGCAGCAGGCCCAGCACCGCCATCAGCACGAAGTTGGCCTGCCAGCCGAAGTGCACGTGCAGCTGCCCACCCAGCACGGTGGCGGTGGGCGGGCACAGGCCCAGGGCCATGCCCACGTACGCCATCACCCGGGTGCGTTCGGCTCCCTGGTACCCGTCTTGCACCATCGCGCGGCCCACCACCATGCCGGCGGCGGCGCCGGCGCCTTGCAGCGTGCGCGCCACGATCAGCCAACCCATGCTGGGCGCCAGCGCTGCGGCCACCGTGGCCAGCACGGCCAGCGCCAGCCCGCCCAGCAGCACGGCCTTGCGGCCCAGGCGGTCTGACAGCGGGCCGAACACCAGCTGCAGGCCACCGAAAGCGACGACAAAGGCGCTGAAGGTGAGCTGCACCGTGGACTGCGCCACACCAAACTGCGCGCCCCAATCCTGCATGGACGGGATGCTGATGGTCATGGCCAGCAGGCCAAAGGCAAACTGGCCCAGCAGCAGTGGCAGCAGCCACGCTGCAGGTGCGGCAGCTGCAGCAGGGGCGGCGGACCCGGGGGCCGGGCCTGGGGCATTCACGGGCATGACGCCATTGTCTGCGGACCCTGACAATGCGCCGTCAGCAAAGTCTGGTCGGCAAGGCCCGAACCTCTGCGCAGCCCTTATTTGGAGAAGTTGTGTCATGACTGCCACCCGCCCCGCACAGGGTGACGAACCGCGCGCCGCGAGCGCCGTGAGCGCCGTAAGCGCGATGAGCCCCCGCGAACCGGTGCTCTTCAACCTGGTGTACTGCAGCCGCGCCGCCAAAGGCGTCGACCAGGCCGCAGTAGAGCAGATGGTTGCCACGGCACGGCGCAAGAACGCCGAGCACGGCATCACCGGCATGCTGGTGTTCGGCGCAGGTGTGTTCTTCCAGTGGCTGGAAGGCCCGCGCGCCAACGTGCTGCAACTGATGAGCCTCATCCAGGCCGACGCCCGGCACCACGACGTGATCGAGCTGAGTGTGGTGGAAGAGGTGCGCGAGCGGCTGTTTCCCGACTGGGACATGGAACTGGTGGGCGCCGAACACATCCGCGAGGTGCTGGTGGACGCCCACGGCAGCGTGACCGAGGCGCCCAACCAGGTGGCACTGGCGCGCCTGCTTGCCGACCTGGAGTCGGGCCAATTGGCCGCGCTGCGGGCCTGAACCCGGCCGCAGTGCGGCCGCTCAGACGCCCCGGCCGCGGTCTTCGCGAAACTTCTGCGCAAAGGCTTCGAAGCGGCCTTCGTCCAGCGCCTGGCGCACCTCGGCCATCAGGTTCACGTAGTAGTGCAGGTTGTGCACGCTGGCCAGCATGGGGCCCAGCATCTCGCCGCAGCGGTCCAGGTGGTGCATGTAGGCGCGGCTGAAGCCCTTGCAGCAGGGGCAGGCGCAGCTTTCGTCGACAGGCCTTTCGTCAGCGCGGTGGCGGGCGTTGCGCACCTTCAGGTCACCGAAACGCGTGAACAGGTGGCCGTTGCGCGCGTTGCGCGTGGGCATCACGCAGTCGAACATGTCCACGCCCGCGGCCACGCCGGCCACCAGGTCTTCGGGCGTGCCCACGCCCATCAAATAGCGCGGCTTGTTCGCCGGCAGCAGGCGCGGCGTGTGGGCCATGATGCGTAGCATCTCGTCTTTCGGCTCACCCACGCTGACACCGCCCACGGCGTAGCCGGGCAGGTCCATCTCGGCCAGCGCGGCGGCTGATTCGGCACGCAGGCCCTCGAACATGCCGCCCTGCACGATGCCGAACAGCGCGTTGGGGTTTTCCAGCCGGGCAAATTCATCGCGGCTGCGCAGCGCCCAGCGGCGGCTGAGCTCCATCGAGGAACGCGCCTGCGCCTCGGTGGTCAGCACGCCGGCCGTTTCATACGGCGTGCATTCGTCGAACTGCATCACGATGTCGCTGTTCAGCACGGTCTGGATCTGCATGCTGACTTCGGGCGTCAGCAGCAGCTTGTCGCCGTTGACGGGTGAAGAAAAGCGAACACCCTCTTCGCTGATCTTGCGGCCCTTGCCGTCGGCACCGCCCAGGCTCCACACCTGAAAGCCGCCGCTGTCGGTCAGCATGGGCTTGTTCCAGGCCTCGAAACGGTGCAGGCCGCCAAACTGTTTGACGACATCCAGCCCCGGCCGCATCCACAAGTGGAAGGTGTTGGCCAGGATGATCTGCGCGCCCATGTCCAGCAGCGACTGCGGCGTCACGCCCTTCACGGTGCCGTAGGTGCCCACGGGCATGAAGATGGGTGTTTCCACCACGCCGTGGTTCAGCGTCAGGCGGCCGCGGCGGGCTTCGCCTTCGGTTTTGAGCAGTTGAAATTGCAGCATGGGCGCCATTGTGGCGGGCTGCTGAAGGCAGGCAGGCCGGCGGGCCGGGGCGGGTTCAGGGCCCCCGGGTGGGCTTCAACCGTTGCGCCGCGGCAGCTGCCAGTTCGGCCGCACCCAGTGGCAGGTGTAGCCGTTGGGGTAGTGCTGCAGGTAGTCCTGGTGCTCGGGCTCGGCCTGCCAGAACGGGCCGGCGGGCTTCACCTCGGTCACCACCTTGCCCGGCCACAGGCCTGACGCATTGACGTCGGCGATGGTGTCCAAAGCCGTCTGGCGCTGCGCTTCGCTGGTGGTGTACAGGCCTGAACGGTAGGACTCGCCACGGTCGTTGCCCTGGCGGTTGGGCGTGGTGGGGTCGTGGATCTGAAAGAAGAATTCCAGCAGCTGGCGGTAGCTGATCTGGGCCGGGTCGAACACCACCTCGATGGCTTCGGCGTGGCTGCCGTGGTTGCGGTAGGTGGCGTTGGGCACGTCGCCGCCGCTGTAGCCCACGCGGGTGCCGATGACACCGGGCATGTTGCGGATGAGCTCTTGCATGCCCCAAAAACACCCGCCGGCCAGGATGGCGGTTTCGGTCTGGTTCATCGTTTTCTCCTGAGGGTTGCGTGGCGCAGCAGGCCGCTGCGCGAAGCCCTGCGTCGCAGGGCGTGAACCCGCATTACACCAACCCGGCAATATCCACACCGGCGCCACACCGGCGCCCTGGCCGGCGACAGCGTCAGCGCTGCAGCAGCATGCAGTCGCCATAGCTGAAAAAACGGTAGCGCTGCGCGATGGCGTGGCGGTACAGCGCCATCACCGGGGCATGGCCGGCAAAGGCGCTGACCAGCATCATCAGCGTGCTTTTGGGCAGGTGGAAGTTGGTCAGCAGCAGGTCTACCACGCGGAAGTCAAAGCCGGGGGTGATGAAGATGTCGGTCTCGCCGACAAAAGGCGCCAGCGCGCCGCCGGCCGCGGCGGCCGATTCCAGCGCCCGCAGCGTGGTGGTGCCCACGGCCAGCACGCGGCCGCCGGCAGCGCGCGTGCGCTGGATGGCGGCCACCGTGTCGGCGCCCACCTCGAACCATTCGCTGTGCATGCGGTGCTTTGACAAGTCGTGCTCGCGCACCGGCTGGAAGGTGCCGGCACCCACGTGCAGCGTGATGGCGGCGCGCTGCACGCCGGCGGCCTGCAGCGCCGCCAGCACCGCGTCGTCAAAGTGCAGCGCGGCCGTGGGCGCAGCCACGGCACCGGGGCGCTGGGCAAACACGGTCTGGTAGCGGCGTTCGTCGTCGGCGGTGTCGGCGTGCGTGATGTAGGGCGGCAGTGGCACATGGCCGTGCTGCTGCAGCAGCTGCAGCGGGTCGGCCGGCAGGCGCAGGTGGAACAGGCTGTCTTCAGGGCCCACGCGGCCCAGCACCTGGGCGTCGAAGGCGTCGGCAAAGCGCACCACAGCACCCGCCCGGGGCGACTTGCTGGCGCGCAGGTGTGCCCAGACTTCAAACACGCCGTCTGGCGCGCCGGGCAGCACGCGTTCCACCAGCGCCTCGACCGAGCCGCCCGTGCTTTTCAGCCCCAGCAGCCGCGCCTTGATGACGCGCGTGTCGTTGAACACCAGCAGGTCGCCACGCTGTAGCAAGCCAGGCAGTTCGGCAAAACGGCGGTCGGCCGGCGCAGCGGTGCGCCCATCAAGCAGCCGCGACGCGCTGCGCTCGGGCGCAGGCTGCTGGGCGACCAGCTCGGGCGGCAGTTCGAAGTCGAAGTCGTCCAGCGTGTACGGGCCCGCAGGGGCCGAAGGAGAAGGCTGCATGGAAAGAAGCGGCCTGTGCACAGGCGCCGGGTTGAACGGGTCCAAAATTGTTTCATGCCCGCCGACAGCCCCACGAAGCGCCCCCCTGAGCAGCCGATAGAGCGGCCCACCCGCGGCCCAGCCAAGCCGTCGGCACCGGCGCCTGCCGGGTCAGCCAAACTGTCGGGGCCGGCACGCGCGCTGCTGAAGCTGGGCCTGAGGCGCGACATCGACCTGGCGCTGCACCTGCCCATGCGCTATGTGGACGAAACCCAGCTGCGCCCCATCGTCAGCCTGCGCGACGGCGACATGGCCCAGGTGCAGGGCACGGTGCTGGAATGCCGCGTCGAAACCCGTTCGCGCCGCCAACTGCTGGTGAAGCTGGCCGACGGCAGCGGCGGCGAACTGCTGATGCGGCTGATGAACTTCTACCCGTCGCACCTGAAGGCCCTGGCGGAAGGGCAACTGGTGCGGGTGCGGGGCGAGGTGCGCGCCGGTTTCTTCGGCCGCGAGATGGTGCACCCGGAATTCCGCGCCGTGCAGGCCGACACACCGCTGCCCACCGCGATGACCCCCGTGTACCCCAGCTCGGCGCAACTGCCCCAGACCTACCTGCGCAAGGCCGTGGCATCCGGCCTGGCGCGCGCGCCGCTGCACGAGGTGTTGCCCGCGGGTGTGGTGCCCGCCGGTCTGCCGGCCCTGCGCGAGGCGGTGCTGCTGCTGCACCACCCGCCAGCCAGCCTGGACGCCGGTACGCTGGAAGACCACAGCCACCCGGCGTGGCAACGGCTGAAGTTCGACGAGCTGCTGGCACAGCAGATCTCGCAGCTGCAGTCGCATGCAGCGCGCGCACTGCTGCACGCGCCCGCGTTGCGCGCTGCCGCAGACGGTGCAGCCAGCGAGGCCGACAACGCCTTGTTCCACCGCCTGCTGCAGGCCTTGCCCTTTGCGCTGACGGGCGCGCAGCAGCGCGTGGTGCAGGAAATTGCCGCCGACCTGGCCCGGCCGCACCCGATGAACCGGCTGCTGCAGGGCGACGTGGGCTCGGGCAAGACCGTGGTGGCGGCACTGGCCGCGGCCGTCAGCATGGGTGCCGGCTGGCAATGTGCGCTGATGGCGCCCACGGAGATATTGGCCGAACAGCACTTCCGCAAGCTGGTGCAGTGGCTGCAACCGCTGGGCGTGCAGACCGCCTGGCTCACCGGCAGCCGCAAGGGCAAGGCGCGGCAGCAGATGGTGGAACAGCTGGCCAGCGGGCAAGCCATGCTGGCCGTGGGCACGCACGCCGTGATTTCTGAAGACGTGGTGTTTGCGCGCCTGGGCCTGGCCATCGTGGACGAGCAGCACCGCTTTGGCGTGGCGCAGCGGCTGGCGCTGCGCGCCAAGATGGCCGGCGCGGGGCCGGGCACCCCGGGGGCGCCGCACGTTGCGCTGGAACCCCACCTGTTGATGATGAGCGCCACGCCCATTCCACGCACGCTGGCCATGAGCTACTACGCCGACCTGGCCGTCAGCACCATCGTCGAACTGCCACCCGGCCGCACGCCCATCGTCACCAAGGTTTTCGCCGACGACAAGCGCGCTCAGGTGGTGCAGCGCATCAAGCAGGAAGTGGCGCTGGGCCGGCAGGTGTACTGGGTGTGCCCGCTCGTGGAAGAAAGCGAACACCTGGACCTGCAGAACGCCACCGCCACGCATGCCGAGCTGTCGGCAGCGCTGGCCGATGTGGCTTGCGGGGTGCCTTCCGACGTGCCAGCCGGTGCAGCCGGCGGCGCTGCGCCCGGGTCGGCAGCGCCAGCAGCACCCGCCACGCCTGCGGCCGTGGGCCTGCTGCACGGCCGCATGACGGCCAAGGACAAGGCCGCGGTGATGCAGGGCTTCACCGCCGGCCAGACGCAGTTGCTGGTGGCCACCACCGTCATCGAAGTGGGTGTTGACGTGCCCAACGCCAGCCTGATGGTGATCGAGCACGCCGAACGGTTCGGCCTGGCGCAGCTGCATCAGCTGCGCGGCCGTGTCGGGCGCGGCGCCGTGGCCAGCGTCTGCGTGCTGCTCTACACCGGGCCGTTGTCACCCACCGGCAAGGAACGGCTGAAGGCGATGGCGCAGACCAACGACGGGTTCGAGATCGCCCGACGCGACCTGGACATTCGCGGCCCCGGTGAATTCATGGGCGCACGCCAGAGCGGTGACGCGCTGCTGCGCTTTGCCGACCTGGCGGCCGATTCGGCCTTGCTGGAACAGGCCCGGCATCTGGCGCCCCGCCTGCTGCGCGACCACCCGGCCGCTGCCAGCGCCCATGCCGCGCGCTGGCTGGACAGCCGGGCCGACTACCTGAAGGCCTGAGCCGGAATTTCGGGCTGCCCGCCCATCAGGCCGATGGGCTGTTGGGCGCGCTGCGGGTGTCGGTGTTGGACGCAGCCGTCCAGGCGCGGCGCATGCGCGCCAGTTCCCGTACCACATCGGGCGGGCAGGCGCTGACCATCAGTTCGCGCACCCGCAAGCCGGCCTGAAGATCCAGTGACGAGCCCAGATAGCCTTCGTTGGCAGCCGGCAGCGGCTGGCGGGAAGCAAAGGGGTCGGTCGTCACGGCAGCAGCAAATCTCATGGCGGCTCTTCTCTCTTTCGGTTCAGGTCAGCCTCAGCGGCTGTGCGCCAACACTTCAGAGGTAAGCCAATGTTGCGGGGAGCGTGCGTCGGCCGGAACCCCGCGCCCAAGGGGTGTGGGGTTCCGGCCCCCCGGACTGCGGGGTGGAGGCCATCCCGAAACATGATGTTCCAGTGCAGCACACACGGTTCAGGGGTGCATCAGGGTCACCTTACCCACCCCAGCCGCGTTGGTCAGCCGCTTGGGTACGGTGTTGAGTGTGGCGCCAAGCACCCGACCCGTGACCATCCCAAAGCCTTGCGGCGAAAACAAAACGCGCTGGCATTTGGCGACAATGCTGCATGACCCTGACCGAGCTTCGATACATCGTGGCGGTGGCACGCGAGCGCCACTTCGGCCGCGCTGCGCTGGCCTGCCACGTGTCGCAGCCCACGCTCAGCGTGGCCATCAAGAAGCTGGAAGACGAGCTCGACGTGAAGATCTTCGAGCGCGGCAGCAATGAACTGACGGTCACCCCGCTGGGCGAGCTGATCGTGCGCCAGGCACAGCAGGTCATCGAACAGACCGCCGCCATCAAGCAGATCGCCAAGAGCGGCAAGGACCCGCTGAACGGCCCGCTGAAGCTGGGCATCATCTACACCATCGGCCCCTACGTGCTGCCCGACCTGGTGAAGCAGGTGATCGCGCGCACGCCGCAGATGCCGCTGATGCTGCAGGAGAACTTCACCGTCAAGCTGCTGGAGATGCTGCGCACCGGTGAACTGGACTGCGCCATCATGGCCGAA
>JAYSXE010000259.1:0-43563 GCA_043717565.1 Burkholderiales bacterium | reverse complement strand
CCAACCAGCGGTGGTCACCATGGACCTGGGGCTGCCGCCGGACCCCGACTCGGTGTCCGAAGGCTTCAAGCTGCTGCAGCAGATGCTGGACCTGGACGCCAACGTCAAGGTCATCGTGCTGACCGGCCAGGACGACCAGTCCAACGCGCTGCGCGCAGTGGCCATCGGTGCCTACGACTTCCTCGCCAAGCCCTTCGACCCCGAAGTGCTGAAACTGACCATCGAACGGGCCTATCGCCTGGCCGAGTTGCAGGCCGAGAACCGGCGTTTGCTCTCGCTGCACCAGCCCGACGCGCTGGACGGCATGATCACCCGCGACCCCGAGATGCTGCGCGTGTCCAGGCTCGTCGAACGGGTGGCCACCAGCGGCGCCACGGTGTTGCTGCTGGGCGAAAGCGGCACCGGCAAGGAAGTGCTGACCCAGGGGCTGCACGTCGCGAGCAAGCGCAGTGGCAAGTTCGTGGCCATCAATTGCGCCGCCATCCCCGACAACCTGCTGGAGAGCGAACTCTTCGGCTACGAACGCGGCGCATTCACCGGCGCAGCCAAGACCACACCGGGGAAGATCGAGACCGCCCACAACGGCACCTTGATGCTGGACGAGATTGGCGACCTGCCCCACGCGTTGCAAGCCAAGCTGCTGCGCTTTCTGCAGGAACGCACGGTTGAAAGACTGGGCGGCCGCCAGGAGATACCGGTGGACGTGCGGGTCGTCTGCGCCACCCACCAGGACCTGAAAACGCTGATCCAGGAAGGTCGCTTTCGCGAAGACCTGTACTACCGCCTTGCCGAAATCGTGGTCAACATTCCACCGCTGCGCAGCCGCACCGGCGACGCGGTGCTGCTGGCGCATGCATTCCTGCGGCGCTTTGCCCAGGAGCAGAAACGCAACGGCCTGACCTACAGTGAAGACGCGTTGCGGGCGATCGAACTGCACGGCTGGCCGGGCAACGTGCGCGAGTTGCTCAACGCCACCAAGCGGGCCGCCATCATGGCCGACGGCGACCGGGTCAACTGCGAAGACCTGGGCATTCCGGCGCCGCCTTCGGGCAATGCGGCCGGTGAAGTGTCCGACCTCGACTTGCGCACCGTCCGCGAAACCGCTGAACGACAGGCCATCTTGGCGGCCTTGGCGCGCAGCAATGGCAACATCGTCAGGGCTGCGGAGATCCTGGGCGTCAGCCGGCCCACGCTGTATGACCTGATGAAACGACTGACCATCAAACAACCCTGATTGCAGACACGCCGAAGTCGGAGCCCAGACACGAAGGTGGTTTTGCCTGCTGGCACACCCGCCCACGCGATGCCTGCCGGCCTGTGGCGCGATGTGACTGTGCCGTGTGATGGCGGGTTGCAGTCCCGGTTCGATCGGCGTGCCCATGGCTCCCTTCAAGGTCCTGAGCGAAGAGCCCGACGTCAGCTGCGCCGCGGGGCAGCCCCAGAACGCAGTGCAAATGAATGGAAATTAGCCGAGATTCGGATCTGCTGGCGCGCACCCTCGGCGCGCCGTTGAACAAGACGCTGGCCGCAGCCCTGACCGAAAGCCGACAGGCCCAAGAAGCCCTTGAACTGCAAAAAAAGGCCGTTACGCTTTCGCCCACCGGCAGTGGGTTGCGCCTGAAACTGGCCAAAATCGCCCTACAAGCCGGCGACAAGGAACTGGCCCACATGGAACTCAAGGCACTGAAAGCCGCAGGCGCCGCCTTGCCCTGACAGACGATGCGCCCAGGCTGCTGGCCAGCCTTGAGCGTTTTCACCCCCACCGCGCCACGCGAAGGATCAAACCCATGTTTCGCACCTCCATCATCGTCACGAGCCTGGTGCTGGCCAGTCTGGCGGGCTGCCGCAGCAGCGGCTCCGAAGAGGACCTGACCGCGTCGGCCCGCACCTACCTGGAAAAGAAGGACCACCGTTCGGCCATCATCCAGCTGAAAAATGTCCTGATCCAGAACCCCAACGCGGTGGACGCGCGGCTGCTGCTGGGACAGGCCTTGCTGATGGACAACGATGCGCCGGCCGCGTTGGTTGAACTGCGCAAGGCGCGGGAAATGAAGGCCCCGGACGCCGCCTTGTTGCCGCACCTGGCGCGGGCCATGCTGGCAGCGGGCGAGGAGGGCAAGGTCATCGAGGAATTCGGCAACACCGTGCTGGAGGACCCGGCAGCCAAGGCCGACCTGCTGACTTCCGTGGCCACCGCCCATGCGCTGCGCAACGACCTGCCCAAGGCCAATGCGGCCGTGAGTGCCGCCTTGCAGGCCAAGCCGGCCTATGTGCCAGCCATGGTGATGTCGGCGCAGTTGCTGGCGGCAGCGGGCAAGCCTGCCGAATCCATCGCCGAGCTGGACCGTGCCCTCGTCATCGACCCGAAGAACGAGCGCGCCGGCGTGTTGCGTGCCGACCTGCTGTGGCGCGCGCAGAAAGACAAGGAAGCCGCGATGAAGGGCTACCGCGCGGTGCTGGAGCACAACCCGAGCTCGCTGGGCGCCCACACGGCACTGATCGCGATGCTGGCCGCCGACGGCAAGACCGCCGAGTCGAAGGCCCAGTTCGACAAGCTGAAGGCCGCGCTGCCCGAGCACCCCGAAACGCTGTACTACGAAGCCCAGTTGGCCTTTTCCAACAAGGAATACAAGGTCTCACGCGAAATCACCGACCGGCTGTTGAAAAACATGCCGAACAACGTGCGCGTGCTTGAACTGGCCGGCGCAGCCGAGTTCCGCATGGGTCAGCACCTGCCCGCAGAGGCCTTCCTGGTGCGCGCCCTGAAGGCCGCCCCCAACGCCCTGCTGGCGCGTCAGATGCTGGCGCAGGTGCATCTGCGCAGCGGCCAGCCCGCACGTGCGCTGGAAACGCTGCAACCGGTCATCAGCGGATCCAAAGCCGACGGCACCAGCCTGGCGCTGGCCGGCGAGGCCTACCTGCAGCAGGGTGACGCCAAGAACGCCGATGCAGCCTTCGTTGCCGCGGGCAAGGCCGACCCCGGCAACAGCCGCGTGCGCACGGCCGTGGCCATGGCGCAGCTCAACCGCGGCGCACCCGGCGCGGCCGCCGAACTTGAAACCCTGGCTGCCACCGACACCAACGCCACGGCCGACCTGGCGCTGATTTCAGCGCGCCACAAGGCCGGCGACCTGGCTGGTGCGCTGAAAGCCATCGACGCGCTGCAAAAGAAGCAGCCCGATCGCGCCCTGCCCCATGGCTTGCGGGGCCATGTGCTGATGACCCAAGGCGACACCGAAGGCGCGCGCAAGAGCTTCGATATGGCGCTGACCAAGGAACCCACCTATTTCGCAGCCGTGGCGGCCTTGTCTTCGCTGGACCTGGCTGCGCGCAAGCCTGAGCAGGCGCGCAAGCGTTTCGAAGACTTCCTGAAGGCCAACCCCAAGAGCCACCAGGCCGCGCTGGGACTGGCTGAACTGGCCGCGCGCACAGGCGCACCGGTGGCCGAGGTGACGCGGCTGACACAGGAAGCCGTGAGAGCCAACCCCGACAACGCCGGCGCTCGCCTGGTGGCGGTGGAACAGCTGATGAACGCCGGCGACTTCAAGGGGGCCCTCGTGGCGGCACAGGAAGGGCTGGCAGCGATACCCAATAACGCGGATTTGTCCGAGTCGCTGGGGCGTGCGCAATTGGCTGCAGGCGATGGCCAGCAGGCGCTGACCACGTTCAAGAAGCTCTCGAGTTCCTACCCCGCCAACCCCCGCTTGCTCATCCGCCAGGCCGAAGCCTATGTGCTGCTGAAGGACACGACCAACGCTGCTCAGGCCATCAAGAAAGCGCTCGAGCTGAAAGCCGACTACGCGCCCGCCAAGCGCGCGCTGGTGACGCTGGCGATGGTGGACAACCGCCCGGCCGACGCCGTGGCCGCCGCACGTGACATCCAGAAGCAGTCACCCACCGACGCCGTGGGCTGGCAACTCGAGGGCGACGTCGAGGCCAACCGCAAGAACTCTGAAGCAGCCATTGCGGCCTGGCGCACCGCGCTGCAGAAATCCAAGTCCACCGAGTACGCGGTGAAGCTGCACAACGCCTTGCTCGCCGCGGGCAAGCGTGCCGAAGCGGAACGCTGGTCCAGCGACTGGATGAAGGACAACCCGAAAGACGCTGGCTACCGCTTCTACCTGGGCGACCTGGCCATGGCGCAGGGCGACAACGTGGCTGCCGAAGGGCATTACCGCAAGGTGATGGAACTGCAGCCGAACAACGCACTGGCCATGAACAACGTGGCCTGGCTGTTGGTCAAGCAGGGCAAGCCGGGCGCCACGGCACTGGCCGAGAAGGCGGTCTCGCTGCTGGTCGACCGGCCGCCGCTTCTGGACACGCTGGCCACCGCACTGGCCGCCGAGAACCAGATGACCAAGGCTATCGAAGCGCAGAAGCGCGCCGTCAACCTGGCGCCCGACAACGCGAACCTGCGCATGGCCCTGGCCAGGCATTACATCAAGGCCGGCGAAAAAGCCTTTGCGCGCGCCGAGCTTGAAACCCTGCGCAAGCTGGGCGACAAGTACGCCGGTCAGGCCGAGGTGGCCGCACTGCTAAAAACCTTGTGACAGCGCCCCTGCGGCCGCGCACCCGCGGCGCTGGCGCAACGCGTCTGCTGGCGCGCGCAGCGAGACGCGCCTGGCTGAACAGTGCAGTGGGGTTCCTCGCGCTCGCTGGCCTGCCGGCCTGGGTGCAAGCGCAAACACCCAGCCCCACGCATTCGCCATTGCCCGGCTACATCGCCGCGATCAAGCCTTCGGTGTTGCCGGTGGGCACCTTCAACGCCACCGACAGCCCGCGCTTCGGTTTTCGGGGCACCGGTTTTGTGGTGGGTGACGGCACGCTGGTGGCCACGAACTTCCACGTACTGCCCTCGCCCACCGAGCTGGAAACCGGCCCGCCGGTGATGGTGATGGTGTCGCGCACGGGCGACCAGGGCACGCTGCGCCGTGCCCGCGTGGTGGCCAGCGACCGCGTGCGCGACCTGGCCCTGCTGAAGCTGGAAGGCCCGCCCTTGACGCCGCTGCAACTGGAAGACCCGGGTGCCGTGCGCGAAGGCCAGTCGATCGCGCTGATGGGCTTTCCCATCGGCGGCACGCTGGGCTTTTCGGCTGTCACCCACCGGGGCATCGTGGCTTCAATGACCACGTCAGCCCTGCCTGCCGCCACGGCGCAGACGCTGGACCCCCGCGCCGTGCGGCGCCTGCGCGAAGGCAACAACCTGGAAGTGATTCAGCTTGACGCCACCGCCTACCCGGGCAACAGCGGCGGCCCGGTGTTCGACGCCGACACCGGCCGTGTGCTGGGCATCGTCAACCAGGTGCTGGTGCGGGGCACGCGCGAAAGCGCGCTCACCCACCCCACCGGCATCACCTACGCGGTGCCGGTGCGGTACTTGCTGGAACTGCTGAAAGAAGTGCGCTGAGCCGCGCTGCGGCGCGCAACCGTGCCCGTACCCGTGTTGATGCTTGTACCCGCAGCTTGGCGGGCCAAACCCTGTTGCGCCTGTGGCGCCTTCAGACCGTGTTTTTCAGGTACCAGGGAACGGCAGCCTCGATGCCCTGCGCCATGCGGTGTGAAGCGGCATAACCCAGCAGCCGCCGGGCCTTGCTGACGTCGGCCTGGCTGTGCCGCACGTCGCCATTGCGGAAGTCGCGGTACTGGGGCTGCACCTGGGGGTCCACGCCATGGGCTGACAGGTTGCTGCGCAGCAGGCCAAACAGCGTGTTCAGCGTGGTGCGGTCACCCACCGCCACGTTGTAGACCTGGTTGCGGGCCTCGGCCGCGGTGGCGGTGGCCGCCAGCAGGTTGGCCTGCACGGCGTTGTCGACAAAACAGAAATCGCGGCTGGTCTCGCCGTCGCCGTTGATGAAAACGGTCTGCCGCTTCAGCAGCGCGGCCGTCCACTTGGGCACCACCGCCGCGTAGGCGCCGTCGGGGTCCTGGCGCGGGCCGAACACGTTGAAGTAACGCAGGCCGATGGCAGCAAAGCCGTAGCTGCGCGCAAACACGTCGGCATACAGCTCATTGACAAACTTGGTCACCGCATAGGGCGACAGCGGCTTGCCGATCACATCTTCAACCTTCGGCAGCCCAGGGTGGTCGCCATAGGTGCTGCTGCTGGCCGCATAGACGAAGCTGAGCACCTTGGCGTCGCGGGCGGCCACCAGCATGTTCAGAAAACCGGTGATGTTGGCAGCGTTGGTGGCCAATGGGTCTTCCAGGCTGCGCGGCACGCTGCCCAGGGCGGCCTGGTGCAGCACGTGGTCAACGCCTTCGCAAGCCCGCCGACAGTCCCCCGCGTCGCGGATGTCGCCTTCAATGAACCTGAACCGGGCCCACTGCGCCGGCGTGACCAGGGTCTGCACCTCGTCCAGGTTCTTGCGGTGGCCGGTGGCGAAGTTGTCCAGCCCCACCACGGGCTGGTCCAGCTTGAGCAAGGTTTCAAGCAGGTTGGAACCGATGAAGCCGGCCACGCCCGTGATCAGCCAGGTCTTGGGAGCCTGGGGCAGGGTGGCACAAAGTTGCTGGTAAGTGGAAGTCATGACTCAATTTTTGCATGCCACCCCCCCGGCGGCGCCACCCCAGAGGCGGTGGCGCGGGTGCAATGAAGCAGCTTTTCACGCCGGTGCTGAACCCCAGGCGTCGCGCAGTTCGCGCTTCAGCACCTTGCCGATGGCGCTGCGCGGCAATTCAGCCACCACGCGCAGCGCGCTCAGGCGCTGGGTCTTGCCCACCTGGGCGTTGGCCCAGGCGCGCAAGGCGTCGGCCCCGATGGCGGCGCCGGGCCGCAGCACGCAGAACGCCACCGGCGTTTCGCCCCACTCGGCACTGGGCACGCCCACCACGGCCACGTCGGCCACGTCGGGGTGGGCGCGCAGCACGGCTTCCAGGTCGCTGGGGTAGATGTTGAAGCCGCCGCTGATGATCATGTCCTTGCGGCGGTCGTGCAGGATGAGAAACCCGTCTTCATCAAAACGGCCCACGTCGCCGGTACGGATGAATCGCTGGCCTTCGGCGCTGAACCACTCGGCCGCCTGGGTGAGCGCGGGCTGGCCGTGATAGCCGCTCATCATGCCGGGCGAGTGGCCCACCACCTCGCCACTGCCGGCGCTGGCGCCGCCAGGCTCGCGTTGCAGTTCGGTGCCGTCTTCGTCGATCAGCCGAATGTCGTGACCCGGCGCCGGCTGGCCCACGGTGTGCAGCTTGTTGGGATGCAGGTGCGCGTGCAGGATGCACGTGCCGCCGCCCTCAGTCAGGCCGTACAGCTCGGTCAGCCCACCGGGCCAGCGGTTCAGCACATCGGCCTTCAGTTCGGCATGAAACGGGGCGCTGGTGCTGAACTTGTGGGTAAAGCTGGTCAGGTTGAAACGGTCAAGGTCCGGCTGTGCCATCAGGCGCCGGTATTGCACCGGCACCAGCATGGTGTGCGTGGCGCGGTGCTGCTGCGCCAGTTGCAGGTAGGCCAGCGCCTCGAACTTCGGCATCAGCACGGCGCAGCCGCCAAAGGCCAGCGTGGGGATCAGGCACACCAGCGTGGTGTTGCTGTACAGCGGCGTGGCGATCAATGTGACGGTGGTGGGTCCATACCCCGACAGCGCCGCGCGCCGGATGTGCGCCCAGCGCATCGCATGCGGTTGCACGATGCCCTTGGGTGTGCCAGTGGTGCCCGATGAATAGATGATGTTGAAGGGCCAGTCGGGCTGCAGGGCCACGGGCCGCACGGCGGCTGCCGCCGGCAGCCCGGCCAGCAGGGCCGACAACGCGGCGTCGGGTTGCGGGCTGGCACCCAGGGGCACCGGCTGGGCCGCGGGCGGCCAGGGCACGGCGCGCGCCAGCTGCGTGGCGTCCAGAAATACACGGCGCGCCTGGCAGTCGCGCACCATGTCGGCCAGTTGCGCGTCGGTGCTGCTGGGCGCCAACGGCGACACCGCCAGGCCCGCCCGCAGCGCGCCCAGGAAGAGCGCCACATAGGCCGGTGAAGCTTCGGCACACACGGCCACCACGTCGCCCGGGCCCAGGCCCTGCCGCTGCAGCGCCGCGGCCACGCGGTCGGTCAGCTGTTGCAGGGCGCCATAGGTGACCTCAACGTCACCCTGGCGCAGGGCCGGCGCGTCGGGCCGCTCTGCGGCGTGCAGGGCCACCAGCGCGGGCAGGTCGAAGAAATCAGCGGTGTCGGCCAGCTCTTCTACACGGGACTTCGGGGTATCGGGCATGCTCGGCGGCGCGGGATGGGGGCCACGCCCAGGTTCGGTTGCAAGGCCCGTAGCCTACATGCGGCCCTTCCAGGGCACCAGTCGGCGTTCCACCCAGCGCATGAACAGGTCGAACAGGTAGGCCACCACGCCAATGACGATGATGCCCATGATGACGATGTCGGTGCGCAGGAAGTTCGACGCGTTCAGCACCATCTGCCCCAGGCCCACGTTGGCGGCCACCATCTCAGCGGCCACCAGCGTGGTCCAGCCAAAGCCGATGGCGATGCGCATGCCCACCAGTATCTCGGGCAGCGCCGAGGGCAGGATGACATGCCGTATCACCTGCCCGTAGCTGGCGCCCATCGAATACGCCGCGTTGATCTGCTCGGGCGCCGCGCTTTTCATGCCCGAGCGCGCGGCCAGTGCCAGCGGCGCAAAACACGCCAGGTAGATGAGCAGGATCTTGGGTGTTTCGTCGATGCCGAACCAGATGATGATGAGCGGCAGGTAGGCCAGCGGCGGCAGCGGGCGGTAGAACTCGATGGGCGGGTCGAAGATGCCGCGCGCCACGCGGCTCATACCCATGGCAATGCCCACCGGCACCGCCGTCAGGCAGGCGGCCCAAAAGGCGATGGTCACGCGCAACACGCTGGCCAGGAAGTGGTCCCACAGCGGCTTGTCGTTGGCCAGGCCAGTCAGGTATTCATAGAACTGCTGCCACACCGCCGCAGGGCTGGGCAGGAACAGCGGCTTGATCAGCTTCATGGCCGTGACCACGTACACAGCACCAGCAGCGCGACGATGGTGGCCACGCTGATGGCCACGCTGGAGCCCTCGCCCGGCACCTTGAAGCGACTGGTCTTCAGCGGTGCTGCGGGCACCGGTGCCGCCACGGGCCGCGGCAGGGGTTGCGTCTGCTCAGGCATGGGCGGCCTCGCGTTCATGGCGCTGGTGCACCAGCGCCAGCACTTCTTCGCGCATGCGGATGAAGCCGGACTCGGACTTCACGCGCCGCGCGTCGCCGTGGCTCAGGAACTCGCGCGAAAATGGCAGGTCTTCAAAGGTGTGGGTGATGCGGCCGGGGCTTGGGCTCATGACGATAAGGCGCGTGGCCAGGAACAGCGCTTCTTCCACGGAATGGGTGATGAAGAAAACCATCTTGTGCGTCTTGGACCAGGCCTGCAGCAGGATCTCTTGCACGCTTTCACGCGTGAAGGCGTCCAGCGCACCCATGGGTTCGTCCATCAGCAGCACAGCCGGGTCGTTGGCCAGCGCACGTGCAATGCCCACGCGCTGCTGCATGCCACCCGACAGTTCATACACCGCGCGGTCGGCATAGGGTTCCAGCCCCACGAGCGCCAGCTTCTCTTCGGCCAGGCGCTTGCGCGTGGGTGCGTCCACACCGCGCATGCGCAGGCCCAGGGCCACGTTGTCGCGCACATTCAGCCACGGCATCAACGCGTGTTTCTGGAACACCACGCCACGGTCGGCACCCGGGCCCAGCACCGGCTGGCCGTCCAGCAGGATCTGGCCGGTTGAAGGCGGCAGGAAGCCGGCAATGCAGTTCAGCAAGGTGGTCTTGCCGCAGCCCGAGGCCCCCAGCGCGACCACGAAGTCGCCGCTGTGCAGGCTGAGGTTCACCGGCGCCAGGGCCTGCAGCGTGCCGCCCTTGACGGCGTAGTTGACGGTCAGCTCGCGGATGTCGAGCGTGGGCATGGGCGGGGCTCCAACGGGTTCAGGACAACAGAAACAAAAAGGGGCGGCCCGCAGCCGCCCCTTGCCGGGCACAGCCTGTGTCAGCCTTACTTGGCCATCGCCTTCTTGATGTAGGCGTCGGTGACGAAGGCCTTGTAGTCGGACTTCATCTCCTGGATGCGGCCCTGCTCCTTCAGGAACACCGCCGTGCTGGTCATGGCCTTGACGGCTGCGCCGCCCAGCCAGTTGGGGCCCAGTTGTTCGGCCATGGTGGGGAAGGTGTACAGGCCCATCGAGGGCGGCACGTCCTTGGCGTCGGCCTTGGTCCACTTGGCCACGGCCTTCACCTCGGGCGAGTCCACCGTCCACTTGGCCTTGTTGGCGCGGTACTGGTCGTCGGCCTTGGCCAGCACCTTCACCAGCGCCACCATGAAGGCCTCGTTCTCGGCCGCCCACTTGGCGTTGACGATCAGGCCGTCAAACGTGGGGAAGCCGCGCTTGCCGATGGTCTTGGAGCTTTCGATGACCTTGCCGTTGCCCTTGATCTTGGTCAGCACCGGGTCCCAGATGAAGGCGGCGTCGATGTCGCCACGTTCCCACGCGGCGGCGATTTCCGGCGGGCGCATATTCATCACGTTCACGCCCTTGGCGTCGACGCCGTCGCTCTTCATGACCGCCATCAGCTGGTAGTGCGCGGTGCTGACGAAGGGCGTGGCAACCTTCTTGCCCTTCAGGTCCTTCACGCTGTTGATGCCCGAGCCGTTGCGCACGATCAGCGCTTCAGCGTCGGCGATGTCGTCCAGGATCCAGAACAGCTTGATGTCCTGGCCCTGGCTGGCCGCGGCCACGATGGGGCTGGAGCCGGCCTCGCCGATCTGCACGTCACCGCTGGCCATGGCCTTGATGACGTCGCCACCGCCACCGAACATGCGCCAGTTGATCTTGTACCCCGTGAGCTTTTCAAGTTCGCCCGACTCCATCACGGTGCGGAAAGGCACCAGCATGTCCTGGTGGGCGAAGGTGACTTCCTTCTTCTGGGCCAGGGCGGCGCCGGCCATACCGAGCCCGGCAAGGGCCAGGGCGGTGGCGGTGAGAAAGCTGCGCTTGAACATCATGGGGTTCTGCTCCTGTGGTGATGGTGGCCGCGTGGCACACCGTGGGGTGTGAGCGCGATGAGGGTGGTGCGCAGTGCGCGCGGCACGCACGAAATGTGCCCGTGCTCAACGCCCAATGATGGTGCCAGGACGACCTGGCCTGTAGGGCCACAGCGGCGGGACTTACCCTGATGACGCCTTCATTTGCGTCAGTGCGTGCTGCGCCTGCGCCAGCACTTGCAGGCCTTCATCGATCAAGCCCGGGGCGATGGACGACAAGCGCAGCCTGAAGTAGGGGCAGGGCCGCGCGGGCTGCTGGAAGAAGGCCTCGCCAGGCTCGATCAGCACGCCGCGCGAACGCGCAGCCAGCGCCAGGCGCATGCCGTCCTGGCCATCGGGCAGTTGCACCCACAGCGAAGCGCCGCCCTGCGGCAGCGAGAAGCTGCAGTCCGGCAGGTGCCGGCGCAGCCCTGCGGCGGCAAGCTGCATGCGTTCCTGCATGGCCTGGTTGACACGTCGCGCATGGGACTCATGGTGCCCCAGCGACACGAACAGCGCATAGGCGTGCTGCAGGAAGGCGCTGGGGTGGCGCACCATCAAATGGCGCAACCCGCGCAGTTCAGCCGCCAGCGCGCGCGGCGCCACGATGTAGCCCAGCCGCACCGCCGGCGCCAGGCTCTTGGACAGCGACCCCACGTAGACCACGCGGTCGCTGCGGTCCATGCTCTTCAGCGCCGGCATGGGCGTGCCGGCGTACAGGTTCTCGCTTTCGTAGTCGTCTTCAATGACCACGAAGTCGTCGTGCTGCGCGCGCTGCAGCAGCGCGCGCCGGCGCTGCAGGCTCATCGACACCGTGGTGGGGCACTGGTGCGATGGGCTGACAAACAGGTAGTCGGGCGCGTTGGCGCCGCGCGGCAGGCCTTCCAGCACGGCGCCCTCGCTGTCCACCGGCAACGGCACCCATTGCGGCTGGCGCAGCGCGAAGCTGTTGCGCGCATGCGGGTAACCGGGGTCTTCAAATGCGACGCGGGTGCTGCTGTCGAACAGCGCGTCGGCCAGCAGGTGAAAAGCCTGCTGCGCGCCGACGGTGACCACGATCTCTTCGGGCAGCGCAAACACGCCCCGCTTGGGCAACAGCCGCTGGCGGATCTGTTCGATGAGGTCGGGCACGTCTTCGTTTTCGAAGTCGGGCGCCCAGTGCGCCAGCTGTGAACGCGCCAGGCTGTGTGAACAGCATTCGCGGAAGTCTTCGGTAGGGAACAGCTGCGGGTCGTGCCCGCCGTAGACAAAGGGGTAGCGGCAGTCGCGCCAACGCTCGGGCTTGCTGAAGCTGGGCAGGGCGCTGGCCGAACGCCGCACGCGCGCGGCCCACGCGGGCGCGGGGCCGCGCAGCACGCCAGCAGCCGGCTCGGCGGCACCGTCGGCCGCCTGCGGGCGTGCATGGGGCGACACGAACACGCCGCTGCGCGCGCGCGCCTGCAGGAAGCCTTCGTCCACCAGCTGCCGATAGGCGGCGCTGACGGTGTTGCGGCCCAGGCCCAGCAGCCGCGCCAGGTCACGCGACGAGGGCAGCGGCGAACCCGGCGCCAGCCGCCCGGCCAGGATCTCGCGCACCACGGCGGCGCGCAGCTGCACCTGCAACGGCAGCGTTGGCTGCTCGGGCAGGCGCAGCAGTTCTTCCCACAGGATTTGACGGGCCATGCGCATGGGCCGGGCAGTCTACGCCGGCTGGTGGCGTGCCCTTCCAACCTGCCGGTGGTGCCGGGCCACGGTGGCTGCGCCACGAAGCGTGGGCCATGATGCGTGGGCCACGAAGCACAGGCTTTGGGCGCCCTACACTTCGCCGCTGATGGCGCACCTCACACCCTGGCGATGAGCGCCGCTTCCCGGGAACCTGCCCCCGCCGGTGCGCACCCGGCCTTGTGGCGCCAGCGCGAATACATGCTGCTGTGGGGCGGTCAGGTGGTCAGCACGCTGGGCGCTTCGGCCAGCAGCATCATCTACCCGCTGCTGATCCTGGCGCTGACCGGTTCGGCCACGCAGGCCGCCAGCGCCAGCGCGCTGCGCATGGTGCCCTACCTGCTGCTGAGCCTGCCGGTGGGCGCGCTGATCGACCGCTGGAACCGCCGCCGGGTGATGATGGTCTGCCATGTGGGCCGCGCGCTGGCGGTGGCCACGCTGCCGCTGGCCATGGCCTTCGGCACGCTGCACCTGGAACACATCTACGCGGTGGCCGTGCTGGAAGGCGGTCTGCATGTGTTCTTCAACATCGCCGAGACGGCAGCGCTGCCGCGCGTGGTGCCGCTGGCGCAGCTGCCCCAGGCCACGGGGCAGAACCATGCCGGCTTTGCCGCCGCGCTGATTGCCGGGCCGGCGCTGGGCACAGCGCTGTACCAGGCCGCCGGGCGGGCATTCCCTTTTGTGGTGGACGTGGTGGCGCACCTGGTGGGCGCTTGGGCGGTGTGGCGCATGCGCACCGACTTCACACCCGCGCCGCCACGCGCCGTGCCCAACCTGCGCGCCGAAGTGGCCGAAGGCCTGCGCTGGCTGCTGGGCCAGCGCCTGGTGCGGGACATGGCGGTCATCACCAGCATCTCCAACCTGATGACGGCGGCGCTGCCGCTGCTGTTGATCGTGCTGGCCAAGGACCAGGGCGCCAGTGAAGCGCAGATCGGGCTGGCTTTTTCATTGGGCGGCGTGGGCGCCATTCTGGGTGCGCTGGTGGGCGGCGGCATCCAGCGCCGCTTCAGCTTCGGGCAGGTCATCCTGGTCACGCTGGCCGCCGAAGCGCTGCTGTTTCCGCTGCTGTTTTTCTGCAACGGGCCGCTGGCACTTGGCACGGTGTACGCCGGCATCATGTTCGTCGGCCCGGTCTACAACGTGGTGCAGTTCGCCTACCGCATTGCGCTGATCCCCGACGCCCTGCAAGGCCGCGTGAACAGCAGCTTTCGCCTGGTGGCGCATGGGCTGACACCGGTGGGTGCCTTGCTGTGCGGCGGTCTGCTGGAACACGCCGGCAGCGGCGCTGCGGTGGCCGTGTTCAGCGCCATCGGGCTGGCGCTGGTGGTGGGCGCGGCGCTGGACGGCGCGGTGCGCAACGCGCCGCGCACGGCAGCCCTTGCCCCTGAGCGCTGAGCACCGAGCGTCGACTGCGCTGGCAGCTGGGCCCGCAGCGGCACTTCGGCCCCTGGCCTAAGATGGCACACAGCCGGAGACACGGCAAACAGGAGGCAGGGTATGGGGCGTCTGTGGGGTCGAGCCATCGGCTGGTGGCTGGCTGCTGGTGTGATGTGGGGTGGCGTGCTGGCCCACCCGCCGGTGCACGCTGCCTGTCAAATCCGGCAATTCGAGATTCCGGTTCGCATCGTCGACCGCCGCCCCATTGCAACCTTGGTGCTCAACGGCACAGCGGTTCCGATGCTGGTGGACAGTGGCGCCTTCTTCAGTCTACTGAGCGCAACTGCGGCGGCGGAATTGACGCTGCCTCTGCGCGAGCTGCCCTGGGGCATGGCCATCCAGGGCTACACCGGTGAGGTGGCAGCCAAACTCACGGTCGTGGACAAGGTCGGCCTGCTCGATCAGTCGCTTTCGAAAGTGGAATTCATTGTCGGCGGCAACCAGTTGGGGGCAGGCATCAAGGGCATCATGGGCCGCAACCTGCTGGCCTTTGCCGACACAGAATACGACCTGGCACACGGCGTGGTGCGCCTGCACATTCCCAACGAAGGCTGTGCCAAGGCCAACCTGGCCTATTGGGCGGGCGAAGCGCCCGTTGTGGTGTTGCCGCTGCAGAGGGGGGAGAATCGCAAGGACGCGCCCATCAAGCTGCTGGTAAACATCAACGGCGTGAAACAACTTGCGCTGTTCGACACCGGGGCAGCGAACACCTCGATGAGCCTGAAAGCCGCCCGCAGCGCTGGCATCAAAACCGGGGACATGGAACCCGCGGGTCGTGTCGGCGGTGCGGGCGAAGGGAGCGTCTCTTCCTGGACGGCGCCTTTGAATCTGTTCGAAGTGGGCGGCCAGAAGATCACGAACAGCCTGCTGAGGGTGGATGACGTCGACACAGACAACGATTTGCTGGTCGGTCTGGACTACTTCCTGTCACACCGCATCTACGTCTCGCGGCTGCAGCGCCAGGTCTACATCACATGGAACGGCACGCCCATCTTCCCGCCCAGCCGCGGCGCAGCCGACGCATTCGACAAACGTTATGCCGCCCTGCCCCAGGAGGTGTCCCCCACCGACGCCCAGGCGCTGGCCCGCCGTGGCGCCGCGGCCCTGGCCTTGGGGCAAGTGGCCAGCGCGCTGGAAGATCTGAACCGGGCCTGTGAATTGCAGCCCGCCGTGGCCGAACACCGCCTGACGCGCGCCCGCATCCACCTGCACAAAGGCGATGACGCGGCCATGCGGGCCGACCTGGACGAAACGCTTCGCCTGGACCCGGCGCTGGCTGAAGCACGCATCCTGCGCGCACGGCTTCATCACCGCCAACGCAGCACCGCAGCAAGCCTGGCCGACCTGGCGCAGCTGGACACCCAGCTGCCGCCACTGGCCAACCTGAGGGCCGACATGGCAGAACTGTTCGGCACCCAAGGCCAGGTGGCTGACGCGCTGAAGCAATACGCGCTGTGGCTGGACTTTCACCCAGACGATGCGCGCCGCGCCCGAGTGCTGAATGAGCTTTGCTGGCTGCGGGCGCGCCACAACCAGGATCTGGACCTGGCGTTGGCCGACTGTAAAAAGTCCGTCGATCTGGACGACGGTGATGCCCATTCGCAAGACAGCCTGGGCTGGGTCTATCTGCGCATGAGCGATCTGCGCCGCGCCCAGCGCGCCTTTGATGCCAGCATCAAGATCAAGCCCCTGGCCTTTTCACTCTACGGCCGCAGTCTGGTGCACCTGCGCCTGGACGACAAGGCGGCCAGCAACCGCGACCTGGCAGAGGCCCGCCGTGTTGAACCCACCATCGACCAACAGGTGCGGGACCAGGGTTTCGGCTCGGTAGAAGGTGTGGAGAGGCTCACCGCTCCCTGAACCCCGGGGTTCAGCCTATGCCGGCGGCAGGCCCAACAGCGCTGCCGCCTCTTCGCACGAACGCTGCGGCTGGCAGACGTCGAACCACAGGGTTTGCATCCCAGCCTGTTTCGCGCCTTCGATGTTGCGCATCTGGTCGTCGACAAACAGGCACTGATGCGGCTGCAGCTGCAGCGCCTGCAGGCACAGCGCATAAGCCTGCGGGTGGGGCTTCAGCACCTGCGTGTGGGTGGCGTCGACGATGACTTCAAAGTGCCGCAGGCAGGCCAGGCGCTGGCGCAGCGCAGCACCGTAGAACAGGTCCAGTTCGTTGGACAGGATGGCCAGCCGCTGGCCGGCGGCGCGGGCCGCTTCGATGAGGGCCAGCGTTTCGGGCCGCACGATACGGTCGGGCTCGGCGCCGCGCGCGCGCTGCACCAGGGTCTGCATCTGGTGCCAGTCTTCACCCAGCAGCCGGCCCACTTCGCGCGTGCGGGTGTGCCAGTAGTCGCGCTCGCTGATGTCGCCGGCCTGCATGCTGCGCCACAGCGCGTCGTGGGCCGGGTCGAAGGGGCCGCGCCAGGTCAGCGTGCCGGCGGGCAAACCCAGCGCGGATTCGGTCAGGTCGTGGGTTTCGAACAGCGTGCGGCTGATGACGCCACCGAAGTCGAGGACCAGCGCGCGCGGCGCAGAACCGTCCATCACGGCCTGCCGCGGACGACCAGGCCTTCAGACACCCACTGGTCGAAGACCTGCAGCGCGGCGTTGCAGAAGGCGGCGTCGTTGATGTGTGCGTCCAGTTCGATGCAGCGCGTGCCGCCCGGTACGGCGGCACGCATGGCCTGGATGAAGGCTGTCAGGCCCTCGTCGTCGTGCAGCGGCTCACCGGGCCGGTCCCATTGCTCCACGCCACGCAGCGGCAGCAGCAGGCAGCTCGGCCCGCGGGCGCCGGCCAGGCGTGTGCCGATCTCGGCCGCTATGGCCCGCCGCAGCGGCGGCGCCGACGTGGCCGACGCGATGAGCCGGTTGTGCACGTGCACCGCGCGCCCGGCCAGCACAGCCGGCACCGGCTGCCAGGCCGGGAAGTCCACCATGTCCACAGCGCCCGGCGCCACCAGTTGCGGCGTGGCGCTGCGGCCGGCGCCTTGCAGCCGGTCGGCACCGGCGGTGACCACCGAGCCGCCCACGTGGTTGGCCAGTTCCTGCAAACAGAAGTCCATCACCGCACAGAAGCGGCCGGCCGCGGCCAGCGCTTCAAAGGCGCGGCCGCCCATGCCGGTGCTGTGGAACACCGCCACCTCGTAGCCGCGCGCTTCCAAGGCGGGCTTCAGCGTCACCATGTAGGCCAGGCAGCTCTTGCCCAGCGACGTGATGCCCACCAGCGGCCGGTCGGCCCGCGGCGGCACGGCCGCGCGCACGGCACCCACCGCCGCACCGGCCGCCTGCGCCAGCGCCGACTGGCACAAGCTGTTCAGCCCATACAAGCCGCCAGCCCACAGCACCATGATGAGGTCGGGCGTGATGCGCTCGGGCGGAATCAGGTGCGAATAGGCCACCGTGCTCAGCACCACCTTGGGCACGCCGACGGGCAGCGCTGCTGACACGTCGAAAGCCAGGTCGGTGCCCATGGTGCCGCCCAGCGCCAGCAGGCCCTGGATGCGGCCCTGGGCATGCAATTGGCTGGCCAGCAACGCGGCGCCTCGTGCCATCAACGTCATCGCGCTGTTTTCGTCGCCGCTGTCGCGCACCGCCTGCAGCGTGGTGCCGGCGGCCGCGGCCACTTCGGTGTTTGTTATGTCCACAGCGGCGGCGCCGGCGGCCAGCACACCCACGTCCATCAACAGCACCTGCGCGCCCTGAGCCTGCACACGCTGCCGCAGGTAACTGAGCTCGTCGCTCTTGGTGTCGGCGGTGCCGACCAGCAACAGCGTGGGCACTGCGTTCACAGCGTGGCCGCCACGTCGTCGAAGGCACCCTCGAGTGCGCTGCACAGGTGGTCCAGCTCGGCGTCGCTGATGACCAGCGGCGGGCTCAGGATGAGGTTGGGCCCCGACACCCGCACCATCAGCCCACGCTGGTAGGCGGCGCGCGCCACGCGCGCCGGCACGTCGCTGAGCTTGTGGCCGCTCTTGGGCAACGTTGCCTTGGTGGCCTTGTCGGCCACCATCTCTACGCCCAGCATGTAGCCCATGCCGCGCACGTTGCCCACGAAGGGCAGGCGTTCCAGCGCGCGCATCCGCTGCTGGAAAGCCGGCGCGCGGCGCGCCACCTTGCCGGGTATGTCGTCTTGCTGCAGGATCTTCAGCGTCGCCAGCGTCGCCGCCGCCGCCACCGGGTGCGCGCTGTAGGTGTAGCCGTGCGAGATGGCGGCGGCACCCGTGGTGTCGTCGTTGAACACATCGGCCACCTTGTGCGACACCGCCGTCGCGCCGAGCGGCACATAACCGCTGCTGATGCCCTTGGCCAGGCACCACAGGTCGGCCTTCACGCCCCACAGCCGCGTGCCGAACATCGCGCCGCCGCGCCCGAAGCCGGTGACCACCTCGTCGGCGATCAGCAGCACGCCATGTTTGTCGCACACCGCGCGCACCAGCGGCCAGAAATTGGCCGGCGGCACGATGACGCCACCGGCGCCCTGTATCGGCTCGGCAATGAAGGCGGCCACGGTGTCGGGGCCCTGGAAGACGATCTCGCGTTCCAGCTGCGCGGCCACGATGCGGCCCAGTTCGGCCTCGTCTTGCAGACTGGTGCCGTGTACATAGGCGTTGCGGTACAGCCAGGGGCTGTCGATGTGGAAGCACCCTGGCAGCAGCGGTTCGTAGGGGCGGCGGAAGTTGCTGTTGCCGTTGACCGACATGCCGCCGAAGTGCACGCCGTGGTAGCCCTGGCGCAGCGCGATGAACTTGTGGCGGTCTTTCTCACCGCGCAGCTTGTGGTACTGGCGCGCCAGCTTCAGCGCGCCTTCCACGGCGTCGCTGCCGCCGTTGGAAAACATCACCGCGGCCACACCGTCGGGCTGCATCAGTTCCACCACCGCGCGGCTCAGCTCGATGGCGCGCGGGTGCGTGGTGCCGCGGAAGGTGTTGAAAAACGGCAGCTCGTCCAGCTGCGCCACGATGGCGTCGCGCACCGGCTGGCAGCTGTGGCCCAGGTTGCTGCTCCACAGGCCGGCCACACCGTCCAGCATGCGGTGGCCGTCGATGTCCCACACCCAGCAGCCCTGGCCGCGCGCGATGATGTCGGGGCGCGTGCCCTCGGTCTTCATCATCTGCGGGTGCGCCATCGGGTGCCACAGGTACTGCCCGTTGTCGCGTTTCAGTGTCGAGATGTCACTCATGTGTGGTGTTCGCTTTCAGCCGTGGTTGGCGACCGTGATGGTGCGTGTGTTCTGGTAGGCCTGGATGCCTTCGGCACCCATCTCCCAGCCGTCGCCGCTGGCCTTGATGCCACCAAAAGGCAGCTCGGGTTGTGACACGCCGTAGTGGTTGATGCCCACCATGCCGGCCTGCAGTTCCTGGCCCAGCCGGTGCGCGGTGTCCAGGCTGCGCGTGAAGGCGTAGGCACCCAGGCCGTAGGCGGTGCTGTTGGCCAACGCTATCGCTTCGTCCAGCGTGTCGAAGGGTTGCATCACGGCCAGCGGGCCGAAGGGTTCTTCGCGCAGCACGCGGCTGTCGAGCGCGGGTTGGGTGATGACCGTGGGCTCGAAGAAGTAGCCGGGGCGTGCGGCCTGGCGGCCGCCGGTCAGCACCTTTGCGCCGCCGTCGCGGGCATCGTCGACAAAGGCCTGCATGTCTGCCACGCGGCGTGCATGCGTCAGCGGGCCCATCTGCGTGCTGGGGTCGTTGCCCGGGCCCATCTTCAGTGCGGCGGCAGCGGCGGTGAAGTCGCGCACAAAGCCTTCGAAATGCGAGCGATGGATGAGAAAGCGGATGGGCGACGCACACACCTGCCCGGCATTGCGGAACTTGGCCGGCACCGACAGCTTCAGCACCGTGGCTGCGTCGGCGTCGGCACACACGATGGCCGGTGCATGGCCACCCAGTTCGCCGCTGAAGCGCTTGCCGTGCTGCGCACACTGCTGCGCCAGCAGCCGGCCCACAGTAACCGATCCGGTCAGCGACACCTTGGCGATGGCCGGGTGCGCAGTCAGCAGCGTGCTGATGCGCGCCGCGTCGCCGCACACCAGGCCCAGCACGTCGGGCGGCAGCCCGGCGTCGACGAAGCAGCGCACCAGCGCCATCGCACTGGCCGGTGTTTCTTCGGCCGGCTTCAGCACCACGCTGCAGCCGGCCGCCAGCGCGGCACCCAGCTTGCGCGCCGGCAGGTTGACGGGGAAGTTCCAGGCCGTGAAGGCCGCCACCGGGCCGACCGGAAAGGGCAGCACGGTGTGCGACTGGATGCCCGGCACGCGCGGCGGCACCGTGCGGCCGTACTGGCGGCGCGCTTCTTCGGCCTGGAAGTCGATGATGTCGGCGGACAGCTGCACCTCGCGCAGCGCCTCGGATGCCGGCTTGCCCTGTTCCAGCGTCAGCACCGCCGCCATGGCGGCGGCGCGGTCGCGCATCAAGGCGGCGGCGCGGCGAAGCACATCGCAGCGCTGCAGCGGCGAATGCGCCCGCCACACCTGGAAGCCGCGCGCGGCAGCCTCGGCGGCTTCATGCACCAGCACATCATTGGCCAGCGGCAGCAGGCCCAGCACTTCACCGCTGGCCGGGTTCAGCACGGCGCGTGTGCCGGCGCCGCCGTCGTCCAGCCAGCGACCGGCCACGTGCAGTTGCAGCGGCGGGTAGACGGCGGTGCTCACGCCGTATTCACGCAGGTGGCACGTGCAGCACCAGCCCGTCGAGCGCGGGGCTGGCGATGATCTGGCAGCTCAGCCGGCTGCGCACTTGGCGCGGCGCGGGGGTGCTGTCCAGCATCGCGTTTTCGTCTTCGTCGGCGGTGCCCGTGTGCGCGGCCCAGGCTTCGTCCACCACCACGTGGCAGGTGGCGCAGGACAGGCAGCCGCCGCAGTCGCCGTCGATGCCGGGCACACCTTCGAAAGTAGCAGCCAACATCAGGTTGCTGCCGGCTGCGACGTTGGCCGTGAAGCGGCGCCCGTCGTGCAGGACCCAGGTGACTTGAGCGGTGGTCATGGTGTGGCCCAATGGCTTTTCAGATGTGGCGTATGTAGAAGTCGCGCACACCCAAAGCGTCGCGCCCGGCAGTTTTCTCGACTTCGTTGCGCTTCATGAACACGTGGTTGGCCACCAGGCCTTCGCCCAGCGCTTGCACCAGCGCACTATCGGCTTCCAGCGCATCCAGTGCCGCGCCCAGGTCGGCAGCCACGCTGACGGTGGCGTCCTGGCCCATCAGGCCGTCGCCGGTTTCCATGGCCTGCAGCGGGTAGCCGTGCTGCAGGCCCAGACGTACGGCCTGCAGCACGGCGGCCACCAGCGTGTAGGGGTTGGCGGCGCCGTCGCCCATGCGGTGTTCCAGCCGCGCCGCAGCACCGCTTTCGGCCGACAGGCGCACCGTCACGTTGCGGTGGTCCACGCCCCAGTTCTGCCAGAAGCCCGACAGGCTGGCCGGCTTCAGCCGTTCGTAACTGTTGACGCAGGGCGCAGCCACGCCGGCGATGGCGCCGTGGTGGCGCATCAGGCCGGCGATGCAACCCCGTGTCAGTGCGTTCATCGCGGAAAGGTCGTGCCCGCCGCTGATGGCGTTGCGCCCCGCCTCGGGCCCGGCGCGGTGGCGCAGCGAGAAGTTGACATGCACACCACTGCCGCCCTGCGCCGGCAGCGGCTTGGGCAGGAAGGTGAGCAGCAGGCCGTGCCTGAAGGCCACCTCGCGCGCCAGCAGCCTGAAAAGCACGGTGTCGTCCACCGCCTTCAGTGCGTGGTCAAAGGTCAGAGTCAGCTCGAACTGCGGCGAGTCGTATTCGGTGTTCAGGCTGTCGATCGGCAGGCCGCAGGCCGCCGCTTTTTCCCACAGCGCGTCGGTGAAGCCGCGCGGGTCGGCGAAGGGGCCGGTGGCGTAGACGTGCGACGACGGCGTGTCGTAAGGCTTCAAGCTGCCGTCGGCTTCGATCTGGAAGGCATAGGCTTCGAGTTCGATGCCCACCATCGGCTCGTAGCCCTGCGCCTGCCAGCCGGCAATGGCGCGCTTGAGCGCACCGCGTCCGCATTGCGGCAGCGGCTGGCCGTGGTTGTCGTGCAGGTCACACACCACCACGCGTGTGTTGGCTTCCCAGCCCGGGCGCGCACTGTCGGCGGTGTACACGGCCTCCATGTCGGGCAGGCCCTCCAGCATCATCGAGCCCGGGGCCGGCAGCAGGTCTTTGTCGTAGCCCACGCCAAAGGTGCCGCGGCAGAAGCGCGCGCCGCCGTCGCGGTTGCGCCAGGGCACGTACTTGCCGCGCACGATGTTCAAGT
Source organism: Burkholderiales bacterium (assembly GCA_043717565.1). GTDB lineage: Bacteria > Pseudomonadota > Gammaproteobacteria > Burkholderiales > Burkholderiaceae_C > Rubrivivax. The sequence continues at coordinate 21,165 of JAYSXE010000259.1, read as the reverse complement.
GGTCGCAGAACAGCACGCGCAGGCGCTCGGGTGACAGGGCTTGGGTCATGGTGGTTTCCGCCGCGGGGTGTCAGGGTTTCAGTGGCGCCGCACGAGCACCGGCAGCCGCTTGATGCCGCCGACAAAGTTGCTGCGCAAGAACTGGTGCTCACCGGCTGGTTCGATGTGCGCCACACGGCGCACAAATTCCTGCAGCAGCACGCGCACTTCCAGCCGCGCCAGCCACATGCCCAGGCACACATGCGGCCCGCCCTGGCCGAAGCTCAAGTGGCGGTTGGGGCTGCGCTGCAGGTTCACTTCAAAGGGCTTGTCGAAAGCGGCTTCGTCGCGGTTGCCCGACACGAACCACAGGGCAACCTTGGCACCGCGTTGCACGCGCTGGCCGTGCAGTTCAAAAGGCTTCATCGCCGTGCGGCGGAAGTACATGGCGGGTGAAGCCCAGCGGATGAACTCGTCGGCCGCCGTGTCCCAGATGGGCGCGCTGTCGGGCTGGCCCTGCAGCTGCTGCAGCAGGCCGCCCTGGTGGGCCAGTGCGTGCAGCGCCGCCGCGATGGAATAGCGCGTGGTGTCGTTGCCCGCAGCCACCAGCAGGCAGAAGAAGTTGCGGAACTCGGTGTCGCTGATGGCGTTGCCCTGCGCGTCGGGCTGGGTGATGAGGTGCAGCACGCCGCCGGTGTCGCCGCGCGCCTTCTTGCTTTCCATCAGCCGCTGCGCGTAGGCATACAACTCGGCGCCGGCGGGCGACCGGAAAGGCATCAGGCGAAAGGCCGCGGTGTCGGCCTGGTCCAGCACGTGGCTGGTGAAGTCGGCATCGGTGTTGGCGATCAGCGCGTCGCCCTTGCTGACCAGCCAGTCCAGGTCTTCGTCGGGTGTGCCGATGATGCGGCCCAGCATGCGCATGGGCAGCTGGCGCGCCACGTCCTTCACGGCGCAAAACGAGTCGGTGGCCAGCGCGGTTTCCAGGATGTCGCGGCACAGCGTGCGGATCTGGTCTTCAAACAGCGCCACCATGGGCTTGGAAAAAGCCTTGGCCACCAACATGCGCGTGCGCGTGTGTTCGGGTGGGTCGGTTTCCTGGAAGGTGCGGCGGGCCAGCACTTCTTCTTCGTCCTGGTCTTCCAGCCGGATGCCGTGCGCCGAAGACAGGGTGTCGAAGTCGCGGTTCAGCGCCAGGATGTCGGCGTGCCGCGTCACGCTCCAGAAACCCTGGGCACCCGGAAACTCGCACCAGGCCATGGGCGCTTCGCGGCGCAGGCGGGCGAAAGTGTTGTGCGGCGCGCCGGCGGTGAAACTGTCGTGGCTGGACAGGTCGGCGTGGCCGTTGTCAGTGGCTTGCCAGACGGTCATGGCTGCGGCCCGCGCGGTTGCAGGAAGTTCGCCACCCAGCCCATGAACAGCGCCGCGTCCACCGGCTCTTCAAGCTGCCGGCGCGCCTGCGCCACCAGCGCCGGCGTCCATTCGGCGGCGTATTCGGTCAGCAGCGCGCGCATGAAGTCGCGGCTCAGTTCCGGGTGGTACTGGCTGGTGAAGATGTGCTCGCCCAGCAGCAGGGCCGCAGCGGGCGCAAAGGCATCGCCGCCAATCACGCGGGCGCCGGGCGGCGGCTGCAGCACCTGTTCTTCGTGCGCGGCCACCAGGTTCAGCTGCGGCTGGAAGGGTTGCATGAAGGGCAGCTGAACGCTGTAGTGCGTGGGCGCGGTGCCGATGCGCCAGCCACCGGGCGAAGCCCCCACGCGGCCACCCATTGCGTGCGCCACCATCTGGTGGCCGAAGCACAGGCCCACCAGTGGCGTGCGCCGAGCGTGCAGCCGCTGCACCAGCGCGGCCAGCTGCAGCATCCACGGCGCGTTGTCGTGTACCGAAGCCACGCTGCCGGTCAGCACAAAGCCTTGGTAGTCGGTTTCATCGGGCGGGAACTCACCATCGCTGGCCTGCCAGACGTCAAACTGCCAACCGGGCCGCAACGGTTGCAGCTTAGCCACCACCTTGTGGCCGTCGTCAGGAAAACGCGCCGCAAACGCCGAGCGATCGGTGTTGTTGTTCAGGATGGCGATGCGGTGGCCCATGGTCTGCGTGTCCGCCGCCATGTTAGACAGCCCTTCGGGCCACAGGCTATCGGGTTTGCGCAGACCCTCGCGGGGGTTTCCCCGGTCCGTTGGCGGAAGTCGGCTGATTCAACTCAGCCCAGCCAGCGCCTGGAATACACCCTTTAGCGGTGCCGCCGTCGTGGCGCTGCCGCAGATCCCGCAGCGCAAGGTCAACGGGTTCAAGAAGGGCAAGTTGCTCGCAACCTGCTCGCTTTCCGGCGCCGGCACGGGGCCGGTCAGGTGCTGCCCGTCAAAGGACGGCTGGCCCTGCCGCCAGCCCCTTTGCATCGACGGCCGTGTCGCGCAAGATGCGGCCGTCCACCAGTTCGATGATGCGGTCACAACGCGCCGCCAGGCGCGGGTCGTGGGTGACGACGAGAAAGGTGGTGCGCAGCTCCGCGTGCATGCGCCGCATCAACAAAAAAACGTCGTCTGACGATGCGGTGTCCAGGTTGCCGGTGGGCTCATCGGCCAGCACCAGCGGCGGTTTGAGCACCAGCGCGCGTGCGATGGCCACCCGCTGCTGCATGCCCCCCGAAAGCTGGCCAGGCCGTTTGCCCTCGGCATGGGCCAGACCCATGGCAGCCAGCACCGCGCGCGCCTGTTCGCGCTGGGCTGCACTGACCCGGCCTTCACGCATCAGCGCCGGCAGCGTCACGTTTTCGAGCGCGGTGAAAGCCGGCAACAAGTGATGGAACTGAAACACAAAACCCAGTGTCGTGCGCCGCTGCAAGGTCAACCCGGCGTTGTCCAGGCCCTGGGTCTCCTGGCCTTGTACCCGGTAGCTGCCGCTGGTGGCGCGCTCGAGCAGCCCCACGATGTTGAGCAGCGTGCTCTTGCCCGAACCCGATGGGCCGATGAGCGCAACAAACTCCCCGGCCTGCAGCGTGAAGGACATCGGGTGCAGCACCTCGGCCTCGTTGGGCAGGCCGATGTTGTAGACCTTGCGGATGTCCTTGATCTCGACCAGCGCAGCCACGGTCACATCCGGATCGCTTGTGCCGGGTCCAGCCGCGCCGCGTTGCGTGCCGGTGCCACGGCCGCCAGCACGCCGCACAGCGTGGCCAGCAGCGCGATGCGCAGTGCCAGGGCCGGTGCCAACGTGATGTTGAACAGCGGCAGCCCATCAGAGCCGCGCACGAAGGTGGTGAAGGCCCAGATCATGCCGAAGGCCAACACCACACCCAGCGCCGAGCCCAAGGCGCCGACGATCGCGCCCTGCAACAGAAACACACGCAGCACCTGGGCCTGGGTGGCCCCCATGGCGCGCAGGATGCCGATCTCGCGCCGCTTCTGCACCACCGACACCACCAGCACGCTGGCCACGCCCAGAACCACCACCACCATCACCACCACCCGGATCAGCGCCGTGCTGACCGACTGCGCATTCAGCGCCGAAACCAGCTGGGCATTGGTCTGCTGCCAGCTTTCCACCTTGTACGGCCAGCGCGCGGCCAGGCGCTGACCAAAGTCCGACGCGGTCCACACGTCAGCCACCGTCATGTCCAGCTGCGTGGCACCGCCGGGCAGGCCGACCAGGCTCTGGGCCGTGCGCAAGGGCACCAGCACAGTACGGCGGTTGAGCTCGCGCACGCCCAGGTCCACCAGTGCCGTCACGCGCACGCCTTCGCTGACCGCGCCGGTGACGATGTTGAAACGGTCCCCCACCTGCACGCCCAGATCGGCCGCCAGCTCGCGGCCGATGATGCCTTCGCCCGGGCCCAGCCGGGCCTGGCCGGCAACGACCTTGTCGCGCAGGTTGACGATGCGGTCGTAGCGGTCCAGGTCAACGCCCACGATCGCGATCGAGCGTTGTGCTTCGCCGCGCAGCGCCAGGCCGGCACCAGCCACCATCGGCGACACCGCAGTCACCTCCGGCATGGCCTCCAGTGCAGGAACCAGCGCCTGCCAGTTGGTCACCGAGCGCGAACGTTGGGCACGGGGCTGGGTTTGTTGCAACACCGTGGTGTGGCCCGCGCTGGCCGACGCTGCCGCTGCTGCGGGCAGACCGGCAGCGATGACGCGGTCGTCGAGCGGGCTCAAGGTGACATGCGCTTGGGCGCCCACGGTCTTTTGAAGGGTGTTGCTTTGCAGCCCCGCGATCAGCGCCGTGATGTAGGCCACCACCGCCACGCCGGCGGCCACACCAATGATGATCAGCAGGGTCTGCATGCGGCCTTCGCGCAGGAAACGCACGGCCACAAGGCGCTCGAAACCGAGGGCGTTGAACACGGCGCTCAGCGCCCCATCGCGTTGCTGAGTGCCGCTGCCGAGCCGCCGCCGCTGGTGTTGCCAGCGTTGCGCAGTGGCGCAGCGCTGACGTCGCTGCGCACGGGGGCACCGGGCTCGGGTGTCGGGCCGAGCAGCACCGTCTCGCCGCCGGCCAGGCCCTGCAGCACTTCCACCGCATCCAGGCTGCGCAGGCCCAGACGCACCGCGCGCGCTTCGACGCGGCCATCACGGTCCAGCCACACCGTGCTGGAGTCGCCGCTCGTATCGCCGCGCAACGCGATGAGCGGCACCACCAGCGCACGGTCGCGGCGGGCGGTCTCGACTTCGATCGACAAGGTCATGTCTTCGCGCAGAAACGGCGGCGCGCTGGCCAGCGAGAACTTGATCGCGATGGCACCGCGTTGGGGGTCCACCGCGGCGCCGATACTGACGACCCGGGCGGAAAACAGCTGGTCGGCAAAGGCGTCGGCGCGCACGCCCGCCGCCTGCCCCACCTGCAGCTGTTGCAGGTAACGCTCATCCACCTGTGCCACCAGTTGCAGCGGGCTGGCCAAGGCCAGATTGAGCAGCGCGCGGCCAGGCTGCACGATCTGCCCCGGTTCAACCGCGCGGCTGAGCACACGGGCGTCGGCAGGCGCGCGCAGCGTGGCCTGTGCCAGCCGTGCGCGCGCGGCCGCAGTGGTTGCAGCGGCCAGGGCCAGCTGCGCCTGGGCCTGGGCCACGTCGGTGCCGCCATCGGCATTAGCGCTGCGCTGCGCTCGCGCGGCGTCCAGTTGTGCTTGCGCCACGGCCTCGGCGCGCAGCGCCTCATCCAGGCGCGTGCGGCTGACAAAACCCTGTTCGATCAACTCGCGCGTGCGCTGCAGCTCGGCGCGCGCCGCCACCAGCACCGACTCGGCCTGCGCCACACCGGCCTGGGCGCCGCTGCGCCCGGTGCTTCTAAGCCCGGCCAACCGTGCGGCCGCCTGCTGCTCACTGCCGGCGGCCTGTGCCAGCACGGCATTCAGTTCATCGGTCTCCAGCTGCACCAGCACGTCGCCGGCCTTGACGGCCGCACCTTCTTGAACCAACACAGCGCGCACACGGCCAGTGATGGTGCTGCCCAGTTCCACCCGCGAAGCCGTGGCCACGCGGCCTGAGAACTGCAAGCTGCGCACCAGGGGCGAGGTTTGCACCGTCACCGCCGGCACCGCCGGGCCGCGCAGATGCCAGCCGAAACCAAGCGCGGCCATTGCAGCCAACACCAGCCCCAGCAGAACCATCGAACGTCGCGTCACGGCGGGAGTGTTGCACGCGAACGGCAGGCTCTACGCGCAGGTGCAGGCCGCTTCAAGTCGGTGTCGGCACGCCGCTCATGCGCTCGTGCTTCAAGAAGAACTTGCGGGCCATGGCCAACAACTGGTTCTCGCTGGGGTGGTCCACCACCTCAAAGCCGACCAGGTGGCGCGCTGTGTCCGGGCGGTGCTTTTTGGCGTAGTGCTCGAAGTCGTCGATGCCGGTCTTCGGGCCTACGACCCAGACCTCGGGTATGCCGGCCAGCGCATCACAGACATGGCCGAAAAATTCGTGCTCGGTGCGCACCGTGCTGCCATGCTGCGCCGTCGGGTGGCTGTGGGCCTTGACGTGTTGCGCCTGCACCTGTTCAGCGTCGAAGCGAAGGATCTGTGCGGTTTTGTGGTCGATCCAAACCACGGCGTGAAGCATCGTCATACAAGTCCTTTGAGGGGTTGAGGTGAAGTGGGTGGGATCGAACAGGCGCACTGGCCCTGTGTTTCAAACGGGTGCGGCGCGCTCATCCGCAGGTCGGCGCAAGCGCGCCCCAAGCGCGTGCAGTCGCTGAAGCGGCGTTGCTTTCGGCAGCGCCGGTTGGAGAGGGACGAACTGGCGGCTCATGGGGATCTCTCGGTTCGTGGCGCATGCACTGCGTGCAACGACGAGAGCATCATGCGCGGCACAAAGCCGTGGCGCTTTGAGTGGCGTCAAGGTCCTGTCAATGAAACCCGCAGCGCTGAACGATGAGACCGGTGGCTGCTGGCGCAGATCCACAGCGGCGCAGCCCGGTGGGCGGCCCTTCAGGCCGCGGGCTATCCGGGTTTCGCAGGTGGGGCCGGGGGTTTGGCCGGTCTGGCCGCCGGGTCGTCCTTCAACTGCGCCTTCACCAGCAGGTGGGCCGACACCGGCGCCGTGACGAACAAAAACAGCAACACCAGCAGTTCATGCAGGCTGGCCTTGCCGATGAAGGCAAACACCAGCGCCGAGGCCGCCAGCACACAGCCCACCCCCAACGTGGTGGCCTTGCTGGGGCCGTGCAGGCGCTTGTAGAAGTCGCCCAGCTTGGCCAGGCCCCACGAGCCTACCAACGCAAAACCGGCGCCCGCCACCAGCAACGCGGCGGCCAGCAGTTCAACCCACAGCGGCAGGTCCAGCAAGACCGGATTCATTCGACGATGTCCCCCCGCACCAGGTACTTGGCCAGCGCCACGGTGCCGATGAAACCCAGCAGGCCGATGAGCAGTGCCACCTCGAAGTTCACCTTGCTGCCCTGCCAGATGCCCAGCACCACCACCAGCGCCAGCGCGTTGATGTACAGCGTGTCCAGCGCCAGGATGCGGTCGGTGAGCGCCGGGCCCTTGAACAGCCGCCAGGCGTTCAGCGCCAGCGCCAGCACCAGCGCGGCCATCACCCAGGGCAGCAGCGTGGGCAGGATCATTCGAAGATCTCCAGCAGCGGTTGTTCGTAGCGCGCCTTGATGTCGGCCACCAGCGCGGCTTCGGCTTCGGCGCCCGGGCAGTGCAGCGCGTGCACCAGCAGCCAGCGGTGGTCGTCGCTGAGTTCGCCAGACACCGTGCCCGGCGTCAAGGTGATGATGCTGGCCAGCGCCACGATGCCGTGCGGGCTGCGGATTTCCAGCGGCACCCAGACAAAACGCGGCTGCATCTGCTCTTCAGGGCCCAGCACGCGCCGCGCAACGTGGACATTGGACTTTGCAATGTCGAACAGCATCACGCCGGCCAGACGCCACACGGTGCGCCACGACCGGATCTGCGGGCCCGGGCCCAGCAGCCGGCGCACCAGCCAGGGCAGCAGCAGGGCCAGCACTGCTGCCAGCAGCAGGTTGCCGACCGAGGCCGATTCGTTCAGCATCAACCACGTCAGCGCCAGCACGGCGCTGAGCAGCGGTGCCGGCACGCAGGCGCGCCAGGCGTTCATGGCCGCGCCTCCCGTGCCCGCATTTCCTGGCGCACGTCGTAAGCCGGCAGCACGGGGCGCGCGCCCAGCACGGTGTCCACATACGGTTGGCGCTGCAGCAGTTGTTGGGCCGCGGCTGCGGTGTAGACCGCTAACGGGCCCGCCGCCGCCGCGGTGGCCAGCACGGCGGCCAGCAGCGCCACGATGGCCAGCGTGTGCACGCCAGCCGTGGGCAGCGGGCCTGACGATGCTGCCGACAGCGGCGTTGCAGTCGCACCCGCGCCTGCAGGCGCAGCCGCCATGCCGCCTTTCCAGAACAGCGAAGACCCGGCGCGCGCCAGCGCCACCATCATCGACAGGCTGCTGGCCAGCACCAGCGCCACCACGGCATTCGCCCAGGGCAGTTGGCCGGCGGCCTGCAGCAGCAGCGCCTTGCCCAGAAAGCCGGCCAGTGGCGGCACGCCGGCCACCGCCACCGCGGCGACAAAAAAGGCCACGCCCAGCGGCGCCCACACGGTACGGCCCAGCGGCAGCGCGTGGATGAGGTCGCTGCCGCCACGGGCTGCTGCGATGCGGTCGGCCAGCAGAAACCAGACGCAGGCCACCAGCGTGCTGTTGACCAGGTAGAAAAGGCCCGCGGCCAGCGCCGCCTCGCTGCCCAGGCCCACCGCCAGCAACAGCGTGCCCGCCGATGCCACCACCAGGTAAGCCACCAGCGCACGCAGGCGGCGTGCTGCCAGCGCGCCAATGGCCGCCAGCGCCAGCGTGCCCAGTGCCAGCGTGGTCAACGTCGGCAGCACCAGTGCCGCGATGCTGGCCGACACGCCACCGGCCGAGGCGCCAAAGACCAGTGTGGACATGCGCACGATGGCGTACACGCCCACCTTGGTCATGATGGCAAACAGCGCCGCTACCGGGGCGCTGGCGGCGGCATAACTGTCGGGCAGCCAGAAGTACAGCGGCAGCAGCGCCGCCTTCACAGCAAACACCACCAGCAGCATCAGCGCGGCCGCCTGCGCCAGCTTCAGGTCTTGCGCGGCCAGGGCCGGCACCTTCACCGCCAAGTCGGCCATGCTCAGCGTGCCAGTCAACGCGTACAGCAGGCTCACGGCCACCAGAAACAGTGCCGACCCCACGAGATTGAAGACCACATAGTGCAGGCTGGCACGCAGCCGCTGGCGCGTGGCGCCGTGCAGCAGCAGGCCGTAGCTGGCGGCCAGCAGCACTTCAAAAAACACGAACAGGTTGAACAGGTCGGCGGTGAGGAATGCACCGCACAGACCCATCAGCTGGAACTGCAGCAGCGAGTGGAAATGTTCACCGCGGCGGTCGTCGCCACCGAGCGCGTAGAGCAGCGCGGCACAGGCCACGCTGGCCGTCAGCACCAGCATCAACGCGCTCAGCCGGTCCAGCGCCAGCGCGATGCCGTAAGGCACCTGCCAGTTGCCCAGCAGGTAGGCCTGAACACCACCCTGCGCCGCCTGCAAGGCCAGCGCCACGGCCAGCACCAGCAGCGCCGCGGTGGCCGCCAGCGACACCGCCGGCACCCAGCGCGAGCGCATTTTTTCCAGCACCACCAGCAGCGCACCGGCCACCAGCGGCAGCACGATGGGGCCGACGATGCCGTGGCCCTGCAGCAGCAGGGCCTGGGCGGCGGGTGCCAGCGTGCTGCTCATCGGCGCGGCTCCTCGCCGTCCACATGGTCGGTGCCGGTTTCAGCGCGCGCCCGCAAGGCCAGGCCCAGCAGCACTGCGGTCATGGCAAAGCTGATGACGATGGCCGTCAGCACCAGCGCCTGCGGCAGCGGGTCGGCGGTGTTGGCCAGCGTGGCCGCCTTGCCCGCTTCGACGATGGGCACCGCGCCCACCTTGACGCGGCCCATCGCAAAGATGAACAGGTTGACGGCGTAGGACAAGAGCGTCAGGCCAAGGATGACGTCGAAGCTGCGCGCACGCAGCAGCAGCCACACACCGCAACCGGCCAGCGTGCCTGTGCCCAGCGCCAACAGCAGCAGCATCAGGCACGCCCCCTGGGTGGCACCGCAAAAGACGCGCGCGACAGGCGGGCGATGGACAGCAGCATCACCAGCGTGGCGCCCAGCACGACGATGAACACGCCCAGGTCGAACACCGACGCGCTGGCCAGCGGCACGCCGCCCACGCCGGGCATCCAGGGGTAGTCGTAGGTGCTGGTCAGGAAGGGCGCCCCAAAGGCCCAGCTGCCAATGCCAGCCGCCGCAGCGACCAGCAAGCCCCAGCCCAAGGCGCCACAGTAGTCGGGCGGCGCCAGCCAGCCGCTGCGCTGCGCCATCCAGGTCTGCCCGTGCGCCACGTGCATCAGCACCAGGCCGATGGCCAGCACCAGCCCGGCGATGAATCCGCCACCGGGCAGGTTGTGCCCGCGCAGGTACAAGTAGATGGCAATCAACAGCGTGAACGGCAGCACCAACCGCGCCACCAGGCGCAGCATCAGCGGGCTGTGGCCGCCTTCTGGCCCTTCGGCCAGCGCACGGCCGGCCTTGGTGGCAGACGCGGCCTGCACGCTGGCCGGTGGCCGGTAGCCCGACAGCAGCGCGTGCAGCAGCAGGCCGGCAATGACCAGCACAGTGATCTCGCCCAGCGTGTCAAAGCCGCGGTAGTCCACGATGATCACGTTCACCGCATTGCTGCCACCGCCCAGCGTGCGCGTGGTCTGCAGGAAGTAGTCGGCCATCGACGGTGAAGGCCGCGTCAGCACCATCCACATCAGCGCGGCAACGCCCAGACCCACGGCCAGCGCCAGCACGGCGTCGCGCACCTGGCGCCAGGGCCAGCGTGCAGCAGCGCCCGTGGGCACGAGGCTCTCGCTGGGGCTGCGCGGTGGCAACCAGTTCAGCGCCAGCATCATCAGCACGATGGTCACCACTTCCACCAGCAGTTGCGTCAGCGCCAGATCGGGCGCCGAGAACCACAGGAAGGTCAGGCACACCACCAGCCCCACGGCACCCATCAGCAGCAGCGCGAGCAGCCGGTTCTGGTGCGCCAGCACGGTGCCCAGCGTGGCGGCGATGCCGATGAAGCCAACAGCGGCCACACCCACATTCAGGTCGTGCAGGTGCAGCGGCGCCGCCTGCGCCGAAGGCCCGGCCAGCAGAAAAGGCACGCTGCCGGCCGCCAGGGCCATCAACACCAGCAGCAGCAGGTAGCGCTGCAACTGGCCGTTCTGCAAGAGGCCGGTCAGGCCGCGCGCCAGCGCCAGGCCCGCGTGCAGCAGCGCAACAAAAAACTCACGCCCGCCGTGGCGTATCCACAGCGGCAGGCGCACCACCGTGTGCAGGTTGATGAAGCGCTGCAGGCCCGCGTACAGCAGCACGCCACCGGCCACCGCCAGCACGCTCATCAGCAGCGGCAGGTTCAGCCCGTGCCAGATGGCCAGCGTGTAGGGCGGCAGCGCGGCACCAGGCGCGCCGTACAGCGCCGCCTGCGCGGCCACCGCCAGCGCGGGCCCGGCCACCGTGGCCGGCGCCAGCCCGACGGCGACGCACAGCAGCACCAGCAGCATCACCGGCAGGCGCATGAAAAACGGCGCTTCGTGCGGCACCTTGGGCAGGTTGTGGGGCTCGCCGTTGAAGAAGGTGTCGTGGATGAAACGCAGGCTGTAGGCCACGCTGAACACGCCGGCCAGCGTGGCTGCCATCGGCAACAGCCATTCCATGGCCCGGTGCGAATCCATCGTTATCGTTTCGGCGAAGAACATCTCCTTGCTGAGGAAGCCGTTGAGCAGCGGCACGCCGGCCATCGCCGCGGCAGCCACCATGCCCAGCGTGGCGGTGTAGGGCATCAGCTTCATCAACCCGTTGATGCGCCGCATGTCGCGCGTGCCGCATTCGTGGTCGATGATGCCGGCGCTCATGAACAAGCCTGCCTTGAAGGTGGCGTGGTTGATGATGTGGAACACCCCAGCCACCACCGCCAACGGTTCGCTCAAGCCAAACAGCAGCGTGATCAGGCCCAGGTGGCTGATGGTGCTGTACGCCAGCAGGCCTTTCAGGTCGTGCTGGAAGATGGCGACATAAGCACCCAGCAGCAGCGTGGCCAGGCCGGTCAGGCTGACGATCCAGAACCATTCTTCGGTGCCGCTGAGCGCCGGGTACAGGCGCGCCAGCAGGAACACGCCGCACTTCACCATCGTGGCCGAGTGCAGGTAGGCCGACACCGGCGTGGGCGCGGCCATGGCGTGCGGCAGCCAGAAGTGGAAGGGAAACTGCGCGCTCTTGGTGAAGGCGCCCAGCAGCACCAGCAGCAGGGCCGTCAGGTACAGCGGGTGGGCGCGGATGATGTCGCCCGAAGCCAGCACGACCTCGAGCTGGGTGCTGCCCACGATGTGGCCCAGCAGCAGCGCGCCGGCCAGCAGGCACAGGCCCCCGCCGCCGGTGATGGTGAGCGCCATGCGCGCACCCTGGCGCGCGTCGGCGCGGTGGTGCCAGTAGCCGATCAGCAGGAAGCTGCTCAGGCTGGTCAGCTCCCAGAACAACACCAGCAGCAGCAGGTTGTCGGCCAGCACCACGCCCAGCATGGCGCCCATGAACAGCAGCAGGAAAGAGAAGAAGCGGCCGGCCGGGTCAGCCGGGTCCAGGTACCACGCGGCGTACAGCACGATGAGCGCGCCGATGCCGGTGATGAGCAGCGCAAACAGGCACGCCAGGCCGTCCATGCGGAAACCCAGATCCAGCCCCAACGCCGGCAACCAGGCCACGGACACCCCCAGCACCTGGCCACCAAACACCGCCGGTGCGCAGGCCATCACCACGGCCAGCGCAGCCAAGGCCACGGCACCGCCCAACCAGGCCGCCGCCTGGCGCGGCGCGCGCGGCAGGCAGGCCACCAGTGCTGCGCCCAGCCAGGGCAGCAGCACCAGCAGCCACAGCAGCGTGGCAGGGTGGGCGGCCAGCGCCGCGGGCTGGGTCATGCCAGGTTGGATGCGCCCCGCACCAGCAGGCTGGCGCCCAGCACCAGCGCGGCCAAACCGGCGACAAACAAGAGTGTCTGCATGGCCACACTCTAACGACCCGCCCGACGACCCCAGGCCAAAAACCGGCTTTGGCCCGACCGGGGCTGAGGTTGGGCGCCGGGTGCCGGGTGCCGCCAGCAGGCCAGGCGCGGCGGCGACCGCACCAAGCCGTCTGGCAAGATGCCGCCGTGACCCTGCCCACTGAAAACCCCGCTGCCGCTGCTGAACTTTTCAGCGCCACCTACGCCCTGGCACGCCAGCGGCTGCGCGCCGCGGCCGCGCTGTGCCGCATGGCCGTGGACGAGCACCGGCACCCGCTGCCGGGCGCCGAAGGCGAAACGCTGGCGATGGACGTGGTGCGCGACGGCCCGCTGGACGCACCCCACGTGCTGCTGCTGACCAGCGCCGTGCACGGTGTTGAAGGGCACTGCGGCAGCGCGGTGCAGCTGGGGCTGCTGACGCTGCGGCCGGCGCTGCGCGATGCGGCCGACAACCGGCTGGCCGTGGTGCACGTGCACGCCGTCAACCCGTTTGGTTTTTCTTTCGGTCGCCGCGTGAACGAAGACAACATCGACCTGAACCGCAACTTCATCAACTTCGACCAGCCGCTGCCCGACAACGCCGACTACAACAGCCTGCACCCGCTGCTGTGGCCCGGCGCCGGGGCACCGGGTGCGGCAGCAGAAGCCGCGCTGCAGCAGCAGCGCGAACACTGGGGCCCGCGGCGCAGCCAGCTGGCTTTGACCAAAGGCCAGCACAGCCACTCCGACGGCCTGTTCTACGGCGGCCGCGCTCCCAGCTGGAGCAACCGTGTCTTTCGCAGCGTGCTGCGCCAGCACACGCAGCATGCACGGCACCTGGCCTGGATAGACCTGCACACCGGCCTGGGCCCCTGTGGCGTGGGCGAGCGCATCTTCGCCTGCGACGACGTGGGTGGCGCGCTGCAGCGCGCACGCCACTGGTGGGGCGAAGGCATCACGTCGGTGCACGCCGGCAGTTCCACCAGCATTCCGATGACCGGGCCGATCCAGCACGCTGTGCATGACGAGTGCCCGCATGTGGCCTACACGGGCATCTGCCTGGAATTCGGCACCGTGCCCAGCGCCGAGATGCACGCGGCGCTGCGCGCCGAACAGGGCTTGCAGGTGGTAGGCCCAGGTGCCGCCAGTGCCACCAGTGCCGCACAGGCCCAGGCCATCCGCCAGCACCTGCGCGACGTGTTCTACCCCGACCGCGACGACTGGAAGCAAGCCATCTGGGCGCAGGCCAGCGAAGCCGCCGAGCAGGCCGTGGCCGGCTTGCGCGCGCTGTAACCGCACGGCGTCGAAGCAGGCCACACGCCATGCAAACCACCTCTGCGCCCACCCTGGGCAGCGCTGCTGCAGGCCTCGCCAGCCCAGAGCGGTGGCAACCACTGGGCACCGGCAATGCCCGCCAGTGGCGGGCCCGCAGCGACGACGCCCACGACCAGGCGCAAGCCCAGCCCGACTGGGCGCTGCACTACGAACAGCTCTCCGGCGGCGCCTTCAGCGGCCACGTGCACCACATCGAACTGCCCGGCCTGCGGCTGGTGCGTGAAGATTCCAACCGCGCGCTGCACCAGCAGGGCACGCTGGACCGCCACAGCTTCGGGCTGGCGCTGCCGCTGGCGCCCGCCGCCCCGGCGCTGTTCAGCGGGCAGGCGGTGCAGGCCGACGCGCTGATGGTGGGCCGCGGCGACGCGCTGGACCTGGTGACGCCGCCGCAGTTTTCAATGATTGCCGTGGTGGTGGACGAAGCGCTGCTTCAGCCGCTGTGGCAGCACATGTACCAGAAGCCCACCGCCGCCTGGCTGAACCAGCAGCGCGTGCTGCCCGCCCGCGCTGCCGCTGCGCAGGCCGTGCGCCACCTGCACCTGCAGGTGATGCAACGCCTGGCCGGCCCGCCACAACAGGACCAGCCTTCGCCCAGCGAGCAGACCTTGCTGCAATGGCGCGACGCGGTGCTGATGGAATGGATCGAGGCGCTGCCCGAAAGCGTGGACACCGCGCAAAAACCGTCGCTGCACAGCCGCCGCCAACTGGTGCGCCGCGCGCTCGACCTGATGCAGGCGCATGCCGACGAACCCCTGTCCATCCTGCAGCTGTGCAAGGCACTGGGCACCAGCCGGCGGCAGCTGAACTACGCCTTCAGCGACACGCTGGGCACCAGCCCCTTGAAGTACGGCACCGCCCTGCGCCTGGCGCGTGTTCGGCGCGACCTGCGGCAAGACGGCACCACGGTGGCGCAGGCCGCCAACCGCTGGGGCTTCTGGCACCTGGGCCAGCTGGCGCGCGACTACCGGGCGCAGTTTGGTGAGCTTCCTTCGCAGACCCTGAAACGGGCCTGAAGGGCCGGGGCTTTGCCAGTGGCTGCAAGCCTGAAGCGCCTGTTGCTTTGAACCGCTACGGCGCGCGCAGATGCCGCGCCGCCTGCACCAGCGGCTTGGCCCACGCCGGTGTGCGTGCCAGGTCGGGCACGGTCTTCGGAAACAGCACGGCACGCGCCCGCACGTGCAGCACCAGCTGGGGGTCGTGCACGGGGCTGCCGGGCGCGGCGTCGGCGCTGTTGTCGTAGACGCGCAGCTCGCTCAGCACCGGCATCAGGCCGATCAGGTTCAGCGGCGCCTGAACCCAGCGTTCGCGGATCTTCGCCTCCGGAATGTCATGGCCACCGGCCGCCACGCGCGCAGCCACACGGGCCCGGTGCTGTTCGGGCGACGCCAGGCCGCAGAACCACATCAACACATCGTGCGTGGCGGCAGCAGCCGCAATGCGCTGCGCCACGGTCTGGCCACCCAGCGTGGTCTCGAAGGCGTGGCTGTGGCCTGCGGCCAGTGCGCGGTCCAGCAGGTCCATGCCGTGCTGCCAGGCGCGGGCGTTGGCGGGGGTCTGCGCCACGCCGCCCTGCACCAGGATGCGCGCGTAGGCGTCGGGGTTGAACCAGGGCAGGCCAGCGCGCCGCAGCATCACGTCGCCACCGATGGAACTCTTGCCGGCGCCGTTCACGCCGGCCAGCACCAGCAGCACGGGGCGGCCGGCGGCGGGGCCTGCCGGTGGCGGGGCCTGGGCGGCAGCGCGGGGCCGCGGGCTGGCGGGCTTGGCGGGCCGAGGCGCGGCCATCAGGGCGGTGAGCCGCAGTCAGCGGCCGTCAGCAGCAATGAACCGCCATCAGCGCGGGCGCGCGGCCAGCACCTCGCCGTTCAGGGCCAGCGGCGCTGCAAAGGCGTCGCGCAAACGGTCGCCGGCGCCGGGCTGCTGCAGCACGGCCAGCTCAGCGTCGAAAGCGTGGGTCAGGCGTTCCAGCTTGTGCTGGTTGTCGCGCTGCGCGCGGCCGGCCAGGTCGGTGAGCAGCCGGTATTCCTGCAGCGACAGGATCACGGCCTCGGGCTGTTCATGGTTCGTCATCAGCAGCTTGCCGGCGGCGTCCACGCTGCGCATGATGCCGCGCCAGCCTTCGCGCTTGACATCGGAAACGGGCTTGCGCTGCAGGTGCAGCAACGGGCCTTCACCTGCGGCGGCGGCAATGGGGGTGGCGCGTGCGGCGCTGGACATCAGCAACTCCCGGGGCCGGGCCCGAAGAGGCCCAGGTGGCTGTCAATATAGGCCAAATGGTCCTTTTTGTCCACTTTGGGCCCTGGCGGGCTGGTCAGCCGGCCTGCAGCGCCAACGGCGGCGGCACAAACGCACGGTAAGCCTCTTCCAGCCAGCGTGCAAAGCGCAGGCATACCGGGTCGCCGAAGGCCGGCCCCACCAGTTGCGCGCCCACCGGCAGACCGTCAGCCGCCAGGCCCAGCGGCACCGCGGTAGCGGGCAGGCCCACCAGGCCCGGGTAGCCGGCCCAGAACAACTGGGTCGTGCTGGGTTGTGGCCGGCCATTCACCGGAATCATGCGTTCCCATCGGTAGCCCTGGTGGTTGTGCGCCATGGCGGTGGTGGCGGCCACGGGGCAGATCAGCAGGTCAAAACGCTCGAAGAACGCCGCCCATTGCTGGCGCAGGCGGTGGCGCTCGTCTTCCAGCTGCAGCCATTCGCGGTGGCTTTGCGTGAAGCCTTTCCAGTGCGCGGCCGGGAATTCGCTGCGCGGCCCCGTGCTCAGCGCGGCCTCGTGCAGCGCCTTGGCATGGTTGGCCTCGCTGAGCTGGCCGCACAGCGCGCCGCGCAGGTGGTTCACGTAGACACGCCACGCGGTTTCGCTGCCCACCGGGCGCGCGGTTTCGTCAACCTGAACGCCGTTTCGACGCAGAAAGTCGGCCAGCGCCAGCAGCGCGTTTTTCACCTCGGCGTCGACCTCGGCACGCGGGTCGTCGGCCATCAGCGCCACGCGCATCTGGCGCGGCGCGCGCCCGTGGTCGCGCCACTGCATGGGAGTGCGGCCCATGGGCCCGTAGGCGGTGAGCGGTGAGGTCAGCACATCCAGCGCCAGCGTCAGGTCGTGTGCGCTGCGCGCCATCGGGCCGCCCGCGCCAATGTCGATGGCGTCAGCACCCACGTCGCCCGGCAGTTCGTGCCCGGCCATGGGCACCACACCCCAGGTGGGCTTGTGGCCCCACACCCCGCAGTAGTGCGCCGGATTTCGGATGGAAGAACCGATGTCGCTGCCCAGCTCCAGCATCGAAAGCCCCGCTGCCAGCGCCGCCGCCGAGCCGCCCGACGAACCGCCAGGGCTGCGATCCAGATTCCAGGGGTTGTTGGTGGTGCCATACACCGGGTTGAAGCTCTGCCAGTCGGCCAGGGCCACCGGCACGTTGGTCTTGCCGTAGATCACGGCGCCAGCATCCAGCAGGCGCTGCACGGTCGCGGCGTTGGTCTTGGCGATGTTGTGGCGGTGCGCCTCATAGCCCTGCGTGCTGGGCGAGCCCACCCAGTCGAAGGCTTCCTTGATGGTCATGGTCACGCCGTGCAGCGGGCCCCAGTTTTCGCCCCGCGCGCGCGCCTCGTCGGCCTGGCGGGCACGCTGCAGTGCCACGTCTTGCTGCATCACCACCACGGCATTCAGCGCCGGGTTCAGCCGCTGCACGCGCGCCAGGTGCGCCTGCAGCAGTTCAACGGCTGAAAACTCGCCGGCGCGCAGGCGTTGGGCCACGTCGGTGGCGGTGGACAGGCAGGGGTCGGTCATGGTGGCTGTTCTCCTGGGTGTGGGCCGGGTGCATATCAAGCCCGCTGCGGCTGATGCTAAGCGCGGGCCACGGCACTGCGCGACTGCAGGAAAACCCAGCGCCGGCTTTGCGCAAATCCGATATCCAGCCCGTGTTGCCACGCACTCCGGCCGTGTAAGCCCCGATGGGCCGCACCGGCCTGCGGCCCCAGAATGGGTGTTGACGCCTCGAGCGGCCGAGCGCACTGCTTGCTCGGCCTGCCGCGGGCCACTGCCCCAAACCGTTGACCTCTGAAGAAGGATTGCCCTCATGAAACTGGTCCGCCGAACCCTGCTCTCCTTGGTGGCCACCGCTGTCACCGCACTGGCCACGCCCATGGCACTGGCCCAGGGCACCGTGTTGCGCGTGGTGCCGCACAGCAACCTGGCCATCCTGGACCCCATCTGGACCACCGCCTACATGAGCCGCAACCACGGCTACATGATCTACGACACGCTGTTCGGCACCGACGAAAACGCCAAGATCAAGCCGCAGATGGTGGAGAGCTACACCGTCAGCCAGGACAACCGGCTGTGGACCTTCAAGCTGCGCAAGGGCCTGGAATTCCACGACGGCAAGCCCGTGACGCCCGACGACGTGATCGCCAGCCTGCAGCGCTGGGGCAAACGCGACGCCATGGGCGGCGCGCTGTTCCAGTTCGTGCAGCGCATGGACTCACCCGCGCCCGACACCTTCCGCATCTTCCTGGGCGAGGCCTGCGGCTTCCTGCTGGAGGCGCTGGGCAAGCCCAGCTCCAACGTGCCCTTCATCATGCCCAAGCGCGTCGCCGACACCGACGCCTTCAAGCAGATCGAAGAACACATCGGCTCGGGCCCCTACATCTTCAAGCGTGACGAGTTCAAGCCCGGCGACAAGGCCGTGTACCTGAAAAACCCCAAGTACGTGCCGCGCAGCGAGCCGCCGTCGGGCACCACCGGCGGCAAGGTCGTGTATGTCGACCGCGTGGAATGGAACCTGGCGCTGCGCGACGCGCAGGCGCAGATCAATGCGCTGCAAAAGCGCGAGGTCGACATCATCGAGCAGTACTCCTTCGACCACTACGAAGCGATGAAGAAGGACCCGGTGTTTTCGTTCCCGAAAACCGCCAATCTGGGCCTGCAGTACATGGCCCGCTTCAACCACCTGCACAAGCCTTTTGACAACGTGAAGGTGCGCCAGGCCGCCATGGCGGCGATGAGCCAGGAACCCTTCCTGCGCGCCCAGGTGGGCGTGAAGGAGCTGTACCGCACGTGCGCCAGCATGCTGGTTTGCGGCACGCCATTTGGCACCACGGTGGGCAGCGACATCCAGGCCAAGAGCAACATGAAAAAGGCGCAGGACCTGCTGAAGGCCAGCGGCTACGACGGCACGCCCATCGTCATCCTGAAACCCACCGACCTGGCCAGCATCCAGAAGCTGCCCGACGTGGCCGCACAGCTGTTGCGCCAGGCCGGCTTCAAGGTCGACCTGCAGGCCATGGACTGGCAGACGCTGGTGGGCCGGCGCGCCAAGAAAGACGCACCGGACAAGGGCGGCTGGCACATGTTCCTGACCGCTTGGCAGGCCTTTGACGTGTGGAACCCCATCGCCAACCCGGCGCTGGACACGCGCGGCGACAAGAGCACCTGGTTTGGCTGGGCCAGCGACGAGAAGCTGGTGCAACTGCGCCAGCAGTTCATGCGCGCCACCGAAGACGGCGTCAAGAAGAAGCTGGCCGAGCAGATCCATGTGCGCGCCTTCGAGGTGGCCACGCACGTGCCGCTGGGTGAATTCGACACCGGCGTCGCCACGCACCCTGGCATCACCGGCTTCTTCATCACCAACGGCAACATCTACTGGAACCTGAAGAAGCAATGACCGCGCTGCGGCGCGACACCCGTCGCGCCGGCCGCACAACCGAACCCGCCCTTCGAGGCGGGTTCTTTTTCAGCGGCACTTGCGGGGCGCCCTGAGCAGACACCCTTGACCACCGACAACCGCCGCGGCATCCAGCTGATGGTGCTGGCCATGGCCAGCTTCATCGTCAACGACACGCTGGTGAAGTTCGTCAGCCAGTCGCTGCCGTCGGGCGTTCTGATCATGGTGCGCGGCATTGCTGCTTCGGCGGTGGTGCTGCTGGCACTGTTTGTCACGCGCACACCGGTGCGCGGACGCCAGCTGTGCAACCGCTGGGTGCTGCTGCGCTCGGCCTTGGACGCCTGCGCCACGCTGGCCTACCTGTTGTCGCTGTTCGAACTGCCGCTGGCCAACGCCACCGCCATCAACATGGCCACGCCGCTGGTGGTCTCACTGCTGGCCGTGTTGTGGCTGGGCGAGAAGATGGTGCCGCTGCAATGGGCGGCGCTGGCCTGCGGTTTTGTGGGCGTGCTGCTGGTGATCCAACCGCGGGGCGCGGAATTCAACGCCTATGCCTGGCTGTGCCTGCTGGGCACCCTGCTGCACGCTGCGCGCGACCTGCTGACCCGGCGCATAGCCGCGGCCGTGCCTTCGCTCGTGGTGACGCTGGCCAGCGCCTGCGCCGTGACCGTGATCGCTGCGCTGCTGTGCCTGTACCAGGGCTGGCAGACGCCCACACTGGCGCAGACCGGGCTGCTGGTCGCGGCGGCCGTGTTCCTGGCCAGCGGCTACTACCTGATCATTGCCAGCTCCAGGCTGGGTGACTTTTCGGCAGTGGCGCCCTTTCGCTACAGCGGCCTGCTGTTTGCACTGGTGCTGGGCTGGGTTTTTTGGGGCCAGGTGCCCAACGCGCTGGCCAGCGCCGGCATTGCGCTGCTGGTGGCCTCGGCACTGGTACTGCTGCACCGGCAGCGCGTGCTGCGCGCCCGCGCCGCGCTGGCCGCGGGTGAATGAAGGAGCGCTCTTGAAAGTGGCACCGTGTCGCAACCGCGCCCGCGCATCCAGGCAAAACCACCAGGGGCCGATGTTGAAGGGCAAACCGCGGCTGTTGATGTTTGCCCTCATCATGGGCGCCTGGGCCAGCCCTGAAAATAGAGCCATGAGCTTTTCCATGCCATGCTGAAGTTCCTGTTGCGCCGACTGTTGAGCACCGTGCCGGTGCTGCTGATCGTGGCCGTGCTGGTGTTCCTGATGCTGCGCCTGACCCCGGGCGACCCGGCCGCCGTGCTGGCAGGCGACGCCGCCAGCACCGAGCAGATCGCACAGATCCGCACCAGCCTGGGCCTAGACCGCAGCATTCCCGAACAGTTCTTCATCTGGTTCGGCAACCTGCTGCGCGGCGACCTGGGGCAGAGCTACTACTACAAGACACAGGTCACCACCCTGATCGGCCAACGCATCGAACCCACGCTGTCGCTGGCGGCCATCACCATGACGATGGCCGTGCTGGTGGCCGTGCCGCTGGGTGTGCTGGCCGCCTGGCGCTCGGGTGGCTGGCTCGACCGCAGCCTGATGGGGTTTTCGGTGCTGGGCTTTTCGGTGCCGGTGTTTGTATCGGCCTACCTGCTGATCTGGCTGGTGTCGCTGCAACTGGGCTGGACGCCGGTGCAGGGCTAC
>JAYSXE010000258.1:0-5888 GCA_043717565.1 Burkholderiales bacterium | reverse complement strand
TGCACGCGCCAGACCCAGATCACGTCCAGCGAATTCTCGAGCCCGCTTTGTGCGCGCAGCGTGAAACGCTGGGCAATGCGGTAGATCAGCTGCCAGGTCCGGTGGCCGCGTTGACGCCGCGTTCGTAGCCCACATACCAGCGGCGCGACAGCTGCTTGCCCAGCGTGATGACGGTTTCGCGCACCTCGCCGTCGCCCTGGCGCAGCGAGATCTCGTCGATGCCCAGGCTCTTCAGCAGCGTGTCGGTGGGCGCTTCGCCTTCGCCCGACAGCAGCGCCACGGCAGCGCGCTGCAGCAGTGCGGTGTCGCTGCGGCCCAGGCCGTCGGGCGCGCGGCCCAGCACCAGCCACGACAGCTTGTCGGTGTCGCTCATATCGGGTTCGGCGTACAGGCGCACGCGCGGTGCCTGCGCCTGGCCCGCAATCAGCACGCCCACACGGGTGTCGATGTTGGGGCGCAGGGCCAGCACGTCCAGCCGCGGGTTGTCGGCCGGCCCGGTGAAGGTGAGCACGCCGCGCTCGATGTCCAGCTTCTGGCCATAGGCGGCGTAGGTGCCGCCTTCAGAGCGCACCACGCCGTTGACGGCCAGCCGGCCGCCACTGGTGGTGAAGCGCAGGTTGCCGCGCAAAGTGCTGTCCAGCCCGCGGCCGCGCACGCGCAGGTTTTCGCCCAGGTTCAGGTCGACCGCCAGTGCAAAATTGCGCCTGCGTGCGGTGGTTTCGCTGCGCGCGGCCGTCGGCGCTTCCTCCACTTCGCCCTTGATGCTGACGTCGCTGTCCAGCGCCGGCGCGTCGGCCGCCGTGGTGTCGAAAAGACCTTCGTCGACGGTGAACCGGCCTTCCAGCCGCCCCTGGTCGCGCTGCAGGTTCAATGTTGCTTGGCCGCTGGTGATCAGCATGCGGTCCAGCCGCCCCAGCGCGCGGAAGCGTTCGGCCTTCAGCTGCAGGCGTGCCACCGGGGCATTGGCCCAGTTGGCGTCGCCGGTGACTTCGATACGGCCGTCGCCGCCCTTCAGCGTGAAGCGCTCGATGCGGGCGGTTTCACCTTCCAGCAGCACCAGCACGTCGCCGGCGCTGACGTTCACGCCCTGCAGCAGGTTGCGCACGCCGATGTTGCTGCCGCGCAAGTCGCCGGTGTAGCGCGGCGAGCCCACCGTGCCGCTGAGCGTGGCGGTGCTGTTCATGGCGCCCGTCAGGCGCCAGCCAGCAGGCACCCAGGGCGCCCAGATGCCGATGTCGGTGGCCTGCGCGGTGAGGCTGCCTTCCAGCGGTGCTTCGCGTGCCGGCCAGCGTTGCTCGGGCCTGGTCTTGATGCGCACACTGCCCGTCATCTCGCCCACGCCGCGGCCTTTCAGCACCGGGGTCAGCTGCCACAGGCCGTCGTGCGCAGCCAGGGTCAGGCGCACTTCGGTCAGGCCCAGCAACTGCAAACCGTCACCGCTGTCGATGTTGAGGTCACCGTCCACGCGCTGCAGCACCAGGTCGGCGTCCATGCGCTCGGTGACGCGGATATCCAGCCGCGCGCCCATCTTCAGATTGCCGCGCCAGCCCATGGTGGGCTGCAGCCGGGCCAGCAGCGGTGCAGCCTCGAAGGGTTCAATGTCGGCACGCAGTTGTACGTGGGGTGTGGCGGGGCGCAGGTCGACCTGAACGTCGTCCCAGCGCAGGGCCAGCTGTGGCGGCCCTGCGGGGCCGAACAGCATGCGGCCGGCTTCGGCTTTCAGGCCCACCAGGCTGCCGCCGGCCCCCAGTTGCAGGCTGGCGCGCAGGTTGGTGGCCTCGGCCCAGGCCGCTGCAGCCGGCGCGGCCGCGGTCTTGCCGTCCCAGGCTGCCACCAGCAGGCGTTCGACGGTGCCGCGCCACAGGCCGGCGCCGCCACTTTCGGGCTGCCAAGTGCCCTGCGCCTGCAGCTGAGCCTGCGTGCCCCCGTCAGAGCGCAGGCCCAGCGTCTGCGCCAGCGCGGGCGACAGGCCGGCCGGGGTGGTGCCACGCAGGGTCAGCTGGTGGCTTTGCATGGTGCCGCGCAGTTCGGCCTGCACCTGGCCGGCCTTGAAGTCGCTACCCGGCGCGGTGGCTTGCAGGCCGGTGAGGTCCAGCTTCAGGTCCAGTGGGCCGTTGCTGGCGGTGTCCAGGCGCCAGTCGGCAGCGCCGGCTTGCAGCAGGTAAGCGCCCATGCGCAGCTGCGTGGCGTGTGCCGTGCCTTCGGTGCGCAGCTGCGGCCAGCGGCCCTCGGCCGTGAAGCTGGCCTGCACCTGGCCTTGCTGCGGCAGCCAGTCGGCAATGGCGGGGTGCAGCGTGCCCCAGGGTGCCAGGGCCGCCAGCTGGTCGGCCTTGAGCTCGGCGCGCCAGCGATCCTGCGCGCCCGGGCCGGTGGGGTCGCCGCGGCCTTCCAGCGTCAGCTGGTTGCCCGCGGCGCGGATGTCGGCCTTGACGCTGGCGGGGGTGCTGCTGGCGCCGGGCTGGTGGCTCAGCGTGATGTCGGCCGACAGCGGCAGGCCGGCGAGCAGTGAGTCCTGGATCTGCGCGGTGCCGTTGCCGGCCAGGCGCTGCACCAGTTCGGCCAAATGCAGGCGTTCTGCACCGGGCGGCAGTTGCAGGTCCAGCGACCACTGCGCCGACAGGCGGTGCGGGCCCTTGCGCCAGATGGGGTTGCCATCGCCCGGCCACCAGGGCACGGGGTCGAAGTTCTGCACCGAGCCCTGGGTCTGTGCGCGCCATTCGGCGGCTGGTGGTGCGCTGGCCGCGGTGCCAGCCGAAGTGCCGCCGGTACCCCGGGCCGGTGGCTTGGCTGGGGGCTGGCGCAGCAGCGTGGCGGTGAAGTCGGCCGATGCATTGCCAGTGCGTGCCCGCGCGCGCTGGATCTCCACGCGGCCGTCGCTGGCCACGCCGGTGACGGCCAGCTGCACGGCTTGTGGTGCCTTGTCCACCAGGCCTTCCAGTTCGAATTCCCAGCTCAGCTGCCGCGCCGGCCGCGGCCCGCTGGCGGCGGGGTCGGGTGAGGGCAGGCCGGTGATGGTGGCGTTGATGGGGCCGCTCAGCCGCATGCCGGCGGCACGGCTGTCCAGCCGCTGCGGCCACAGGTCAGTGACCTTGCTCTGCAGCTTCAGTTCATGGGCTTGCCAGACCGCGCTGCCCGTCCACTGGCCACTGGCACCGGCGGCGTCGCCAAACACCAGTTCCAGCTGGTTGAAGTCCACCCGCTGCCGTTGCACCAAACTGCCCACGACTTGGCCGCGCACCTCGCGCAGCGGCAGCGCTTGCTGGTCCCAGCGGCCGGGCAATGCGTTGCGCAGGTCCACGCGCGCCTGGATGGGGGCGTTCTGCGCGCGCATCAGGATGTCCACCGTGCCCGCCAGTGCGGTGCGGGGTGCGTTCGCTTGCAGCGCCTGCAGGTTCAGTTCCTTGGTTTGCAGTTGCAGCGTGTCCAGCGGCCAGTCTTCCAGCACGCGCAGGCCGGCCACCACGTCCACCACCGGGGCGGCGGCGGGCGCGCCCGACTTGGCGGGCACTGCCACGCCGCGCAGCGTGCCTTGCAGTTGCAGACGGTCCAACGGGCCGGCCACCTGCAGCGCTGCGGCCCAGGGCGGCTGGTCGCCACTGCCCTGGGGCCGGCCAGTGCCCTGCAGGACCACCGCAAACGGGCGCTGGTTGCCGATGCCGCCGCTGGCCGCCAGGTGCAGGCCGCGCCAGTCAGCGGTGGCCTGCAGCACGCCATGCCGCGCCTGCGGCCGCGGGTCCAGCGCCAGGCCTTGCACCTGCAGCGTTGTCACGGGGTCGAGCCCTTCCACCTTCAGCTCGGCCACCTCGGTCAGGCGCACCGTCAACTGCACCGGAAAAGCCAGCGTGTCGGGCAACGGTATGGGACGCGGCCCGCGCGGCCCGGTGTGCAGCGTGACGCGTGCGGCGCGCAGCGTGTCGGCGGCCATGGCCAGCCAGGCGTGCGGGTGCGGGCGCAGCGCCAGCGCCACGCCCTGGGCGCGCAGGTCTTCGAAGGCCACCCACTGCCGCCCCTTGTCCCACTGCACGCGCAGGCGCTCGGCCGACCAGTCGCTGCCCAGCAGGCTGCCGCGCCAGCCGCTGACCTGCACACCGGGCAAGTGGCCCAGCACCCAGCGCGCGCCGTCGTCGCTTTGCAGCAGCCAGCGGCCGCCGTTGATGACGCCGGCCAGCATCAGCACCAGCAGCGCCACGATGGACAGCAGCGGCTTCAGCAGCGCCAGGCTGGAAGCCAGCGACACCGGCGCAGACCGTGGCGAGCGCGGCGGCGGCGGTACCGGGGCAGGGGCAGGACCAGGAACTTCGGGGTTCATTTCAGAACGCGATGCCCACGGTGAAGTGCAAGCGGCCCTTGCCGGTTTCGCGCGCCCAGGCGTAGTCCAGCCGCAACGGCCCCACCGGGCTGCGCCACCGCACGCCCAGGCCGTAGCCAACGGCGGGCTTGATGCCGCCGATCTGGTTGTCGACGCCGCCAACGTCGACGAACAGCGCGCCCCACAGCGAAGGCATGCGTGCCAGGAACGGCCGCGCCACTTCCAGACTGGCCGTGGCCACGGCCTTGCCGCTGCCCACCACGCCGTCGACCAGCGGGCCCAGTGTGCGGTAGCCATAGCCGCGCACCGACTCGTCGCCCCCGGCGCGCCACTTCTGCGATTCAGGAATGGCCACCTGTTCGCGCGCAATCACCTGGCCCAGTTCCAGCCGTGCCTGGCCGTACCAAGACTGGCCCAGCGGCAGGTAGCCGGTGAGCCGACCGTAGGCCCGGGTGAAGTTGCCGTCCACGCCGGCGTTGGAACGCGAAATGCCGGCGCCCACCTGGATGGCCAGGCTGACACCCCGCGTGGGCAGCACCAGGCTGTCCAGGTCGCGCCAGGCGCCCTGGAAGTTCAGCGACAGGGCCACTGAATCGTTTCGATCGATGCCTTCGGTGGTGCGCAGCGAGCGCTCGAATTCCGCAAAGTGCAGGCGTTCGACGTTGCCCTTGTCCTGCGTGCGGCCCAGGCGCAGGCGCTGCGACAGCACGGTGTCGCTGTCGGACAGCAGCCGTTCCACCGCGCCGCCCACCAGGTAGCGCGACAGGCCTTCCAGCGGGTGTGTGCTGACCTCGCCGTCCCAGGCCTGACGCTTCTGGCCCAGTTCGATTTTCACGCGCGACGACGCGGCATGACCGAAGACACGCCGGTGCAGGTGTTCCACCGACGCGCGTGGCCCGTTGTTGGCGCTGATGCCGACGCCGAAGGTGTAGACCTGCAGCGGCGCTTCCTTGGCGCGCACCATGATGCGTGCTTCGGCGGCGCTGGCGGGGTCGGCGTCCAGGGTCACGTTGACGCCTTCGAACAGGCCCGACTTCTGCATGCGGTCCTGAAAATCGAGCAGCAGCGCTTCGGTGACGGGCGCACCGCGGCGCGCGTTGATCAGGTTCTCCACCGTGGCCGCGTCGTGCGCGGCCAGGCCTTCCACCTGCAGGCTGCCGTAGCGAAACAGCGGCCCGCTGTCGACCACCAGGAACAGCCGCACCCCGTTGCGGGCCATGTCCACCTCGGCCGCCGTGCCGTCCCAGGCCGCGTTGGCATAACCGGCCGAGCGCAACAGCGTCAGCGCGGCGGTCTTGGCGTCTGACCACTTGTCATTCAGAAACGGCGCACCCGCCTGCAGGCTCCAGGCGCGCCTGAACTGCGCCAGCGTGGCTGCGGCGTGGGGTTCTCCGGCGCTGGCACCACGCTCCAGTTCACCTTGCGATTCGAGCGTGACGCGCGACACACGGGCCCGCGGGCCGGGCTGCACCTTCAGGCGCACGATGTCGGTTTCGCCCGGGGTGCGCCGGGGCTCGCGTTCCAGCGTCACCGTGGGCGCGAAATAGCCTTCGGTCTGCAGCAGGCTGCGCACCTGCGC
>JAYSXE010000257.1:0-14621 GCA_043717565.1 Burkholderiales bacterium | reverse complement strand
GTCGACACCATCGCCGAGGCCGGGATGAAGATGATGTAGACGTCGGGGTGGCCGAAGAACCAGAACAGGTGCTGGTACAGCAGCGGGTCGCCGCCGCGGGTGGCGTCGAACAGCGGCCAGTTGAAGGCACGTTCGAGTTCCAGCAGGAAGGTCACCATGATCATGGCCGGGAAGGCCAGGATGATCATCACGCCGAAGATCAGCACCGCCCAGGCGTAGACCGGCATCTTCGAAAGCGTCATGCCCGGGGCGCGGGTGCGCAGCACGCCGACGATGAGTTCGATGGCCCCGGCAATCGCGCTGATCTCGATGAAGCCGATGCCCAGCAGCCAGAAGTCGGCGTTGATGCCTTTGGAATAGACCCCGTCGCTGAGCGGCGGGTACATGAACCAGCCGCCACTGGGTGCCAGGCTGAAGAAGATGGAGCAGAAGAAGACGACGCCGCCGATCAGGTAGGCCCAATACGAATACGCCGAAAGCCGCGGAAACGGCAGGTCGCGCGCCGCGATCATCTGCGGCAGCAGCATCACCGCGATGGCCTCGACGGCCGGCACGGCGAACAGGAACATCATCACCGAGCCGTGCATCGTGAACAGCTGGTTGTAGGTGTCTTGCGGCACGATGCCCGCCAGCGGCGCGGCCAGCTGCACCCGCATCACCAGCGACAGCACACCCGCGGCGACGAAGAAGCCGAACGCCGTGACGATGAACAGGAAGCCGATGAAATTGTTGTTGACCGCGCTGAGGGCGCGCCACCCGGTCGGCGTTTCCCACACCTTTTTCAGCGCCTCGAGTTCGCCGGCCGGCCGGGTGCCTGGCGTCGGAAAGCGTTCGTAAAGCCGGGCGTCGAAGCCGGTCTCGGACAGGGTGGTCGTCGCGTCGCCTGCGGCACCGGCCACGCCAGGGGGGGTGTTGCGCGTCACTGCAACGACTCCATGTAGGCGGCCAGCGCGGTCAGTTCGGCGGCCTGCAGCGAGCGGTAGGCCGGCATGCGGTTGTTGGGCTTGATCGACTGGCTGTCGCCGATCCAGCCGATCAGCGTGCCCCGGGTGTTGGGCAGGATGCCGGCGCCCAGCGATTGGCGCGAACCGACGTGCGTCAGGTCGGGGCCGGACAGACCTTGCGCGGAGGTGCCGGCGACGCGATGGCAGGCGGCGCAGCCGACTTCGGTGAAGAGCTGGCTGCCGCGCAGCACCTCGGCGCTGACGGATGCTGCAGCCGGGGCGGGCGCCAGGCGCGCATCGAGCCAGCGCTGCCACTCGGCGGCGTCATGCGCCACGACCACGAAGCCCATCAGCGAATGCGCGCCGCCACAGAACTCTGCACATTGGCCGCCGTAGATGCCCGCCTTGTCAGCCTGCAGCTTCAGCCGGTTGGTGCGGCCCGGAATCATGTCCATCTTGCCGCCGAGCTTGGGCACCCAGAAGCTGTGGATCACATCTTCCGAGACCATGTCGACGACCACAGGGCGACCCACCGGAATGTGCAGTTCATTGGCGTCGGCGTGGACTTCTTTGCCCGCCGCGTCGAGGTACGACACGCGCCACCAGTAGATGTTGCCGGAGACACGCATGCGCAGCTCGTCACCCCGGATGGTCGTCATCCCTGCAACCATCGTGGTGCCCCATGCCAGCAGCACAAAGAGCACGCCGGTTGGCACCACCAGCCCGAACCACTTGACGACGCGCTCGCCACCAAGCTTGGCGCGCAGTTCGTCGCTGCCGTACAGCGCCACCCACAGGGCCACGCAGACCAGCACGAAGATCAGCGTGACCAGCGCGATCAGCACCCAGGCCAGCGTGGTGACCGTGTTCGAGAACGGGCCGTGCGGGTCCAGCACTGGCGGCGGCCAGCCGCTGATGGCCGCACTGAAGGCTTCAGCGGGGCTTGAGCGCGAGGAGATAGGCTGTGACATCGCGGGCTTCCTGGTCAGTCATTGAAATGGCCGGCATGGCCGTGCCGGGCACCAGCGCGGGGGCGTTCCTGACGAACTGCATCAACACGCCGGGTTGGTTCGGCAGCCGGCCGGCGATCAGGCCCTGTCGGCCGAAGTTCTGCAGCGAGGGCCCGAGCCCGCCGCGCGGCCACTGCACGTCGGGGAAGGTGTGGCAGGCCACACAGCCCTTGTCGGCAACCAGCCGCCGGCCGTTTGCGGCGCTGGCATCGCCCAGCGTCGGCGTGCGGTCGGGTGGGCCATCACAGGCCATCAGGCTGACCGTCAGACTGGCCATCACGCAGGACATCACGCGGGACATCAGGCCTGAACCCGCCAGCACCTGCCAGCGGCCGAATTTGCCCCTGCCTGAAGCGTCTGATCGGTGCATGAGCGATGATCTAGCCGCCATGCGTAGACACCTGTCGCTGCAAGAACACCGGTCGGCGAACTGCGTCGGCTTGTTGCTGGCCCTTTGCGCCCTGGTGTTGTCGACGGCTTGTACCGACCGCATGGCCATCAGCGACGACCGGTTCGGTCGCGGCGGCGAGCTCATCGCGATGAGCGGCGGCGAAGGTGGCGCGCGCTACGCCTGCGTGACCTGCCACGGCCCGCGTGGCGAGGGCAATGGTTTTGACGCACCGCGCCTGGCCGGCCTGCCGGCGGGCTACCTGCAAAAGCAGATGGAAGACTATGCAGCCGGCTTGCGACCGCACGCGGTGATGGGCGACGTTGCTCGCTTTCTTGACAGCCATGAACGCGTGCGGGTGGCCAACCATTACGCGGCGTTGCCCGCACAGGCCCTGCCATCTGCGACCAGCGGGGCCGTTGCCGCGACAACCCCGGGGCTGTATGCCGGCGCGTGTCAACAGTGCCACGGCGTTGAAGGGGTTGGCACCGGCAACGGGCCCCCACTGAATGCTCAGCCGGCCCTCTACCTGACTCAGCAATTGCAGGACTGGCAGGTCTCGAAGCGGCGCAATGACGGTAGTCATGTGATGTTGAAGGTGGCGCAGCAGCTCAAGACCGAGGACGTCACGCAGCTGAGCCTGTACTTGGCGCAGAGGCCTCTGGCGCAGATTCCACTGGCGCAGTCCCCTCTGACGCAGATCCCTCTGGCACCGATCCGATGACGCCCGGCACATTCGGTCCGTTCAGATCGAACATCGAAGGCAACACCTTGTCCCGCTTGACCAGGTAGTGCAGCACCGCCGCCCCGGCATGCCCGGGAATGGCCAGCGCCGTGAACCAGACCATCCAGAAGTGCGCCGCCGCCGCCCACTGCATCAGGCGGTGCTGCAGGTGTTCTGACAACTGGTCGAAGGGCAGATTGGGAAACGGGATCACGCCAGCAATCGACAACGTCAGGTCGCTGGGCAGCGTCGACCACATGACCCAGCCGCTGATCGGCAACGCGAAGAAGCTGACATAGAACCAGGCTTGCAGCAGGCGGCTGGCCCGGCCTGCCAACGATGCCTCGTCCACGTTGCTGGGGCCGCTGAGCTGGCTGCGCCAGAAGAAGCGCAGCGTTCCCAGCAGCATGATCGTCAGGCCGACCTCGGTGTGGGTTTGGTAGCCGACGTACTTGTCTCCGCCCACGGGTTGCCAGCCCAGGTACCAGCCATAAGCCAGCTGGAAGATCATCAAGGCCGCCATGACCCAATGGAAAGTGACGCCGATGGGCGAGTACAGGCCGCGCCGGTGGTAGCCCTCGGCCCACTGGATGGCGGCAACCAGATTCATGCAAGCCCGGCGCGCAGGCTGCGCTTGCGCTCGGCGTTCAACCAATGCCAGCCGATCCACAGGGCCGCTGCCAGGTAGGCGATGCTGCCCGGCGCCCACATCGTGATGCCTGCGAGCTGCTGGTCTTCCAGCGGCGAGACACCCCAACCCAGCGTCGAAGCGAAGTGCGGTTCATACAGCGGCCGCCCGGCGAAGGCGATCAAGGCGCCCAGCAATCCCATCGACACCGTCGTGGCCAGGATCGCACCCATCGCTGCGGTTGCGCTGGCACGTCGGACAGCCATCCAGAAGGCCGTCGCGCTGGCCAGCAGCGAGAGCTGCATCAGCGCGTACATCCAGTCTGACGACAGGGCCGCCGCGTAGGGCGCCGGTGCATGCCAGGCCCAGAAAGTCACGGCGGCGACGGCCGTGGTGCTCCACAGCGAAGTCGACAGCCGTCGCAGCCAGGGTTCGCATCCGAAGGCCAGCAGCGGTGCCATGGCCAATACGAGCGCGATGTGGTGGATGACCCGCACCGTGAAGAATGCCGAGCTCAGGGCACACAGCGGCGACACGTAAAGCACCACCGCCAGCACCCACGCGCAACGAAGGGCCAGGCGCCTGTGCGAGCGCGGGGCGCCCTGACCCACGGGCACCCGCCAAAGCGCCAGCGCCAACAGCATCAGCGCTGCGCCGAGCACCGGGTCGAGGTTCCAGCGGCTGAGCCAGACATCGGGGCTGGGCGCTGCCCCGCAGTAGGGCACCCACGT
Source organism: Burkholderiales bacterium (assembly GCA_043717565.1). Taxonomy (GTDB): domain Bacteria; phylum Pseudomonadota; class Gammaproteobacteria; order Burkholderiales; family Burkholderiaceae_C; genus Rubrivivax. The sequence continues at coordinate 10,196 of JAYSXE010000257.1, read as the reverse complement.
CCTCGGTTCGTCCATGCCACGGTCCTCCGCTTGGGGCGCACACCCAAGCCGGGGCGGCCATTCCCGCGGGCATCACAACACGGAGTGAACGCGCGCACTGTGCGGCGTCATACAGACGACTGCCGTGCGGTGCGTGATCGTCATGTGATCTTCAGCAACGTGCACAGCCCGCACCCATCCAGCCGTGAACACCCGAATGCATGCCGTCTTCGCCTTGTCCAGCGTGCCGCTGTTCCTGGGCGCACTGTTCAGCGACTGGGCCTACTTCAGCAGCCAGCAAATTCAGTGGGTCAACTTTGCAGGGTGGCTGGGCGCGGGCGGCCTGCTCATCGCCGGTCCGGTGCTGCTGTGGGGTGCCGTGGATGTGCTGCGTTCCCCGGCTCACCGCCATCGGCGGGCGCTGATCTATCTGGTCTTGCTGCTGGCCACCTTCAGTCTCGGCTTCGTCAATGCCCTGGTCCACGGCAAGGACGGTTGGGCGGCGATGCCGACCGGCCTGATTCTTTCAGCCGTGGTGGCCGTGCTTGCCGCCGCGGCCAGCGCGGTTGGGCTCGCGGGTGCTTCGCGGAGGCCGGCATGATGAAGCTTGCCTGGCACAGGGCAACAGCCATCGCCGCGGTGGTGATGCTGGCCGCCACAACGACCTTTGCCCTGGCAGCGGCCGAAGCGAGCAGCACGCAGTACGGCAGCCCAGAGCTGCCGCCACCGCAGCGGGGTCTGCTGCCCAGCATGCGCATTGCGGAGCCCGCAGGGTGGGGCAACCGCCTTCCCGCGGTGCCGCCGGGCTGGACGATCAAGGCCATCGCCACGGACCTGAAAGTGCCGCGGCAGACGCTGGTGCTGCCCAATGGCGACATCCTGGTGGCCGAAGGCAAAGGCGGGGGCGCCCCCGCCCTCAGACCCAAGGACACCATCGCCGGCTTGCTGAAGTCCAAGGGCACCACCGCCGTCAAAGGCGGCAACCAACTGACCTTGTTGCGCGACGCCGATGGCGATGGCACCTATGAAGGACGGTGGGTGTTTGCGGAGAACCTCAACGCACCTTACGGCTTGGCACTGGCCGGAAACCAGCTGTATGTAGCGAACCAGGACGCGCTGGTGCGGATCGAATACGTGGTCGGGCAGACGCGGGCCGCTGCGGCGCCGGTGACAGTGACCAAGCTGCCTTCAGCCATCAACCACCACTGGACAAAGTCGCTCGCGGCCGATGCCGCCGGCCGCTTTCTCTACGTCGGCATCGGCTCCAACAGCAACATCGCAGAGCGCGGCATGGCGGTGGAAGAAAACCGCGCCGTGGTCTGGCAGGTTGACGCCAGCACGGGTGCAACGCGGACCTTCGCAACCGGTCTGCGCAACCCCACGGCATTGGCTTTCGAGCCCGCGAGCCGGCAACTCTGGGCTGTGGTGAACGAGCGCGACGAACTCGGCCCCGATCTCGTCCCCGACTACCTCACCTCGGTGCGGGAAGGGGTCTTCTACGGCTGGCCCTACGCGTACTGGGGCCCCAACGTCGACCGGCGCGTGCAGCCCCAGAACGACAAACTCGTCCAGGCAACGGTGCGCCCGGACTTCGCCTTGCAATCGCACTCGGCGCCTCTGGGGCTTTCCTTCGTGCAGCCCGGCTTCGCCGCTCCGTTTACGGAAGGTGCTTTCATCGGTTTGCACGGCAGCTGGAACCGGGACGTCCCGGTGGGCTACAAGGTGATATTCGTGCCCTTCGCCAACGGTCGACCCAGCGGACCGCCGGTCGACTTCATCACCGGCTTCCAGGCCAACGGCAAGACCATGGGCCGCCCGGTGGGCGTGACCGTGGACCCGAAGGGCGCGTTGATCGTGGCCGATGACCTGTCCAACACCGTCTGGCGGGTGGCGCCGGCGCGTTGAGCAGCGGGTGTTCTCGAAGTCTGGCTGCTGGCGCTGGTGCCGTCATTCGCCGCCAATGTCCTACGTCGTCTCGGCCTGCAGGCGGACAGTAGCCACCCGGGGCGCGCTGTAAAAAGGGTGATGCGATTCGGCATGCCCGTTGAACGAATCCACTCTGAAGCCGCGGCAGCCGCTCTGCAACTCTGAAAGACTCACATGGTCCCAGCAGATAACTCCAGTTTCGGTGTCTTCAAACCCGTCGGGTACACCGTTATCTCGTTCCCCAGCGCTGAACAGGCTGCCGAGGCGCGCGCTGCACTGGGCCGCCTGGGAATCACCGGCGACGTGATGCACAGCTATACCGACCGCGAGATGCTGTTGCAGATCGACCGCGACATCCAGGCGGCCAGCCCGCTGGCGTCCATCGGCCAGGAGATGAATCTCATACTGGCACACCAGGCGCTCGCCGAGCAGGGCTACCACTGGCTGGTGGTGCACACGCCCGAAACGGAGCTGGCGCAGCAGGTTGCAGCTTGTGTCAAGCCGCTGGGCGCCGAGCGCGCGCAACTGTACGGACGCTTCATCATTGAAGAGTTGATCACGCATGCCGGCGAACCACCCCAGGTTGCAGAGTCGCCCGACCGCAGGCTGGATTCGGCAACGCCGTCGGGGCGCGAGGAAGAGCGCGCTCAGTTGCGGCCGCCGCCGGCAACGCACGAGGGCCCGCACTCAAGCTGAAGGCCGCGGTGCCAGGTTCGTCACCTGACAGCCACCGCTGAGCGACAGGCCGGGGCGGGGTTCAGGCCAGACCCCGCCCTCGGTCCTGGTGCACGCAACGCACGTTGCCAACGTGCGGGCGGGTTTCGAAGAAACCAGAACGATGCCGGTCAGTCCACCTTCGCGCCCGAAGCCTGCACCACGCGTTTCCATTTCTGGGCTTCGGCTTCGATGAAGCGCGCAAATTCGGCGGGTGAGTTGCCGCTGGGAATGGCGCCCTGCGCCAGCAGCCGTTCCTTCATGCTGGCGGTGCCCAGGGCCTTGGCCGTTTCCTGCTGCACACGGTTCACGATGTCGGCCGGTGTGCCGGCCGGTGCCAACAGGCCGAACCAGCTGCTGGCTTCGTAGCCTTTCAGCGTCGGGCCGCCGGCCTGTTCCACCGTCGGCAGTTCCGGCAGCGCGCCCGAGCGTGCGGCGCTGGTCACAGCAAGGGCCTTCAGGCGGCCGCTCTTGATGTGCGGCATGGCGCTGGGCAGGTTGTCGAACATCACGTCCACGTTGCCGGCCATCAGGTCGATCAGCGCCGGGCCGCTGCCACGATAGGGCAGGTGGACCATGAAGGTGCCGGTCATCGCCTTGAACAGTTCACCGGCCAGGTGGATGCTGGTGCCGTTGCCCGAGCTGGCCATGTTCAGCTTGCCGGGGTTGGCCTTCAGCGCCTTGATCAGACTTTGCACGTCGGTGATGCCCAGGCGCTGCGCGGTGCCGGGGTTCACCACCAGCACGTTGGGCACGCCAGCCACCAGCGTGACGGGTGCGAAGTCCTTGGCCGCGTCGTACGGCATCTTGGGGTACAGGCTGGGGTTGATGGCGTGTGTGCCCACCGTGCCCATCAGCAGCGTGTAGCCGTCGTTGGCCGACTTGGCCACCTCGGCGCTGCCGCTGTTGCCGCCGGCACCGGGCTTGTTGTCCACAACGAAGGGCTGGCCGAACACGCGCTGCAGTTCAGGCGCCAGCGATCGCGCCAGGATGTCGGTGGTGCCGCTGGCGGGAAAGGGCACGACGATGCGAACGTTTTTCGTCGGCCAGGCGGTTTGCGCGTTAGCCAGGCCGGGGCTCAGGGTAAAAACCAGCGATGTGCTGGCCATGAAGTGGCGGCGGTTCAGGGTCATGGTGTGCAGGGGTGTTCAGGTGTGTACACGGAAAAAGGGGGCGGAAAACCCTGCAGTGTGCCCGCACCCGGCGCCCGCACCAGACGGGGCTTCCCTAGCCGCGCCCGGCGGCCGGTGCTGCGGGCCGCCCGGGCGTGCTGTCAGAAGCCGGGTATCAGCGGGTAGGCCGCGGCCAGCGCCTGCGTGTATTCCGGCACCGGGCCCACATGCACGGTTTCCTGCGCCATGCGTTCGTGGTTGCCCAGGTACACCCAGGCCGTGCGCGCGGCGCCGCCTTCCACCGGGCGCACGTCGATGGCCACGCGCCGGTACCACAACGGCTGGTCCACGCGTTCCAGGCGGTCCATGTCCGCCAGCGTGGTCTCGCTCACTTCGAACAGCTGCCCCACCACCGGGTGGCCTTCACCGGCGCTGGCCGGGGCCACCAGCCAGGGCAGGTTTTCTTCGCCCATGATGTACAGGGCATAACGCTTTACCGTGACGAAGTCGCCACCCACGCGGCGGCCCTGATTGATGTGGAAGTTGCAGAAGCCCTGCTTCAGGGTGCCGAACACAAAAACAGCGTGCATGGGAACCGCTTTCCTTTCCAGCGTGGCGCGGCGGCCAGGTTACGGTGCCAGCCGGGGGGCTGTCTGCAGCAGCTGCTGCAGGGCTTCCTTGTAGAAGCGCGCGAAGCCGGTGGTGCCGTGGCCGCGGGTGTCGGCGCTGGCCGGTATCAACAGTTGCCGGGCGCCTTTGATGCGCGGCAGCTCGCGTTCGTAGATGCCCAGCTCGGGCGGGTTGCGTTCGTCGTCGGCCGCGTTGATGGCCAGCAGCGTGCCGGTGATGCGTTCCAGCAGCGGTGCGGGGTTGTAGTCGCGTGACGATTCCCACTGGTACAAAAAGTCGTTGGCGTCGGCCGTGATGGGTGCGGCCAGGCGTTCGTCAAACAGCTTGTCGGCGGCAGCGCGCGTGGGCGCAGCCTTGTGGAAAGCCTGGTTGCCGCCGTTGGTGCCCAGCGCGTAGAACAGGTTGGCATAGCGCACGCTGCGCGGCTGCGTGGAGTAGTTGCCGCCCTGCCATTCCGGGTCTTGGCGGATGGACTCGGTCAGCATGCGCCGCATCAGCCAGTTGCGGCCCGCCATTTCGGTGGGCTGCGACGCCATCGGCACCCAGGCATCGGCCATGCCGGGGTACTTCACGGCCCACAGCCAGGTGTGCATGCCGCCCATGGAATTGCCCATCACCAAGCGCAGGCGCTTGATGCCCAAGCCTTCGGTGACCAGTCGCATCTGCGCCTGCACCATGTCGTCGTAGTTGTAGCGCGGGAAGGCCGCGCGCAGGCCGTCGGAAGGCTTGCTGGTCTTGCCGGCGCCGATGGCATCGGGCAGGATGATGAAGTAGCGGCTGGCGTCCAGCGGCTGGCCGGCGCCGAACAGCTCACCGGCGAAAGCCGGGTTCAGCATGCTGGCGGCCGAGCCCGCGGTGCCGTGCAGGACGAGCACCGACTCGCCCTGCGGGTTGCCCACCGTGGTGTAAGCGATGCGCAGCTCGGGCAGCACCTCGCCGGTGTGGAAACGGAAGTTGCGTGCCGTCCACTGCGCCTGCTGCGGCGCGGGGTACTCGGCGGCGCTGGCGCTGGGAATGGCGGTGGTGAACAGCAGCATCATGCACAGCAGTGCAGCGGCCAGGTGGTGGGTCAATGGCTTCATGGCGGGGCCTGCTGGTTGTGCGGTGGGCTTCAACCATAGCACCGGCCGTGCCCGGCTCGGCCCGTCGAACGTGGCCTTGGCCGCGTGCTGCCCGGCCTACAGCTTCAGTTCCAGCCGCAACTGCCAGTTGGTGTAGTTGTTGCTGAAGCTTTGCGACGTGGTGCGTTCCTGGGCTCCGGTGGTGACGTTGGTGATGCCGTTGACGCCGGTGGTGATGTAGTCCCTGGGCTCGAGGTTGCTGCCCAGCAGCCGCAGGCCCATGGTGGGGCTGATGGTCCACAGCGAGTAGACGTCCCAGACGCGCTTGGTGCTGACGCTGGTGGTCTGGTCGGTGTCCAGCCGCGTGGTGAAGCCGGGCACCCAGTTCACGTTGCCGCCCAGTGTGAAGGGCAAGCCGCGCAGCCGGTAGTCGGCGCCCAGGTTGCCGGTGGCCTTGGCCTGCTGGTCCAGCCGGTTGTCGGGGCCGGGCACACTTTTCACACGGCTGGTGTACAGGCTGAGGTTGCTGCGCATCTCCACGCGCGGGGCCCCCGTGACCAGCTGGTCCAGCCTGAACTTGGCTTCGAGTTCGATGCCGCTGGTGGTGGCGTCGCCGATGTTGCGTTGGCGGCGCACGTAGCGCGGCAGGTTGCTCCAGGGCAAGCTGTTCTCCAGCTGCACCTGGCCGCGGATCAGGTTGCTGATGTTGCGGTGGAACAGGTTGGCGCTGAGCACGCCGCCACTTTCCAGGTACCGTTCCACCGCCATGTCGATGCCGGTGGCCAGCTCGGGCTTCAGGCTCGAATTGCCGGCGCTGTCGGGGTAGCTTTCGTCGTTGCCCAGCTGCGCTTCGCAGCCGGTGGTCAGCGGGTAGGGCGGCGCGCACAGGGGCTTGTCGCGGTTGATGGTGGGCCGGGCGATCAGCGCGCTTAGCGGCGGGCTGCGGTAGCTGCGCGTCAGGCTGATGCGCAGCTGGTCGCGGCCTTTGGGGTCGGGCTTGTAGACGGCGTGCAGCAGCGGCGTCCACACGCTGCTGCGGTTGGTGGGTCGCTCGCCCTGGCCGGTATCTCCGCGCGTGGTGATGCCTTCCCAGCGCAGGCCGGCGTGCAGGCCCCAGCGCGGGTTCAGCTGCCACTCATCCTGCGCGTAAGCTGCCAGGCGCAGGGTGCTGGCCTTCAGGTTGTCGCCGAAGTCGGCCAGGTCGGGCACCGAGATGCGCTTCTCGTCGCGGTTCACGGCTTCGATTTCAGCGCCCGTGACCAGCGCGTGGTCGGGCGCCGGCTTGCCTTCGGTGCCGCCACCGGCCAAGCCGCTGGCCTTCAGCGTGAGGTTCAGCGACTTTTCGTTGGTGGTTGCCTTGTCGCTGAAGCTTCGCCACGGTGCGGCGCCGGTGGCGCTGCGGTATTCGGTGCGCAGCGAATCGTTGCGCTGCTCCCACAGGCCGCCATTGCCGTTCATTTCCAGCCGCACGCCGCCCAGCCGCTGGCGGTAGGCCAGGCCCAGCCGGCCGTTGGTGAACCGGCTGTCGGTGACGGTGGTGCCGTTGTCGTAGAAGAGCGGCGTGGTCCTGCGCGAAGGGATGTTCTGCACCAGACTGAAGTCGCTGTCGCTGTGCGCTTCGGTGTGGAAGATGGACGGCATCAGCGACAGTGAATCGCCCTGCTCGTTCAGCCGCCACATCAGCCGGCCCGACACGTTGGTGCCGAAGCGCTGTTCCAGCGTGTGCGATTGCCCGCTGCGGTCTTCCACCACCGCGCCTGAAGCCCCGTCTTCCACCACCGTGTGGCTGGCGCTGGTGTTTTCGCGGCGCGGCCTGAAGATGCTGGCGTTCAGCGTGTAGGTCAGCGGGCCGCTGCTGTCGTTGTGGCTCCAGTTGATGCCGGGCGAAAACTGGCCGTTTTCATAACCAAAGCCCAGGCGCAGGTCGTTCAGCCGCACCTTGAAGCCTTCGCGCGTGATGATGTTGATGGTGCCGGCAATGGCGCGCGCGCCGGTTTCGGCGGTGGGTGCGCGCAGGATCTCGATGCGTTCCACTTGCTCGGGCGTCAGGCTTTCCAGGCTGAAGCCGGGCGGCATGCGCTGGCCGTCGATCAGCAGCTGCGTGAAGCCGCTGCCCAGCCCGCGCATGCGCGGCGGCCCACCGCGGCCGGGTGCGCCGGGCGTGGTGACACCGGGCAAGCGGCGCAGCACCTCGCCCACGGTGGCGTCGCCGAACTTGTCGATCTCTTCGCGGCCGATGACGATCTTGCTGGCCGTGGCGCGGCGGCGCTCTTCGGTGTCGGTCAGGCGGCCGCCGGTGATTTCGACCTTTTGTGTGGCGCCCGTGGTGGCTGGTGTGGTGGCTGGCGATGCAGATGCCGGGGCTGGCGCTGGCGTCTGTGCTGACGTTGATGCCGAAGTTTGTGCCGAAGTTGCGGCAGAATTTGGTGCCGATGCTGGCGCAGTGGGCGGCGCGGGCGGGGTCTGCGCGCTGGCGGCGAACACGGCCAGCAGCACAAAAGGCGGGACGAGTGCGCGCGCGCGCAGCCAGGGGGTGGGTTGAATATGCATCGTCGGCATTGTCACAGCGCCGGTCTGCGCGCTTGCCGGCCGGGGCCGTTATGGGCCGAACTTTGCCAAGGCTTTACATGCGCCTTTCAGCGCGTCAGCCTCGTAGGCTGCCGGCCGTGCCCGACCGGCCATCGACCCCGGATTCGGGGGTGCAGCGACCACCGATCCAGGTGTGGCGGTGTGCTGTCGACTTCCGTATAAATATCGTTGTCGAAGCCCCGAGATTCACCATGAAACCAGTTTCAGCAATGGGCCTGCGTCTGCTGTTCTGCGCAGTCCTGTGCACGGTTTTTTCAGCCCAAGCCGGCATGCTGCCTTTTGGCGTGCAGTGCGACCTGGCGTCTTACCGCAGCGGCGCGGCCTGTCAGTTGGGCGCCAACACCGCTGATGGCCAGTTCTTCGACGCCGACATCGACCTGCCGGGTGTTGCCAGCGCCAGCATGAGCGGATTTGTTCGCGGCGCCGGGCCCGATGTCGGCATCGAGCTGGATCTGACAGCCCAAGCCTACGACCAGTACTTCGCGCGCGGTCGGGCCTTCCTGACCGTCGGATGGACCGACAGTGTGGTCGTCAGCCACGACGGTTTGGCTAACGGCGCACCGCTGTCCATCAGCATCCAGCATGACACCAACGTCGCGCTGCCCTACCTGGCCAGTTTGAAGGGGCGTTTCTCCACGGCACGGGTCACCCAGAATTTCTTTTCAGAGCTCCAGGCCCACTACACCGGCCTCGACGATGTGACGTCGCGCTTCGAAGACCGTCTCACCCTGCGCGGCCCGACGGCGTCAGAAGTGAACCACCGCGCGCGGCTGGACGCGGCGGTGCGCAACGGCTCGACGATCAACTTGAGTTATCTGATGTTTGCCGAGTTCAGTTTTGAGCTCTCGCAGCCGGCCGACAACATCCCCGAGGCCTCAACGTTGTATGCCGGCGTGCTGTCTGGCAACAGCGGGCATGTTTATCTCTCATCCAGCGACTCCGCGGTGGCGTGGCTGTCTTCCAGTGGCTTTGCCTACACGGCAGCGCCCGCGCAGGGCCGCGTCCCGGCGCCCGGCAGTCTGCCCTTGTCGTTCGGGGCGTTGGCCTTGTGTGCGCTGGCCTGCAGGAAACCGGGCCCTTCAGCGTAGCGGGCACAGAAGGCTGCGCGGGGCAGCAGGCTGTCGATCCGGCGGCCGCCCGTTGCCGTGCGGCGCCGCATTTGCGCCCTCTCAAATCGAAACCAGCGCCCGCACCCCGTTGGCTTCCAGCTCAGAGCCCTTGCCGCGTGCAATCACGACGCCGCGTTCCATCACCAGGTACTGGTCGGCCAGTTCGGCGGCGAAGTCGAAGTACTGCTCCACCAGCACGATGGCCATGGGCTGGCCGTTCATGCCTTCCTTGGCCAGGCGCTGCAGCACGCGGCCGATGTCCTTGATGATGCTGGGCTGTATGCCTTCGGTGGGCTCGTCCAGCATCAGCAGGCGCGGGCCGGCAGCCAGCGCGCGGGCGATGGCCAGCTGCTGCTGCTGGCCGCCAGAGAGGTCGCCGCCGCGGCGGCCGATCATCTGCTTGAGCACCGGAAACAGTTCAAACAGCACCGGCGGCACGGGAGTTCCCGCCGGGCGCGACGCCAGCCCCATGCGCAGGTTTTCGTCCACCGTCAGACGGCCGAAGATTTCGCGGCCCTGCGGCACATAGCCGATGCCGGCGCGCACACGGTCGTAAGACGTGGCTTTGGTGATGTCCTGGCCGGCCAGCTGCACGCTGCCGGTTTTCACCGGCACCACGCCCATCAGGCTTTTCAACAGCGTGGTCTTGCCCACGCCGTTGCGGCCCAGCACCACGGTGATTTCGCCCACGCGCGCATCAAAAGCCACGTTGCGCAGGATGTGGCTGCCGCCGTAATACTGGTTCAGGCTTTCGACCTGGAGAATCGGCTGTTCAGCGGCCAAGGTACACCTCCACGACCTTTTGATTGCCCTGCACTTCTGACAGCAGCCCTTCGGCCAGCACGCTGCCTTCGTGCAGCACGGTCACCTTCTTGCGGCCCTGCGTGAGCTGGTCGACGAACTTCATGTCGTGTTCCACCACCACCAGCGAATGCTGGCCTTCCAGCGTCAGGAACAGTTCGGCCGTGCGCTCGGTCTCTTCGTCGGTCATGCCGGCCACGGGTTCGTCCAGCAGCAGCAGCTTCGGGTCTTGCGCCAGCAGCATGCCGATTTCCAGCCACTGCTTCTGGCCGTGG
>JAYSXE010000256.1:0-14657 GCA_043717565.1 Burkholderiales bacterium | reverse complement strand
TCACCGGGGCCGGGGCCCATGTCGATCAGGCGGTCGGCGGCCAACATCACCGCTGGGTCGTGTTCCACCACCACCAGCGTGTTGCCGGCGTCGCGCAGCCGGTGCATGGCCTGCACGATGCGGTTCATGTCGCGCGGGTGCAGGCCGATGCTGGGCTCGTCCAGCACGAACATGGTGTTGACCAGGCTGGTGCCCAGCGCGGTGGTGAGGTTGATGCGCTGCACCTCGCCGCCGCTGAGCGTGCGGCTCTGGCGGTCCAGTGTCAGGTACTGCAGGCCCACGTCGCACAGGTACTTCAGGCGCGTCCGCACCTCGCCCAGCAGCAGCTTCAGTGCGTCGTCCAGCGTCGTGCTCGGTAGCCCGATGCCGTCGAAGAAACGGCGCAGTCGCTCGATGCTCAGCTGCATCAGGTCGTGCAGGCACAGGCCGGGAAGGGCTTCCACCTGCTCGCGCGTCCACGGCGCGCCCACTGGCGTGAAGCGTTTCTCGGGGGGCAGTACCGCATCAGCATCGGCATTAGTGCCCATGCGCCACAGCAGCGCCTCGGTCTTCAGCCGCGCACCGCCACAGGCCCCACAAGGCGTGTAGCTGCGGTACTTGGACAAGAGCACACGGATGTGCATCTTGTAGGCCTTGCTTTCCAGGTATTCAAAAAAGCGGCGCACGCCGTACCACTGCTTGTTCCACTTGCCAGCCCAGTTCGGCGTACCGTTCAGTACCCACTCTTTTTGGGCCGGTGTCAGCTGGCCCCAGGCGGTGTCGCGCGGGATGCCGGCTTCGCCGGCGTACTTCAGCAGGTCACTCTGGCAGTCGGCCCAGGCCGGGGTCTGCATCGGCTTGATGGCGCCGTTGCGCAGCGTCTTGCGCTGGTCAGGGATGACCAGACCCATGTCGACGCCAATGACGCGGCCGAAACCGCGGCAGGTCTCGCACGCGCCATAAGCGCTGTTGAAGCTGAACAGCGCGGGCTGCGGATCGGCATAACGCTGGTTGCTTTCCGGGCAGTGCAGGCCGGTGCTGTAGCGCCAGCGCTGTTCGGCAGCGGGGGCCTCGGGCTGGGCCACCACGTCCAACCGGCCGCCGCCGCGCTTCAGCGCCAGTTCGATGGCCTCCATCACGCGCACCTTTTCGGCGCCGGCGATACGCAGGCGGTCGGCCACCACGTCGATGATCTTCTGCGTGCCTTCCACGCGTTCGGCTTGCACACGCGTAAAGCCGCTGGCCGACAGCCACTGCTCCTGCTGCTCGGCGGTGGTGTCGGCCGGCAAGGCGACGGGGAAGGTGAACACCAGGCGCGGGTCGGCACTGGCGGCGGCGCGCTGTTGCAGGTCGGCGTAGATGGTTTCGGGCGTGTCGTGCCGCACCGGCAGCGCGGTCTGCTGGTCGAACAGCTGAGCGGCGCGGGCAAACAACAGCTTCAGGTGGTCGTTCAGCTCGGTCATCGTGCCCACGGTGCTGCGGCTGGTGCGCACGGGGTTGGTCTGGTCGATCGCTATGGCCGGCGGCACGCCGTCCACGCGGTCCACCGCCGGGCGGTCCATGCGGTCCAGGAACTGGCGCGCGTAGGCGCTGAAGGTCTCGACATAGCGCCGCTGCCCTTCGGCGTACAGGGTGTCGAACACCAAGCTGCTCTTGCCGCTGCCGCTGGGGCCGGTGACCACCGTGAACTCGCCGGTGCGGATGTCCAGGTCCAGGTTTTTCAGGTTGTGCTGACGCGCACCGCGAATTCGAATGACACCGGAAGACATGGGACCCTTCTGAGCTGAAGGCGGGAGATTTTAGGTGCCACAGACCGGGGTTGCTGGCGTCAGGGTGATGGCCCCGCGCGGGCGCTTAACGGGCATCTCGGCCCCCGATCAGCAGCCCAGAAAGAGCAGTCGGAAAGCGGCCCAGGGCCCGCAGGCACGCACCGGGCGCTGTGCCGTGGCCTCAGCCCTGCGCGAGCGTGAAGCCCACGCGCGTGGTGCCGCCCGCCGATGCGGCCAGCGTGCGCCCAGCGTGCATGCGGGCAATGCCGGCCACGATGGCCAGGCCCAGGCCGTGGTGCTGTTCAGCGCCGTCGCAGCAGCGTGACCCGTCGGCACGGAAGAAGCGGTCGAACAGGCGTGGCAGGGCCTGGGGATCGACGGCCGGGCCCTGGTTCTGCACTTCCACACGCGCGCCCTGCCCGCCTTCAGCGGCGATGGCGATCACCACCGTGCTGCCCGCGGTGGCAAAGCGGGTGGCGTTGCTCAACAGGTTGGACACCGCGCGCTTGACGAGCGATTCGTCCACCGCCAGCGTGGCGTCGCCCTGCACCTGCAGCTGCAGGCGGGCGTCTTCCAGCGTGCCTTCATGAAATTCCACCACCTGCTGCACCAGCGCCGCCAGGCTGACCGGCGCGCCGCGGCGGGCGATGGCACCCCGGTCGGCCTGCGACAGGAACAGCATGTCGTTGACCATGGCCGACAGGCGCTGCAGCTCTTCCAGGTTGGACGCCAGTGTGTCGCGCAACTCGGCCACGGGCCTTTCGCGCGACAACACCACTTCGGTCTGGCCCATCAGATTGGCCAGCGGGGTGCGCAGTTCGTGGGCCACGTCGGCATTGAAGCCTTCCATCTGGGCGTAAGACGTTTCCAGGCGCTGCATCAGCGCATTGAACTGGTCAATCCAGGGCAGCAGTTCCTCGGCCGGGTCGTCCAGCTTCAGGCGCTGCTGCAGCCGGCCCGCGGACATGGCGCGTGTCTGCGCCGCCAGCGCGTGCAGGGGCTTCAACTGGCGCTGCACATGCCAGCGTGCGCCCACCGACACCACGGCGCCGGCGGCCAGCGTGGCCAGCACCAGCACCCAGGCCCAGCGGCGGCCGATGGCGGCGTCGGCGGCGAAGTCCACCGCGTAGTCCAGGTACAGGCTGCCGCCGGTCAGGTTGTCAGCCAAGACCGTGATGCGGCGGGCGTGCACGTGTGTGGACCCGGGCATGCCCGCGGGCACGGCGTCTGCGTACACCGGCTGGTTGTCGGCGCGCCACAGCTGCACGCGGGTGTTGGCCCGCATCGGGGCGTCGGCCTTCAGGCGCTGCAACACGGCGGCTTCGCCACCGGCGCGTGCTTCCAGCGTCAGCACGTCTTCCAGCAGCACGCTGCGGCGCTGCAGGTCTTCGGCATTGCGCTCCTGGATCATGCGGCCCACGGTGAACCAGGCGAACGCGAACAGCACCGTCAGCACGCCCATGGTCAGCAGGGCCAGCTTCAGCGACAGGCGGCGGCCGATGGAATGGCTGCACAGCAAGGTGGTGCAGGCCGGAGTGTCGCCCAGGGCGGGGCTGCCCGCTGCACCCGCAGGCCGCGCAGCGGGGGTTTCAGACAGCGGCGACTTGGCAACAGTGGTGTTCATGCGTCGCGCTCTTCCAGCACATAGCCCATGCCGCGCACGGTGTGCAGCAGCTTGGCGTCAAAAGGGTCGTCCAGCTTGGCGCGCAGGCGGCGCACCGCCACTTCCACCACGTTGGTGTCGGAATCGAAGTTCATGTCCCACACCTGTTCGGCCAGCGTGGTGCGCGACAGGATCTGGCCGCGCCGGCGCAGCAGCAACGCCAGCAGGTTGAATTCCTTGGCCGTCAGGTCCAGCCGCTGCTGCGCGCGGGTGGCCTTGCGGGCCACCAGGTCGATGTCCAGGTCGCCCAGGCGCAGCTGCGTGGGTGCGTGCGCGGCGCCGCCGTTGCCGGCCGGGCGCCGCAGCAGCGCGGCCACGCGGGCCAGCATTTCTGAAAAGGCAAAGGGCTTGACCAGGTAGTCGTCGGCGCCTTGTTCCAACCCGCGCACACGGTCTGCCACCTCGCCGCGCGCCGTCAGCATCAACACCGGCGTGTAGCGGCCTTGTGCACGCAAAGCAGACAACACGCCAAAGCCGTCCACGCCGGGCAGCATCACGTCCAGCAGCACCAGGTCGTAGTCACCGCCGGTGGCCAGGCGGCGGCCTTCGATGCCGTCGTGTGCCACGTCAACGACATAGCCGTTTTCGCTCAGGCCTTTGTGCAGGTACTGGGCCAGCTTCGCTTCGTCTTCAACTACCAGCAGTCGCATGGGGTGGTGTGCGGGCCGCAACGGCCCTCTTTGGTCTTCTTGGACAGCAGCAATGGTCTCATCTTCAGGCGCCGGCAGAGATTACGAATTTGTCATCAAGGCGAGCGGAAACGGTGGTTTTGGATTTCCAGAATTCATTTCGTGGCCAGCGCAGTGCCGGCCCCCACAGACCCGGAGCACAGCACCCCGCCTGCGAAGCTTTCAGACTGTTTTGTCTTTCACTCTCAACTGCAAACCAAGGACCCCACCATGAAGACCACGCAACTGTTCGCCGCCATCGCCCTGACCATCGCTGCCGCCAGCGGCCCGGTGTTTGCACAGGAAGCCACCTACGAGTACCCGCAAGTCATCGTGTCGCAGACCACCCGCGCCGCGGTGCTGGCCGACCTGCAACTGGCGCGCGCTGAAGGCACGCTGCAAGTCGGTGAAGCCAGCGTGGCCCCTGAAGGCCGTTTCATCAGCCAGCGCAGCCGCGACACTGTTCGTGCCGAAGGCCTGCAAGCTGCGCGCAGCGGCCAGACCGCCCAGCGGGTGGGCGAGCCGCACGGTTTCAGCGTCGACGCACCGCAGGCTGCGCAAGCGCTGGCAATGGCCAGCAAGTAAGGCGCACCCGACCGGGCCGCAGCGCGGCCCCGGACCTTCAGGCCACGATGGCGGCCGCCCGCTCCAGCGTCCAGAAGGCGGCCAGGCCACCGATGGCGTACAGCGCGGCCACGCGTGAACGCCGCACCCAGACGCCGTTGGCTGGGGCCCAGCGGTTCAGGGCCCCCAGCAGCAAGCCGGCCCCGCCCACCACCAGCAACTGTCCGACCTCAACGCCCAGGTTGAAGGTCAACAGCGCTACGGCGAGGTGGTTTTCAGGCAGGCCGATTTCCTTCAGCGCGCCGGCAAAGCCCAGCCCGTGCACCAGGCCGAACAGCAGCGCCACCAGCGCCGGCCACTGGCGTGAAAGGGTGGGCTGGTCGTGCAGGGCCTCTTTGGCCACCAGCATGATGCTCAGCGCGATGACGGCTTCCACCGGTGGCGGGCGCAGCGTCAGCAGGCCCAGCGCGCTGAGCGCCAGCGTCAGGCTGTGCGCCGCGGTGAACGCGGTGATGACGCCCACCAGCCGGCGCTGGAACCCCACCAGGAACAGCAGGCCCAGCACGAACAGCAGGTGGTCGATGCCGCCCAGAATGTGCTCCACCCCCAGCAGGCCGTAAGCGCGGGCGATCTCGCTCATGCCGCGCTGGTCGTCGGCCGACCCGAAGAGCGTCACTTCCGGCTGGCCCTTGGTCAGTGTGTAGACCCGGGTGCCGCCATCAAGCCAGTGCACGCGCAGCAGCACGGCCGAGAACTTGTCGCCGACACCGTCCATGCCCATGCGGCCGCTCAGCCCGCCGGGGCCGCAGCGCAACACACCGTCATCGTCGCGGCAACCGGCTGGCCAGCGCGGCCGCAGCACCGACTCGCCGGTGCGGTTGCCGGCACCCCAGGTCCACACGAAGTCGGTGGGGCTGGCCTGGCGCAGTTCCATCTCGGCCATGCTCAATTCGTGGGCAGCTGCGGGCAGTGCCACCCAGCCGGTGACAAAAAGCCACGTGCAGAAGCCAACGCGCGCAAACGCTTTGGCGATGGCCTTCAAGACCGCCCTCGCGATGGCCCTCGCATTGACCCTCATGGCTTGGCCGGCGCGGCGCGCACCGTGTACTTGCGCGCCATCTCGCGCACCGCGGCGCTGCGCAGTTCCGACATCGTCGTGTCCTTCCAGTCCTGCAGGGCTATGCCACGCAGTTCTTCATACGACGCCGGCTGGGCCGCAGTCAAGGTGACCAGGCGCATCACGCGCCAGCCGTCACGCTGGGCCACTGGCGCCCACTTGCCCGGCTCCAGCGCGGCCAGCGATTTGGCGGTGTCTTCGCCGTAGCTCTGCACGATGTTGCTGCGCGGCCGGTCCTTGAACACCCGCAGGCCGGCCTTGGAGTCGCCCGGCGCGCCGGCGTTGAGCGCGGCAGCAAAGGCGCGCGCAGCTTCCTCGCCACTGTCGCCGGCCAGCACGGCCTCTTCGAAGTCAAAGCGCTCGGGGGCGTCATAGCGCGAGCGGTTCTTCTCGAACCATGCGCGCAGCAGCGCGTCGTCCACCGGCGGCAGGGTCAGGCTGGCGTTGACCATCGCCAGGGCCTTGAAGATCACGCGGTCCTTGATCATCGGGTCGCCGCGGTCCATCTGCAGCGCCTGGCCCTCGCGGTACAGCACTTCGTTGTCCAGCCAGACGCGGCGCAAGGCAAACAACTCTTCCCCGTTCGGTTCGCGGCCGCGCGCCGACTTGAACACACCGATGGCGTGGCGGTCCACGGCCTCGTCGATGACGATGACATGGGGGTCCGGAATTCGTGAAGCCACCACGGCGTCGACGGCAAAGAGGGCCGCGCCGACAAGCAGGAAGTGCAGCAGCGGCTCGCGCAGCCAGCGCGCGGCGGGCTTTATGGCGGGCGGGGTCGGGTCAGCGTGGGTCATGACGTCTTGGACAAAAAACAGCAAAGAAGGCGCCACACGTTGCCGCGCGGCGCCCTGCGCAAAAAGCGGCGGCATGCCGCCGACACGGCTAGCGAACGCCGGCCACCACGGTGGAACCAGCCACCTCAACGAAGATCGGATTGCTGTAGAACCAAAGGTCGGCCCAGGCTGCCACGTCGTAGCTGACCATCTTCAGGCCGCTGGCGTTCACACCCAGGTGGTTCGGGCAGCCGTTGATGCCCGTGCCGCTGAACACCGCAGTACCGGGGTCGTTGGTTGCCGGTGTGGTGCAGGGGATGCGCAGAAACGAATCGGTCGGGAACTCCACCGAATTGCTGGTCTTGAACTGAACCGACCCGGTGTTGGTCCACAGGTCGGACAGCGGGTTGCCCGCCGCATCGGTCTCGAAGGGCACGGCAGGCGGCAGGTTGGTGCCACGCAAGCGAACGTATTGCGAAGCCGCCACGGCCGGGATGCGGAAGGTCATGCGTTTCCACTCGGGCTGCCCGGGTACGGCGGTCCAGGTGCTGGCGTTGAAGGTCCGGATCACCGCCGCGCTGGTGTTCTTCGCGGCAGCGGGCACGCTGGTCAGCGGGCGCAGCTGCTGGGGGTTGGCGCGGTCCACCCAGTCGTCGGGCCAGGCACCGCTGTAGTCGGCAGCGCCGGGCTGTTTGAAGCCCGTCACCAGGCCCTGGATAACGTCCACGTGGTCCAGCACCGGCATGTCCAAAGGCTGGTTGATGCCGACCTGCAACAGCGAAGGGTTGGGGAAGCTGTAGGGCGAATAGCTCTTGCCCGCCGGGTCGCGCACCACGATGGACACCACCACGTCAGCACCGCGGCGCACCTTGAGCTTTTCGCCCATGGTGGCGCAACCGGCCACATCGGTGTCGCGGTTGCCCTGCGCGGCCTGCAGTGCCATGGCCTCGACGGCCGCGTTGCTGCGGGTGCCGGGGCCAGGGTAGGAAGCACAGGCCACAAAGGCCAGCCGGTCGATCAACTGCCCGGAATCGACCCAGGTGTTGCCACTGCGCAGGCCGTCGACAATCTGCTGCGGCGTCGACCGGTTGCCCGCGTTGCGCACCAGGGTGTAGTTGCGCTGGTACTCGCCGGGCCAGAAATCGTTGTCGCTGCGGCGATCGTCGACGCTGAAGGCGCCGCGTGAATGCCAGTCGGAGCTGGCGAAGAACCAGAAGTTGCGGCCCTCGCCCAGCAATGCGTCCCACACGCCGCCCACGGCTGCTGCATAGACACCGGTACCGCCATAGGTGGTGCCGCCTGCCGAGTCGAGGCGGTTCACAGCCGCGGTGGGATCGATGTCGTTGCGGCGCAGGTTGTATTCACCGCGGCGGTCTGATGCACCATGGCCCGGCTGGCTTTCGAAGCCGAAGGCCACGGTGGGGCCTGCGTTGTTGAAGTTGCGCAGGTGCTCGACGTTGAAGCCGAAGTTGCCGTTGGCGACAAACGGGCCGGCGCGTTCAAGGTGGGCCGGCACGTAATAGCTGCCATTGGGGTGGAACGCCGCCATCCACTTGACGCCTTCCACCGTCTTGACGTGCCCCAGCGTGCCGCTGGCACCGTTGAGCTTGGCGCCGGTGGCGCTCCAGTCCGGCGCACCCAGGTTCGGGCTGCCGGGCACCGAGCAGTCCCAGTTGTTGCCCGTGCCGGTGTTGACGTTGCCCGGCTGTGTGGTCCTGTTGCCGCGGCTGGTGTCGCTGTTGCCGCGGTCGAAGCAATAGGCCCACTGGGCCAGGGCGTTGGCATTGCCCAGGGCCGTGTAGCCGGGGGTGGTGGGCAGCGTCTGGGTGTAGACGGAGGCCGGGATCTGCCCAGTGATGACGCCCATGGACGTGTGCTCGTGGCCAGCCACCACCGACTCCAGGCCGATGAAGAGCGGCTCGTTGCGCAGGGCTGCCAGGTATTCCATCAGCGGGTACTGGTAGGTCTGGATGCCTTCCCAGCGCCACATGTTCTGGTTGGGTGCCGTGCCCGAAACGTTGCCACGCGGCTGCACAGGCGGCAGCGAGTTCTGCCAGGTCGTGTTCGGCCCCAGCACGGTGCCACTGGCGCTGGTGACCAGCGGGTAGGCCGGCGTGGCGAAGGTGGCATCTTCAGCCAAGGTGCAGTTGCGGTTGCCGGTGCCGCCGTGGCCGGCTTGCACGAACCAGTCCAGGCCCCACGGTGTGCTGGCGTTTCGATTCATGGACTTGGCTACCTTCTTCTGCAGCGACACGGCGCCGTCAGAGCAGGTGCTGTGGTTGTGGAAGTCACCCGCCGCGTAGGTTCCGGGCACCTTTTGGGCGCTGGCCCCTTGCGGCAGCGCCACGGCCGACAGCGACCCCACTGCGGCCACCGCCGCCAGGGCGATGGGGCTCTTCAAAAATCCGTTGAACATCACTCTCACTCCTTGTTGCGGCCTGCCCGTGTTGCAGCGCCGGAATATCCCGGCACCGTCAAACATCTGCAGGCTAGAAAAACCGTTTGATCGGGAAGTCCACGGTCAGGCGCGCCAGCACCGTGCCCGAGCGTTCGAATTCCAGCGTCAGCGCGTAGTTGCGGCCCGCGTGGAGCTGGTGTTTCAGCCCCGTCAAACGCACGTGCACGCCGTCTTCGCTGAGCTCGGTGATGCTGCCCACCGGCACGGGAACGTTCACCGCCAGGCCCGCTGGCGCGCCGCCCATTTCGGCGGCCGTGGCCACTGGGGTGCTGACGCCTATCAGTCGGTCTGCCGTGTTCACTTCATCCAGGCGCATGCACATCACGGCCGTGGTGGCGTCTGGCGCGGTGGCGCGCACCCACGGGTGGGTGATGCGCAACAGGCCGGTTTCGATCTCGCAGGCACGTGCTTGCGGCCAGCCCCAGCCCAGACATGCCAGCGACGCAGCCTGCAGGGTGAGACGGCGCTGACGGTTCATGAAGGGCGGGTGCATGGGCTCGATTCGAAGTGGGCTGCGCTCCCAAGAAAGGAGCTGCTTGTCGACCCAATGAACAGTAGGCACTTTGTGTGAAGCTGGCGTGACAACGGCACCTGGTCGCATCGGTTCGCGGGTTTCCCCACGGCGTGTTCAAGGTGCAGCACTTGTCATGGCGGCGTCGCAATGCGCAAGCCAAAAACCGCACCGATGCGCGCCATGGGTACGCGCAGCGTGTTTGGCGCGGTCCTGTTCAAGCGGCCGGCGCAGCAGCAGCAGCGGCTGCCCGCACCGCAGATGACAAATTTGTCATCTGTCGGTTTGTTGGCCGTGGTTTTCGGTTTTCAGAATTCGTTCTGAGGTCGGCGAAGGTCCGGCCCCCAGCCAGTGGCAGACAAAGCCCGGCTCGAAACCACTTCTTTCAAACCACTGTCAACATCCAAGGAAACACACCATGAAGACCACGCAACTGTTCGCCGCCATCGCCCTGACCATTGCCGCCGCCAGCGGCCCGGTGCTGGCACAGGAAGCCACCTACGAGTACCCGCAAGTCATCGTGTCGCAGACCAGCCGCGCTGCGGTGCTGGCCGACCTGCAAGTGGCACGCGCTGAAGGCACGCTGCAAGTCAATGAAGCCAGCGTGGGCCACAACACCCGCTTCATCGCGCTGAACAACCGCGACAGCGTGCGCGCCGAAGCGCGCCAGGCTGCACGTGACGGCACCACGGCCGCACTGATTGCCGAGCCGCACGACTTCACCGTCGCACAGCCCGCGGCCAAGGCACGGATGGCTGTCGCCGGCAAGTGATGGCATGCAGGCCGCCAGGCCTGTGACTTGATGCAAGCAGGCCGCTGGCCGGCTTGCAACACCAGCGGGGCCCTCGGGCCCCGCATTTTTATGGCCGCTTTGCGCGCAAAGTGGAGAGCAGCGCCCGCGCCCGCAGGCGGCCCACGATGCCGGTCGGGAAGTGGTAGACCGACAGCACGAACAGCACACCCAGCCACAACAGCCAACGGTCGGGCGACACCAGTTGCGACAGCACCGGCACGCCTTCCAGCGCGGTAGCGCCCAGCTTCAGCAGGTCCTGCAGGTAGTTCTGCGCCAGCACGAACACCGCCGAGCCCACCACCGCGCCATACATCGTGCCCATGCCGCCGATGACGACGATGAGCAGGATGTCCAGCATGATCTCGAACGACAGCGTGGTGTCGGGCCCCACATAGCGCAGCCACAGCGCCAGCAATGCACCGGCCAGCGTGGCAAAGGCCGCCGACAGCACGTTGCTGGCGGTGCGATAAACGACCGTGCGAAAGCCAATGGCTTCGGCCCTGAAGTCGTTTTCTCGGATGGCCTGCAGCACGCGGCCAAAAGGCGAATTGACAATGCGCAGCAAGGCCAGGAACAGCACCGTCACGACTGCGAACAACAGGTAGTAGGTGAGCAGCTTGCCGTCCACCGCCACGCCCAGCACCGGTTCTTCAAGCAGCTTGAAAGCCGGGCTCAGCCATTCGGGGTTCTTGAAGCTCAGGCCGTCTTCACCGCCGGTGAAGTCCGACAACTGCGAGGCCAGCGTCTGGAACGCGGTGGCCACGGCCAGCGTGATCATGGCGTAGAAGATGGCTTTCACGCGCAAGCTGAACAGGCCGATCAACAGCGACAGCAACAGCGACACCGCCAGCGCCAGCGCCGTGCCCAGCAGCACCGCCGCCCAACCCGGGCCCATGCGTGTGCTGGCGATGGCCACGCCATAGGCACCGATGCCGAAGAACATGGTGTGCGCAAAGCTGACGATGCCGGTGTAGCCCAGCAGCAGGTCAAAGCTGGCCACCAGCAACACAAACACCAGCAACTTGGCAGCCACCGACAGGGCCTTGGCGCCGGGGAAGATGAAAGGCGCCAGCGCCAGGCCGACGACGATGAGCACCAGCGCTGCGCTCAACCAGCGGCTGCGTGGCAGGTCGTGTGACAACAGGCGGCTCAGCATCGCAGGGTCATCGGTTCGTGACGGGGTACAGGCCCTGCGGCCGCCACAACAGCACCGCCACCATCAACGCGATGTTGGAAAACAGCGCCACCTTGGGCGCCAGAAAGCCGGTGTAGTTGGCCATCAAGCCCACCAGCAGCGCGCCGACAAAACAGCCCAGCGTGGAGCCCAGCCCGCCGATGATGATGACGATGAACAGCAGCACGTTGACCTGCGCGCCGATCTGCGGCGACACGCTCTGCTGGTACAGACCCCAGAGCACACCGCCCAGGCCGGCCAGTGCCGAGCCGGCCACGAACACGCCAACAAACAGCCGCTTGATGCGGTAGCCCAGGCTTTCCACCATCTCGCGGTCTTGCACACCGGCGCGTATCAGCAGGCCGATCTTGGTGCGCGCCAAGGTGTAGGCCAGCGCAACAAACACCAGCAGCCCGATGCCGGCGGCCAGCAGCCGGAACTTCTCGATCGACGCGTCACCCAGCAGGAAAGAACCGCGCAGCGGCTCGGGCAGCGGCAGCGCCACCTGCTGCGGGCCCCAGATGACCTTGATCAGTTCTTCGGCCACGATCATGCCGCCCATGGTGATGAGGATCTGCTTCAGGTGCAGGCCGTACACCGGCCGCACGATCACGCGCTCAAACGCCCAACCCGCAGCGCCGGCCACCACCATGGCCAGCACAACAGCGCACAGCAGCGTCAGCAGGCTCTGGCCCAGGCCCAGGTCGGCGTAGCCGGCCAGCCCGCCCATCACCGTGGTGGCGACAAATGCGCCAAGCGCGATGAACACGCCGTGGCCGAAGTTCAGCACGTCCATCAGGCCGAACACCAGCGTCAGGCCCGACGCGATGACAAAGATGATCAGCCCCATGGCCAAGCCAGCCACGGTCAGCGTCAGCCAGGTGCTGCCGCTGCCGATGGCGGGCACGGCCAGCAGCATCACGGCGGCCAGCAGCGCCAGCGGTATCCAGTCGAACTGGGCCTTCGGAATGGCGGCGCCGCTGGCGGCCCCGGCCGGCGGGTTGACAACGGTGGTCATGCGTGTTCCCCGAGCGAAAGCCCCAGCAGTCGATGTTGCAGCGCCGGGTTGTCCACCAGTTCGGCCATGGTGCCGGCGTGCACCACACGGCCGTTGTCCATCACCGCCACGGTGTCGCCCAGGGCCTGCGCCACCATGAAGTTCTGTTCCACCATCAAGATGGTGGTGCGCTGCGCTTTCAGTTCGCGCAGCGCCGAGATCAGGTTCTGCACGATGGAAGGCGCCAGGCCCTTGCTGGGCTCGTCGATCAGGATCAGCGCGCGGGGCTCGCAGATGGCGCGCGCCACGGCCAGCATCTGTTTCTGGCCACCGCTCAACTTGCCCGCCGGGAACAGCCAGAACTTCTGCAATGCGGGGAAGAGGCCGAAGATCCAGTCCAGCCGCGCGCGGTCGAGCTCGCCTTCGTGGCGCGCGGCGCGTGCGGCCAGCACCATGTTGTCCTTCACCGTCAGGTCGCTGAAGATGCCCATGCTCTCGGGCACGTACGCGATGCCCTGCGTGGCGATGTCGGGCGTGGCGGTGTCGTTGAGAAGCTGGCCGCGAAACCGCAGTTCGCCCTGGGTGGCGCGCCACAAGCCGATCACCGTGCGCAGCGTGGTGGTCTTGCCGGCGCCGTTGCGGCCCAGCAGCATGGTGACGCCGCCTTCGGGCACCTGCAGGTCCACGCCGTGCAGGATGTGATAACTGCCGATATGGGTGTGCACACCCTGCAGTTGCAGCAGCGCAGCAGGGGCGTTGCTGGTCATGCCGGCTCCTCGGCGGCCATGCCCAGGTAGGCCTGCTGCACCACCGGCGAGGCGATCACCGCAGCCGGTTCGCCGTCAGCCACCAGCTGGCCGTTGTGCAGCACGATGATGCGGTCGGCCAATTCACGCACCACGTCCATCTTGTGTTCCACCAGCAGCACCACCACGTCGCGGCGGCGCTTCAGCTGCCGTATCAAGTCCAGCACCACGGGCGCGTCGTCCACGCTCATGCCGGCGGTGGGCTCGTCGAACATGTAGACCTTGGGGTCCAGCGCCATCAGCAGCGCCACCTCCAGCTTGCGCTGGTCGCCGTGTGGCAGGCTGCTGGCAGGGGCCTGCGCCTTGTCGGCCAGTTGCACCTGTTCCAGCACGTGGTGGGCTTCGTCGAGCCACGTCTTGCGGTCTGACCACACGCGCCACAGATCCAGCGCGCCGCCGTGGCCGCGGCCGGCTTCACGCGCCTGCACCGCCAGCCGCACGTTTTCATGCACGCTCAGGTTCGGGAACAGCTGCGTCAGCTGGAAAGCCCGGCCCAGGCCGCGGCGCGTGCGCAGCGGCGCGGGCAGCTTGGTGATGTCCTCCCCCGCCAGCAGCACCGTGCCTTCGCTGGCCGGCAACTGACCCGAGATGAGGTTGAAGTACGTGGTCTTGCCCGCGCCATTGGGGCCGACGATGGCGGTCAGCGTGCCAGCTTCGAAGCGGCAAGAAACGTGGTCGACGGCCACGTGGCCGCCAAACCGGATGGTCAGGTCGCAGGTCTCTAACAAGGGATGCACCAAGATCGGGGAATGTGCTGCGGCCCCAGAGCCGGCGCCGCGGAACCGGCTGTGCCGAACCGCTGACGCCGCCCCCCCGGGAGTGGGCGGCGCAGCCGCTTCGGGGGG
The DNA here is from genome assembly GCA_043717565.1 of Burkholderiales bacterium. Classification (GTDB taxonomy): domain Bacteria; phylum Pseudomonadota; class Gammaproteobacteria; order Burkholderiales; family Burkholderiaceae_C; genus Rubrivivax. The sequence continues at coordinate 537 of JAYSXE010000256.1, read as the reverse complement.
CTGAATTACCGCTTGTTGCGGATGGGAATATTCAGCTCCGACGCCGGGATCACGCGCACCAGTTCAGGCACGCCCCAAGCAAAGGCCGGGTCGTTCTTGATCTTGAAATGGAACATGTCCTGCAGGGCCTGGTGGTCTTCCTTGCGGAAGGTCATCTTGCCCTTGGGCGTCTCGAAGCTCATGCCTTCCATCGTGCTGATGAGCTTTTCGGTGCTGGTGTCGCCGTTGGTCTTCTTCAGCGCTTCCACCACGGCGATGGCCGCGCTCATGCCGCCGGCGGTGAAGAAGTCGGGCGGGGCCTTGAACTTGCTGTAGTGGTTGGCCACCAGCCACTCGTTGACCTTGTTCTTCGGGATGCCGAAGTAGTAGTACAGCGCGCCTTCCATGCCCTCGAACTGCTTGTAGGCCACCATCGCGGGCAGGATGTTGCCGCCCGTGGCCAGTTCGATGCCGTAGCGCTTTTTCAGGTCGAGGTCGGCGATCTTCGAAAACGGCGTCGGGCTTCCCGCCCAGCCCACCGAGATGAACTTGCGGCCG
>JAYSXE010000255.1:0-14695 GCA_043717565.1 Burkholderiales bacterium | reverse complement strand
CAAGCTGTCGGAAAAGTACGCCGATCGGCCCGCGGCCGAGTTGCCGCTGGTGTTTCAGCGCATCCTGTCCAACTGCACGATGGATTGGTTCCGTCGCGAGCGCGTGCGCGGCGTGGTGCAGAACTTTTCGGAGTTCCGAACCAGTGACGACGACGGCGACTTCGACCTGCTGGAAGCCTTGCACGCCATCGAAGGCACGCTCGGCACCGAGAGTGCCTTCGACGCGGTGTCCAGAACGCAGATTCTGGGGGCCATCGAAGATGCCGTGAGCGAACTGCCAGGACGTCAACGAGAAGCCTTCCTCTTGCGTTACTGGGAAGAGTTTGACGTCGAAGAAACCGCTGAAGTCATGGGGTGCTCGCAGGGCAGTGTCAAGACACACTGCTCGCGGGCCGTTCACGCACTGGCCAAGGCGCTGAAAGCCAAGGGAATTTCGCTATGACACCGCACGACCCACTGTCCAACAAGCACCAGGCCCTGGAGGCCCGCTTGGCTGGGCGCCTGGCCGGCGCCTTGACGATGTCCAGCAGCACACTGCCTCACAACATCAACGAGCGCCTGCGCGTCGCGCGCGACCAGGCGCTGGCCAGAGCCCGTGCAGCCCGCAGGGCACAGACTGCGCCAGCGGTGGCCCTGGCAGGCGCGGGCACCGTGGTCTTGCGCGGCGGCCCTGGGGCGTGGTCGAACCTGCCGCAGTGGCTGGCGTCGCTGATGCCCCTGGTGCTGCTGCTGGTCGGTTTGTTGCTGATCGACCAACTGAATGTGCGCGAGCAGATTCGCGTGGCTGCCGACATCGACACGCAGTTGCTGGGTGACGACCTGCCGCCCGCCGCGTACGCCGACCCCGGATTTGTGCAGTACTTGCGCCGGGGTCCTGCTCCGTGATGCAGATTCGCGCGCTGTTCTGGCCCGGTTGCCTGCTGGCCGCGCTTGCTGCGGCGGCGCCGGTTGCTGCTGCTGACAAGGCTGCAGAGAAGGCTGTTGCAACTGCACCAGAGATCCGAACCGTCACTGCAACCGTCAGCGCAACACCGTGGGCAGCACTGAAAGCGGAACAGAAGGTGGCGTTGGCGCCCCTGGAGCGCGACTGGTCGACGATCGATGGTGTGCGACAGAAAAAGTGGCTCGAACTGACGGCACGTTTCCCCAGCATGCCCGAGGCCGAAAGGCAGCGCATTCAACAACGCATGGCGCAGTGGGCCAGCCTGACGCCAGCCAAGCGCAACCAGGTACGGCTGCAATTTCTGGAAGCTCAACAGCTGCCGGCCGAACAACGCCAGGCGCGCTGGCAGGAATATCAGGCGCTGAGCGCCGCTGAAAAGCAGGCTCTCGCACGGCAGCCCGCGGCTGGCGCCACGGGCAAGGCCCCACCTGCCAGCCCCGAGGTGCAGGGCAACGGCAAGGAAAACACGGTGCAGGCCCCTTCGCCCGCCAGCACGCGGGCAGCAACGTCCACTTCATTGCAAGCCAAACCCGGCGCCACCACCCGCCCCTTGACGAACCCGGCAGCGCCGCCACCGCACCACCAGACCGGGCTGCCCAAGATCGTGGCCACGGAGGGCTTCGTCGACCCCGCCACCCTGCTTCCCAAGCGGGGCCCGCAAGGTGCGGCTGTGCGCTCGGCGCTGACTGACGGGGCGGCACCGAAACCGTGACGGGGCTGGGAGCAGCAACCGCTACCGACACGGCCGAGGCCGCACCCAGCCTGACGCGCAGGCTGCTGTGTTTCGTCTATGAAGGTGTGCTGCTGTTTGGCGTGATCATGGCCGCAGGCCTGCTGTACGGCTTGGTTACGCAGCAACGCCATGCGCTGGTCGGCTCGGTGGGGCTGAAGGTCTTTCTGTTCGTGGTGCTGGGCGGCTACTTCACCTATTTCTGGTGTCGTTCGGGCCAAACCCTGGCCATGCTGACATGGCATATCAAACTGGTGGGCCCCACTGGCGCACCCGTGAAGCCATTGCGGGCCATGGCCCGCTACGTGTTGTGTTGGCTGTGGTTCGTGCCTGCACTGGCGCTGGCCCACTTCTGGGGCTTGAAGGGTGGCGGCCCATTGACCACCGTGCTTGTGGCCGGTGTTCTGGCCTATGCCGCGCTGAGCCGGCTGCGCCCTGACCGGCAGTTCCTGCACGACGTGTTGTGCCAGACTCGGTTGGTGTCCACCCCCGCCCTGGCCAAGCGTCGCCCATGAACCCGGAGTCCCCATTCAGCATCGCCGTCTATTGCGGCGCCCGCCATGGTGCGCGTCCCGTCTACACCGCCGCAGCGCGGGCCCTTGGCCAGGCGATCGGTCAGCGTGGCTGGCAGCTGGTGTACGGTGGCGGCAAGGTGGGGCTGATGGGTGAAGTCGCCGACGCAGCACTGGCAGCCGGTGGCCGTGTCATCGGCGTTATCCCCGAATCACTTAAAAAGGCCGAAGTGGGCCACACCGGTCTGACGGAATTGCACGTCGTGCCCACCATGCACGTGCGCAAGCAGATGATGGCCGAGCGCGCCCAGGCTTTCATCGCCCTGCCCGGTGGCATCGGCACGCTGGAAGAACTGTACGAAGTGTGGACCTGGCGGCAGCTGGCCTATCACGACCAGCCCATCGGCCTGCTGAACGTGGACGGCTACTACAACAGCCTGCTGCAGTTCATGCGCCACAGCGAGGCCGAGGGCTTCGTCTCCACACCCACGATGGCCATGCTGGAAGTGCATCATGACCCGTTGGCTTTGCTGCTGAACTTGGCGCACCTGGCCGGGCAGGCGCCCTTGCTTGACAACTATTCAAAGATCTAGGCGGGGCGGTTTCAGACCGCGGCTTCGTTGGTCTCGCCCGTGCGGATGCGCACCACCTGCTCCACCGAGGTGATGAAGATCTTGCCGTCGCCGATCTTGCCGGTACGGGCCGCCTTGACGATGGCTTCGACGCAGCGCTCGACGTCGCTGTCCTTTACGACCACTTCCACCTTCACCTTGGGCAGGAAGTCGACCACGTATTCGGCACCACGGTACAGCTCGGTGTGGCCCTTCTGGCGGCCAAAGCCCTTGACCTCGGTGACTGTCAAGCCTGAAACGCCCACTTCCCCCAGCGCTTCGCGCACTTCTTCCAGCTTGAAAGGCTTGATGACGGCGGTGATCTGTTTCATGGCGGGGCTCCTGGAAAGCGTGTGACGGCGTTGCGCGATGGCGCAGATTTAAGCACGGAACTTGGATGTGATGGGGTAGCGCCAATCGCGCCCGAACGCCCTGTGCGTGATGCGTATGCCCACCGGGGCCTGGCGCCGCTTGTATTCGTTCAGCTTGATCAGGCGGGTGACCCGTTCCACGTCGGCGCGTGGGTACCCCGCGGCGATGATCTCCTCGGCGCCCTGGTCATCTTCCATATAGCGCGCCAGGATGGCATCCAGCACTTCGTAAGGCGGCAGGCTGTCCTGGTCGGTCTGGTCGGGGCGCAATTCCGCCGATGGTGGCCGCGTGATGATGCGTTCTGGAATGACCGGGCCCACGGTGCCGTCGGCTCGCAGCACCGACTGGCGGTTCTTCCACTCGGCCAGGCGGTAGACCAGGGTCTTGGCCACGTCCTTGATGACGGCAAAACCGCCGGCCATGTCGCCATACAGCGTGCAATAGCCTGTGGCCATCTCGCTCTTGTTGCCGGTGGTCAGAACGATGGCACCCGTCTTGTTCGACAGCGCCATCAGCAAGGTGCCGCGGATGCGCGCCTGCAGGTTCTCTTCGGTGGTGTCTTCGGCCAGGCCGGCGAACTGCTGAGCCAGGCTGCCCTTGAAGGCATCGAACATCGGCGAGATGGCGATTTCGTCGTAGCGAACGCCCAACCTGGCGGCCATGTCGCGGGCGTCGATCCAGGAGATGTCGGCGGTGTAGGGCGACGGCATCATCACCGTTCGCACACGTTCTGCACCCAGGGCGTCAACGGCCAGCGCCAGCACCAGCGCCGAGTCGATGCCGCCTGACAAACCGATGATCGCACCTGGGAAACCGTTCTTGCCCAGATAGTCACGCACGCCCACCACGAGCGCCTGCCAGGCCTGCGCTTCCAGTTCGGGTTCGGCCGCCATGGCGCCACTGGGCTGGCAGCGGGCGTCCAGGTCCACCAGCAGCAGGTCTTCGGCAAATGACAGTGCCCGCGCGCGCACCACGCCCTGGGCGTCCACCGCAAATGAAGCGCCGTCAAATACCACCTCGTCCTGCCCGCCCACCAGGTGCGCATACAGCAGCGGGCAGCCGCTGGCACGGGCGCGCTCGGCCATGCGGTCTTCGCGCTCGCCGGCCTTGTCCAGGTGAAAGGGCGACGCGTTCAGCACGCACAGCACTTGGGCACCAGCGGCACAGGCGGCGGCAGCGGGTTCGTCAAACCAGGCGTCTTCACAGATCAGCAAGCCCAGCTTCAGGCCGGCCACATCAAACACCAAAGGTGACAGCCCAGCGTCGCGGCCCGACGCGAAATAGCGCCGTTCATCGAAGACCTGGTAGTTCGGCAATTCGCGCTTGCAGTAGGTGCCCATGACACGGCCGTTGGCCAGCACCGAAGCAGCGTTGAAGCGCCGGGGCACGGCGAGCGACTTCGACCTAAGATCGACGACACCCGCCAACTGGTGCGGATGCCCGACGACCACATGAAGCCCCTCGCAGTCCGACAGTTCCAGCGCCAGGCTTGCCAACTGCTCATTGCAGGCCTGCAGGAACGCCGGCCGCAGCAACAGGTCTTCGGGCGGATAACCGGTCAAGGCCAGCTCAGGCGCGATCACCACGCGCGCACCTTGGGCATGGGCCTGCCGCGCCGCGCGGCTGACCAGTCGTGCGTTGCCAGCCAGGTCACCCACCGTTGCGTTGATCTGCGCCAAAGCCACTTTCAACATGCCGATTCCTGAATGTCGCAGACCGAAGAAAACACCTCGAAGAATTATGTCATCCGGGTGCTGGAAGACCCTGCTGGGGTCAAAGCCGCAGCCTGGAACGACCTGCTGGCTGAACAGGCAGCGCCCACCCCCTTCATGCGTCATGAATACCTGACTGCCCTGCACGAGTCGGGCAGCGCGGTGCGCGCCAGCGGCTGGCTGCCCCAGTTCCTGGTACTGGAACAGAACGGCGAGTTGATGGCAGCCTGTGCGCTGTATCTGAAGAGCCATTCCTACGGCGAATACGTCTTCGACTGGGCCTGGGCCGACGCGTACCGCCGCCACGGCCTTCAGTACTACCCCAAGCTGCTGGGTGCCGTGCCTTTCACCCCCGTGCCTGGCAGCCGATTGCTGGCCCGTGACGGGCCATGGCGTGGCCGCCTGGTGCAGGCACTGGGCGCCATGGCACAACAGCACAAGTGGTCTTCAGCGCATGTGCTGTTCTTGGACGACACCGACCGCCAGGCGCTGGCTGATGCGGGCTGGATGGTGCGCGATGGCGTGCAGTTCCACTGGCAGCAAGACGCGGAACAGCCTGCCGCAGACTTTGCCGGGTTGCTGTCGCGCCTGCAGCGTGACAAGCGCAAGAAGATTCAGCAGGAACAGCGCCGCGTGGCCGACCAGGGCGTGCAGTTCCAGGCCTGTGAGGGCAATGACATCACCGAAGCGATGTGGGACTTCTTCTACCGCTGCTACACCCTGACCTACCAGGCCCACCACAGCACGCCGTACCTGACCCGGGATTTCTTTGCGCGCATGGCCCGCGCCATGCCCGAACACTGGGTGATGTTTCTGGCCCGGCGCGAAGGGCAGCCCGTGGCGGCTTCATTGATTGCGGTCGACAGAAGCACCCGCGCCGCCTGGGGCCGCTACTGGGGCTGTGTGGAGCCCCTGCCCTGCGTGCACTTCGACGCCTGCTACTACCAGCCCCTGGCCTGGTGCCTGAGCCAGGGTTTCACGCGTTTTGAAGGTGGCGCACAAGGCGAGCACAAGATGGCCCGCGGGCTGATGCCGGTGGCCACCCACTCGGCCCACTGGTTGCGCGACCAGCGCTTTGCGGCTGCTGTGGCGGACTTCCTGGCCGCAGAGGGCCAGGGCATCGGGCAGTACGTCGACGAACTGCGCGACCGCAGCCCTTTCAAGCGGGGCGATGAGCCGGCCAGCTGAAGCCAACGCAGCCCGCCCAGCAATGGGCAGAAAGGGTTACTTGCGTTCCTTGGCGTCGAAGGTGGCGATGCCGCTGAGGATTTCCTGGCGCGCCGAGTCGGGGCCTTCCCAGCCCAGCACCTTCACCCACTTGCCCTCTTCCAGGTCCTTGTAGTGCTCGAAGAAGTGCTGGATGGTCTTCAGACGCAAAGGGTTCAGGTCTTCAGGCTTCTTCCACTGCGTGTAGATGGACAGGATCTTGTCGATCGGCACCGCCAGCAGCTTGTTGTCGCCGCCGGCTTCGTCGTCCATCCGCAGCATGCCCAGCGGGCGGCAGGTCACCACCACGCCCGGGATCAGCGGCACGGGCGTGACCACCAGCACATCCACCGGGTCACCGTCGTCGGCCAGCGTGTTTGGGATGTAGCCGTAGTTGCACGGGTAGTGCATGGCCGTGCTCATGAAGCGGTCTACAAAGATGGCACCCGTGTCGTGATCGACCTCGTACTTGATGGGGTCAGCATTCATCGGAATTTCGATGATCACGTTGAATTCGTCAGGCGCTTTCAGACCGGGGGTGACGTTGTGCAGGCTCATGAGAACTTTCCGCGGCAGTCGGCCGCTCCAGGGCAAACCCGTATTCTAGGATTCCAGCTTGCCGCGCCCTGACGCGACGCCAGCAACCGCTGGCAAACCCGGCAAAGCTGCTCGGTGGCCATCAGTTAGGATGCCTCGGCACTGCATGTGGCCATCGTCTGGCCATGACTGAAGTACGGCCGTTGCGACCGCCCCAGGTCCACCGGCTCCAACATCAAAAATCCCCAAGAGGAAGGAGCACTCTCTATGTCAACCACCATGGCGCTATACGTAGCGCTGGCCTGCGGTCTTGCCGCTGTGATCTACGGCGTTGTGCAACGCAGCTGGATCTTGAGCCAAGATGCCGGCAACGCGCGCATGCAGGAAATCGCCGGCGCCATCCAGCAAGGTGCAGCGGCCTATCTGGCCCGTCAGTACAAGACCATCGCCATCGTCGGCGTGGTGCTGGCCGTCCTGATTCTGGTGTTCCTGGACGCCAAGACCGCCATCGGCTTCGTGCTGGGCGCGGTGCTTTCGGGTGCCTGCGGATTCATTGGCATGAACGTGTCGGTTCGCGCCAACGTGCGCACCGCACAAGCTGCCACCAAGGGCATCGGCCCGGCGCTGGACGTTGCCTTCAAGGGTGGCGCCATCACCGGCATGCTGGTGGTCGGCCTGGGCCTGCTGGGGGTTGGCGCATTCTTCCTGTTCATCGGTGGCATGGCCAAACCCGACGCGGCAACACTGAAGCCGCTGTTGGGGCTGGCTTTCGGCTCGTCGCTGATTTCCATCTTCGCGCGCTTGGGCGGCGGCATCTTCACCAAGGGCGCTGACGTCGGTGCTGACCTGGTGGGCAAGGTCGAGGCCGGCATTCCAGAAGACGACCCCCGCAACCCCGCCGTGATCGCCGACAACGTGGGCGACAACGTAGGCGACTGCGCGGGCATGGCTGCCGACCTGTTCGAAACCTATGCCGTGACGCTGATCGCCACCATGGCGCTGGGCGCACTGCTGGTGGTGTCGGCCCCGGGCGCCGCGGTGGTCTACCCGCTGCTGCTGGGCGGTGTTTCCATCATCGCCTCCATCATCGGCTGCTCTTTCGTCAAGGCCAGTCCTGGCATGAAGAACGTGATGCCGGCGCTTTACAAGGGTCTGGCCATCGCGGGCGTGCTGTCGCTGATCGCCTTTTACTTCGTCAGCACGATGATGTTCCCCGAACCGCTGAAGCTGACGGGCGGCAAGTCTGTTGGCGCCATGGCGCTGTGGGGTTCCTGCGCCGTAGGTCTGTTGCTGACGGCTGCACTGGTGTGGATCACCGAGTACTACACCGGCACGCAGTACAAGCCCGTGCAGCACATCGCGCAGGCCTCCACCACCGGCCACGGCACCAACATCATCGCCGGCCTGGGTGTTTCGATGCGCTCCACCGCCTGGCCGGTGCTCTTTGTCTGCGCGGCCATCATGGCTTCGTATGGCCTGGCGGGCCTTTACGGCATTGCCATCGCTGCCACCGCCATGCTCAGCATGGCCGGCATCGTGGTTGCGCTGGACGCCTACGGCCCCATCACCGACAACGCTGGCGGCATTGCCGAAATGAGCGAGTTGCCCAAGAGCGTGCGCGACATCACCGACCCGCTGGACGCCGTGGGCAACACCACCAAGGCGGTCACCAAGGGATACGCCATCGGCTCCGCCGGCCTCGCCGCGCTGGTGCTGTTTGCCGACTACACCCACACGCTGGAAGGTCGGGGCATGAGCGTCGCCTTCGACCTGAGCGACCCGAAGGTCATCGTGGGCCTGTTCATCGGTGGCCTGATTCCCTACCTGTTCGGCGCCATGGCCATGGAAGCCGTGGGCCGCGCGGCCGGTTCGGTGGTGGTGGAAGTTCGCCGCCAGTTCCAGGACGGTCTGATCATGGCCGGCAAGCGCAAGCCCGACTACAGCGCCGCTGTCGACATGCTGACCACGGCTGCGATCAAGGAAATGATCGTGCCTTCACTGCTGCCGGTGGTGGTACCGGTGGTGGTTGGCCTGACGCTGGGCGCCGCCGCGCTGGGCGGCCTGCTGATGGGCACCATCGTCACGGGCCTGTTCGTCGCCATCTCGATGTGTACCGGCGGTGGCGCCTGGGACAACGCCAAGAAGTACATCGAAGACGGCCATCACGGTGGCAAGGGCAGCGAAGCACACAAGGCCGCCGTGACCGGTGACACTGTGGGCGACCCCTACAAGGACACCGCCGGCCCGGCCGTGAACCCGCTGATCAAGATCATCAACATCGTGGCCCTGTTGATCGTGCCTTTGCTGCCCGGCGAAACCAAGGCGCCGGCGGCTGCCGCTGCCGCCCCCGTGGTGGCTGCAGCACCGGCCCCAGCGGCCCCAGCCCCCGCGCCGGCAGCGGCAGCGGTGCCGACACCTGAAGGCGCCCACATCAAGACCGAAAACGGCGTGGTGAAGTTCTACTTTGCTTCGGGCAAGGCCGACGTGGCCGACGGTGCATCCAGTGCGCTGCTGGACGTGGTGACCGGCGTGGGCCAGGGCAAGAAGGCCGTGCTCAGTGGCTTTACAGACGCCATCGGCGACGCCGCCAAGAACGCCGAGCTGGCGAAGCAGCGCGCGTTCGCCGTGCGCGACGTGCTGGTCAAGGCCGGGGTTGCCGCGGAGAAGATTGACCTGCAGAAGCCCGAAACCGTCACGGGTTCAGGCGACATGGCCGAAGCGCGACGCGTCGAGGTGAAGCTGCAGTAAGCGCCTGCGGAGGTTGCGGCCTCCCGCGTCTTCGACGCTGCGAATGCAAAAAGGCCGGCTTGATTCCGGCCTTTTTTGCGTTCGTCGGGTTCTCTGATCCGATGCACCGTAGCCTGCAGGGCTTTGACGCGCCCACAAAGCCAAACGGGTTAGCTCCTTGAGAGAGCTAACCCGTTGATTCGTAATGGTCGGGGCGGCGGGATTCGAACTCGCGACCCCTTGCACCCCATGCAAGTGCGCTACCAGGCTGCGCTACGCCCCGACTGAGCCTCACATTATAGGGCCAGTTAGGAGCCCTTTTCGCTGTGCACCGCAACTCAAGTGGTGAGCAAGTCCCTGATGCACATCAACTCAGCGCGCAGCTGTTCGGTGGCACCCGGCTCCACCAGGTGGTCCATCATTCCGTGCACGGCCATGCTCGCTGAAGCAATGCCCCCCACCGCTGCAGCGGCATGGCCCGCAGAGGCGGCGACGGCACGCTCGGGCAGTGTCATCACAGGCGCCGTGTTCGGTTGAACATGAGCGAGCGCCAGTTCGTCGTCGTCGAGCAGCCCTTCGACCTCATCGGCCATGCCCTCGAGCCCCAGCTCGGCGTCGCTGGCGCGGGCGGGCATGCCATCGGACAGCCGGTTTCTGGCACCGCTGATGGTGAAGCCGTGGTCGTACAGCAGTTCGCGGATGCGGCGGATGAGCAGCACTTCATGGTGCTGGTAATAGCGGCGGTTGCCGCGCCGCTTCATGGGCTTGAGCTGCGTGAACTCTTGTTCCCAGTAGCGCAGTACATAGGGCTTGACCGCGCACAACTCGCTGACCTCACCGATGGTGAAGTAGCGTTTCGCAGGGATCGACGGCAGCGCTTTTTCCATTGAAATCAATGGTCTCGCAAGACAAACCCAGACTCTACTCGAAGTCACCTTCAACCGGAGTGTCGCCCTGCACCACCGACTTCAGCTTGTGACTGGCGTGAAAGGTGACGACATTTCGCGCGTTGATGGGAATCGCCTCGCCCGTGCGCGGGTTGCGCCCCGGGCGCGGGGCCTTGCGCCGGATGTTGAAGTTGCCGAAGCCCGACAACTTCACGTCCTGGCCTTCCACCAGGGTGTCATGAACGATCTCGAAAAAGGCCTCGACCATGTCTTTGGATTCGCGTTTGTTCAGGCCCAAGCGGTCGAACAGCAACTCGGCCAGGTCGGCCTTGGTCAGCGTGGGCATCTCCAGCGACGGCAGCAACACACGGCCAGCTGCTTGATCGGGTTCTTCTGCATTCACGGTGGCTTGCTCAGGGTCAGGGGCAGACATGGTGGTCGCGGAGTATGGTGTGAGAGTCTGCGCGCTTTTTCAGGCGCGCAGTCGAGCTCCGCAACCTTGCTGCGCGCGCGCGACAGCGGCGGCCATGGCGGCTTCGATACGGTCCTCTGACAGCGTGGCCTTGTCGTCCAGCAACTCCAGCCGCAGCGCCAGGCTGCGTTCGCCTGCAGTCATCCCGGCCACCGGCTGTGCGGGCTTGTAGATGTCAAACAGCGTCGCCTTGCGCACCAGCGAGGCAGGGTCCTTCAACAGCGCCTGCACCAGCTGGTCATGGCTGACGTTGTCGGCCACCACCAGCGCCAGGTCACGCCAGACCGACTGCTGTCGCTGGACGGGGGCAAACACGGGCACCACGGTGTCCATCACGGCTTGCAGGTCCAGCTCAAACACCACTGGCGCCTGCGGCAATTCCCACACCTGCCGCCAGCGCGGGTGCAGTTCACCCACATGGCCCAGCAGGCGGCCCGCGCGGTACACCGCGGCGCACCGGCCCGGATGCATGGCGGGGTGCTCTGCTGCGGCAAAGCTCAAGGTCTGTGGTGCCAGCAAGGCCTGAAGGTCGCCCTTGACGTCGAAGAAATCGACTCCGCGCTCCTTCTGCCCCCATTGCTGCACGTCCACCGGCCCGTAGGCCAAACCCGCCACGCGCATCGGCTGGTCGATGCCGGCTACGGTCAACGGGCCGTCGGCCACGCCATCGTCACGCTCGAACACGCGGCCCACTTCAAACACGCGGACCCGCGTGGCCTTGCGGGCCAGGTTGTTGCGCAGCACACCCAGCAAGCTGCCGAGCAGGCTGCTGCGCATCACGGCCAGCGGCGCGGCGATGGGGTTCAGCACGCGGATGGGCTGCGCGTTGCCCACCAGGTCCCTTTCGAGCTGCTCTTCAACGAAACTGAAGTTGATCGTCTCCTGGTAGTCCAGGCCGGCCAGCGTGCGCCGCACAGCGTGCGCGCTGCGCCGCGCTTCGGGCTGCACGCGCGGCACCACAGAGGCCAGCGGCGCGGTGGTGGGCAGCGTGTCAAAGCCGATGACCCGGATGACCTCTTCAATCAGGTCTTCTTCGATGCACAAGTCGAAGCGCCAACTGGGGGGCACCACGGTCAGGGTGCCCGGCCCTTCAGTGAATTGAAGGCCCAGGCGGCGGAAAACGTCAGCGCACTGCGCCTGCGTCACCGGCACCCCAATGACCCGGGCTGCGCGAGATACGCGCAACGTGACCGGCTTGGCTTCGGGCAGGTTCAAGGCCTGGTCATCCACCGGCCCGCAAGCGGTTTCCGGCGTGCCGCAGATGTCGACGATCAGCTGCGAGATGCGCTCGATGATCAGCACCGTCATCGCCGGGTCCACGCCGCGTTCAAAGCGGTGCCCTGCGTCGGTGCTGAAGTTGAAGCGGCGCGAACGGCCTGCCACCGCATCGGGCCACCAGAAGGCCGCTTCCACATAGATGTTCTGTGTCTCGTCGGAAACAGCCGTGGCGTCGCCACCCATGATGCCGGCCAGCGATTCCACCGCGTGCGTGTCGGCGATGACCCCCACCTGCCCGTCCAGCGCCACCGTGCTGCCGTTCAGCAGCTTCAGCGTTTCGCCGGCTTGCGCCCAGCGCACCGTCAGGCCGCCTTGGATCTTGTCCAGGTCGAAGATGTGGGTGGGCTGGCCCAGCTCAAACATCACGTAGTTGGAAATGTCCACCAGCGCCGTGACGCTGCGCTGCCCGCAACGCGCCAGGCGCTGCACCATCCAGGCTGGCGTGGCGGCGCGCGTGTTGACGGCACGCACCACACGGCCGCTGAAGCGCCCGCACAAGTCGGTGGCCAGCACCCGCACCGGCAGGCGTTGGTCATGCAGAACCGGCACTGGGCTGTGCACTGAGGTTTTCATTGGCGTGCCGGTAAGCGCCGAAACTTCGCGCGCCACGCCCCAGAGGCTGAGCCCATGTGCGAGGTTGGGCGTCAGCTTCAGCGTGAACACCGTGTCGTCCAACTGCAGCCACTGGCGGATGTCGCTGCCCAGAGGAGCGTTGGCGGCCAGTTCAAGCAGGCCGCCATGGTCGTCAGCGATCTTCAGCTCCCGCGCCGAGCACAGCATGCCTCTGCTTTCCACGCCCCGCAGCTTGCCGACGCCAATCTTGAACGGCTTGCCCTCTTCGGCGGGCGGCAGCTCTGCCCCCTCCAGGGCCAAGGGCACCTTGATGCCCACGCGCGCATTCGGTGCACCGCAGACGATCTGCAACGGGCCCCCGCTGCTGTGCACACCGGCGTCTACGGTACACACGCGCAGGCGGTCCGCCTGTGGGTGCTGCTCAGCGGTGAGTATCTCGGCCACCACCACGCCAGAAAAAGCGGGTGCCACGGGGCGCAGTTCTTCCACCTCCATGCCACTCATGGTCAACAGGTCGGCCAGCTCTTGCGTGGACAGGGGCGGGTTGCAGAATTCGCGCAACCAGGACTCGGGGAATTGCATGGCGTTCTCTGGAATCGTTCAGGGCGTTTGTGGGGCGGGGCGGCAGCGGGCGGCGCCGCTTAGCGGAACTGCTGCAGGAAGCGCAGGTCGCCGTCAAACATCAGGCGCAGGTCATCGATTCCGTAGCGCAGCATGGCCAGCCGATCGGGGCCCATGCCAAAGGCAAAACCGATGTGCTCCTCGGGGTCCAGGCCGAAATTCCGCACCACGTTGGGGTGCACCTGCCCGGACCCGGCCACTTCCAGCCAGCGGCCGGCCAGCGGCCCGCTGCGAAACGAGATGTCGATTTCAGCGCTGGGTTCGGTGAACGGAAAGAAGCTGGGGCGGAACCGAACGTCGAAATCGCTGGTCTCGAAAAACGCCTGCACGAAGTTCGAGAACACCACCTTCAAGTCCTTGAAGCTGACGTTCTGCCCGATCCACAGGCCTTCGCACTGGTGGAACATTGGCGAGTGGGTAGCGTCGCTGTCGACGCGGTAGGTCCGGCCCGGCGCGATGACGCGTATCTCGGGCATCACCTGCCCGCTGGCCAGCGCCTGGGCGTGCTTTCGGGCGTGCGCCTGCGCGTAGCGCACCTGCATGGGGCTGGTGTGCGGTCGCAGGTTCAGCCAGCGGCCCTGCGTGTCTTTCATGTCGACGTAGAAGGTGTCCTGCATGGAACGCGCCGGGTGGTTCTCAGGGTTGTTCAATGCCGTGAAGCTCATCCAGTCGGTTTCGATTTCAGGGCCGTCAGCGACATCAAAACCCATACTGCCGAAGATGGCCTCGATGCGTTCGATGGTGCGACTCACCGGGTGCAGGCCACCGGTGCCGCGCTGGCGGCCGGGTAGCGTGACGTCCAGCGCTTCGGCGCGCAGCTGTGCGGCCAGCTCGGCGGACGCCAGCCGCTCACGCGCGGCCGACAGTGCGGCCTCGATGCGCTGCTTGGTCTGGTTGATCTCGGCGCCGCGGGCCTTCTTTTCTTCCGCGGGCAGTGCGCCCAGGCCCTTGAGCAGGTCGGTCACGCGTCCGTTCTTGCCCACATACCGCGCCTTGGCGTTTTCCAGTTCGGCGCCGGTTGGCGCGGCTTCGAAGTCGGCCTGCGCGGACCGCACCAGGGTGTCCAGATCGTTCATGTTCTCAACGCAAAAACAAAGCAGAAACGAAAAAGGCCGCCCACAGGTGACGGCCTTCAAATGCTTGAGAGTGCCTGCCGGGCCACCTGGGCCCGGGAAGGAAGTTCAAGCCAGCTGAGCCTTCACCTTGTTGACGATGGCTTCAAAAGCTGCCGGGTCGCGAATGGCCATGTCCGACAGGACCTTGCGGTCGATGTCGATCTGGGCCTTCTTCAAGCCGGCCATGAACTTGCTGTAGGTCACGCCCAGACCGCGGCTGGCGGCGTTGATACGGGCGATCCACAACTGGCGAAAGACGCGCTTCTTGGTCCGGCGGTCGCGGTAAGCGTACTGGCCGGCCTTCATCACCGCCTGTTTGGCGATGCGGTAGACGTTCTTGCGGCGGCCGCGGTAGCCCTTGGCGAGCTTCAGGATTTTCTTGTGGCGGGCGTGTGCCGT
>JAYSXE010000254.1:0-2664 GCA_043717565.1 Burkholderiales bacterium | reverse complement strand
GCCTGGCCGAGATGCGCGCCAAGGGCGCGTCGTATCTGGTGGGCACACCCAAGGGCCGGCTCACCAAGCTTGAACAAGCCTTCCTCGGCCAGCCCTGGACGCGCGTGCGCGAGGGCGTGCAGGTCAAGCGCCTGGCCACCGAGCAGGACGTGTACGTGCTCGCCCAAAGCGATGCACGCAGGCGGCTGCGCCGCTACGTCGATCGGCTGCAGGCGCTGCAAGCCCAGACGCTCACGCGTGACCAACTGCTGATGAAACTCGGCGCAGCCAGGCACGAGGCCGGTCGTGCCGCGCACCTGGTTCAGGTGACGGTCTCAGAGTTCAGCGCCCCCGCACCGAAGGCCGCCCCCGCGACGTCGAACGCAGCTGCACCGCCCAAGGCCCGTGTCACCCCAAAGGCTGCTGCCAAGAGGGCCAAGGCCGGTAGCGCCAAACAAGTCAAACCGGCGGCGAGCCTGGCATTGCGGCTCGACCGCGCCAAGCTGCGCCAGGTGCGTCGGCGCGAGGGCCGCTACCTGCTGCGCACAAACCTTGATGCGCAGCAGCCCGAGCGCTTGTGGACGTTCTACATCCAGCTCACCGAGGTGGAGCAGGCATTCAAGGAACTCAAGCACGATCTGGCCGTGCGGCCGATCTTCCACCGCAAAGACGAGCGCATCGAGGCGCACATCTTCGTGGCCTTCCTCGCGTACTGCCTGCAGGTCACGCTCAAGGCCAACCTGCGGCCGTTGGCCAGCGGCCTCACACCGCGCGAGGTGATCGCCAAGTTCAAGACCTTGCAGATGGTGGACGTGCACCTGCCGACCACCGACGGACGCGAACTGCTGCTGTCGCGCTACACGCAGCCCGAGGCCGAACACAGGATGTTGTTGCAGCAACTGCGGCTGAGCTTGCCCGAGCAGCCGCCGCCAAGAATCTCGGCCACGCAAGTTCGCCAACAGGCCCCGCAAGCCCTCGCCATGTAGTGAAGACCTTCGGCCTCGCGCCAAGTCAAATCAAGCACTTGGCGGCGCTGTCGGGGGTCGGTTGAGAAAGACGGGCTAGGCGCAGGCCGAAGGTCGGGGTGTTTCCCCCGACCGCGGGCTGCAACGACGCGCGGCGCCCCTTGCAAGCCCGGCCCTTCGGGTGGCACCCCAGAGCGGGCGCACTCGTCGTAGCAAATGCTCGCCGGGGCTGAGCCCGGACACAAACAGTCCATACGGACTGTTTGTGCCTGGCGAAGGCCAGAGCCTCTGGCTCTGGCCCAACCCCGACTGCGCTTTGCGCCTAGATTGCGCCCGCGCTGGGGTGCCACGCAGGGGTGATTCATTTGATGACAGGCCCTAGGCGCAAAGCACAGACATAGCCCGGGCTATGGCGAGCATTTGCAACGACGAGCGGGCGCCTTTTGGCGTGGCGAGCGGGCATGATCGAAAGACGCTCAAGCTCTCAGTGGATCAAGCCCAGCCGCATCGCCTTCAGCACCGCCTGGTGCTTGCTGGTGCAGTTGAGCTTGTGCGTGGCGTTGTTGACATGCAGCACCGCCGTGCGCTCGCTGATGCCCAGGATGGCGCCCACCTCCCAGGCCGTCTTGCCCTCCATCGTCCAGCGCAGGGCTTCCAGCTCGCGAGGCGTGAGCGAAGGGCGGTCGGGCGCCGCCGCCAGCGGCAGCAGCACCCGCATCGCGGCATCCTGGGCATAGGTGGCAAACAGTTGCAGATCGGCCACCAGGCGGCTGAGCTCCACCGCGTCACCGGGCAGCGCTGCGTCGCGCTCGACGCCCAGCACGAAGTGCCGGCCTTCGGGCAGGTGCAGCGCCATCGCAATGCCGGTGCAGTAGCCGAAGCTGGCCTGCGCCTCCCACAAGTCACCCAGGCCCTGCTTGGTGTAGGTGGACTGGTCCCAGATGATGGGCCAGGTGTGGTGGCGGCAATGCTGCATCACCGGGTCACGGCGCATGCTGTCCACATCGTCCAGCACCACCTCGCAGCCGGTCGGTGCGTTGTTGACCACCACAAACTCAGACCGGCCCACCGAGTAGTCGACCACCATCATCGCCGAGACGGTGCGGAAGCCCATGGCCTGTGTGAAACGCACCACTTCATTGCGGAAGTCATCCCGACTCCCGGCCTGAAGCACCGCAGCATATCCACCGGTGAGCATGACAAGTCCCTAGCGATGGGGCGACGGGTCGGTCGGGCCCTGCAAGGGTTTACATGTTTTCATTTGATGACGGTTGCCGAAAACTGCGCGACATATCAGTAACTGTCATGGTGACGATCTTGAACTCCGCGCTTGAAGCTTGCCATCCCTGGACATTGCGTGCTTGGCCACCATTATTGTGGCAGGTGAACAAACAGATTCCATTGCAACTGCGCCACCTGCGCACACAAATCACCAACCCCGGTGACTTGATGTTCCGCAGCATGGGCCAGACCTTCTGGGCCTGGCATACCGACGACGGCGATGTCGGCATGGCCTGGGACTGGGTGCAACTGGGGCGGGGGGTGCTGGCGATGGCCGACCCGATGGCGGTGGTGACCAATCTGCGCCTGGTGGGCGACGAGGGCACGGTGCTGACGCCCTGGGAGGCCGCGCCGCACTTCAACCACATCGTCCACTCACTGCCCTGGCAGCATGAGGTGGAGCGGCTGCTGGGCAGCCCCGACGCGGTGGCCGCGCCCG